>NZ_CP043627.1:3276562-3606875 GCF_016804325.1 Methylobacterium aquaticum
TGATCACCGTCCCGGCCTTGGTCAGCGGCTTGTCGCGGTTGAGGGCCTCGAGGAAGTCCTTGCTCATGTGGAAGCGCTCGGCCAGCATCTCGGCCGGCGAGGCGTAGGACAAGGCCTTCAGGTCGGCCTGCTCCTCCATCTTCGGCGGGATCTTGTCCTCGTACGGACCGGCGACATCCTGCTCGGTCAGCGTGTACTCGGTCACCGCCGGATCCTGGCTGGTGCCCGACAGGGTCCGCCACAGGTTCTCGTCGAGGCGTCCGGAGAAGGACTGGCCCTTGGCCTTGGCGAAGCCGGCGAGCGCCCCGCGCAGGTTGTCGCCGTCGCGCCCGTCGATGGCGCCGGGCGAGAAGCCGGCCCGGTCGAGGAGCACCTGTACCCGCACGGTCAGCGGGTCGGCGCGGGTCTCGGCGGCCTTCGCGGACTTGGTGTCCTTCCCGGATTCCGCCTTGCCGGATTCCTTCGCGCCTTTGGCCTGGTCGTCCTTGCCGGCGTCGAACTGCGCCTGGTTGATCGCCTCCAGCGTCAGGGGCGCCTCCGCGGCGCCGGCCGCGCCGGACAGCCCTATCACCAGCAGAGCCGCCCCGAGCCTCGCCGTCCTCCGCATCCGACCCTCTCCTGCACTGGACATCAGCCAGGCCTAAAAGCGCCGGACGCCGCCTCCCGTTCCGGATTTTTCGCTGTCATACGCTTTCCGATTGATCGCTTCGCGATGCGGAAAGCGGCTTCGCTCAAGCGCCGCGCGGGCTGGTGATACGGCATCCGAAAGTGATCTTCCGGATGCCGTATCACTGGCACAGGCGGTGGCCGGCATTGCGCTCGCGCTCGTCGAGGTGGAGGTGGTTGGCATGCGCCGCGTCCGAGCCGGGACCGAGCACGGTGCGGAAGAAGCCGCAGGCCCGGGTCCTGACGGCGGCTTCGAACGCCGCCTCGGGCGTGCCCTCCCGCGCCGCACCGACCGTCACCGGCGCCCGGCCCTCGAAGGTGAAACCCATCACGTCGACGCCGTTGGCATAGGCGTGCTCGCTGAGCTTGGCGCTCGGGTCGTGGTTCTGGCCGCGGCACTCGTAGGAGCCGCCGATCTGGATCGTCTTCGGCACGCTCGAGAGCGTGCGCTCGGCGATCACCCGGACCTCGGTGCTCCAGCGGCCGAGCGCTTCCGCGGCGACGCAGGTGAGGGTGGCGGCGGGACTGAGCGGGACGCCGTCGGGAAGCGCCGTCACCCGCAGGGGCTTGGCCGCCCCGCACAGCCCATCGGCGAGGGGCGCCACCGGCTCGGCCTTGACGCCGAGGCGGTCGAGCCGGCGCAGGCAGGCGGTGTCGTCGGGAACGACCGTGGCGGGGGTGGGGGCCGGAGCGGCGGGCAGGTCGGCGGGCCGTTCGGGCGGCAGCGGCGCCGGTTCGGGGACGGGCGAGGCGGGCGCGTCCTTGGGGGTGTCCTTGGAAGTGTCCTTGGGCGTGTCCTTGGCGGCCTCCTTGGGGGCCGGATCCTTCGCAGCGGGCTCCTTGGCCTCCTCGGGCCGCGGCGGCGGCAGCGGCACCTGATCGGCCGGGACCCGGCTCAGCGGAGACGGAGCGGCCGGTGCCTGCGCGGCAGCCGGACCGGCCAGAATGGCACTCCCCACCAGCCCGGCGAGGATCCGCCCCATCATCGTCCCCGGCATCGCCCCCTCCCCCAGTCGCGCTTCACAACGGACGAGCAAGCGTAGCCGTTCCCCCACCTCGCGCGCCCTGCCGCGCTTGCGCCCCACGCTCCACGGTCTATCGTCGCCCGCGCCATCAGCGAGAGGATCAGCATGCGCGGCGTCACGGCGGAGCACGAGCCCAACCCCTTCTCCGAGCCGGCCTGGACCACGCCCCACGGGCTGCCGCCCTTCGAGCGCATCGTCCCCGCGCATTACGAGCCGGCCTTCGAGCGGGCGCTGGCCCAGCACGTCGCCGAGATCGAGGCGATCGCCGGCAATCCCGAGCCGGCGACCTTCGCCAACACGATCGAGGCGATGGAACGCTCCGGCCAGGCCCTGCGCCGGGTCTCCTCGACCTTCTTCAACCTCACCGGCAGCCACACCAATCCCGAGCTGCAGGCGGTCGAGCGGTCGGTGTCGCCGCGGCTCGCCCGCCATGGCAGCGCGATCTACCTCAACCCGGACCTGTGGGCGCGGGTCTCGAGCGTCGGCGAGGACGGCCTGTCCGACGAGCAGAAGCGGGTGCGCGAGCGCTACCGCCTGCGCTTCCGCCGCGCCGGGGCCGAGCTCGACGCCGAATCGAAGGAGCGGATGGCCGCCATCGCCTCGCGGCTCGCCGAGCTCGGCACCCAGTTCAGCCAGAACCTGCTCGCCGACGAGGGCGCCTTCACGCTGGAATTGACCGGTGAGGACGATCTCGCCGGCCTGCCGCCCTTCCTGCGCGCTGCCGCCAGCCGGGCGGCCGAGGAGCGCGGGCTGAAGAACAGCCACGTCGTCACCCTGTCGCGCTCGCTGATCGACCCGTTCCTGGTCTTCTCGACCCGGCGCGACTTGCGCGAGCGCGCCTACGCCGCCTGGATCCGCCGGGGCGAGAACGGGGGCGAGACCGACAACCGGGCGATCATCACCGAGACCCTGCGCCTGCGCGCCGAGCGGGCCCGCCTGCTCGGCTATTCGAGCTACGCCGCCTACCGCCTCGACGACACGATGGCCGGCAGCGCGGACGCCGCCGTCGGCCTCCTGGAAGAGGTCTGGGCGCCGGCCCGCCGCCGGGCCGTGGCCGAGCGCGACCGCCTCCAGGCACTGGCCCGCGAGGACGGCCAGAGCTTCGATCTCGCGCCGCATGACTGGCGCCACTATGCCGAGCGCCTGCGCCGCCGCGAGCACGACCTCGACGAGGGCGAGATCAAGCCGTACTTAGCCCTCGAGGGCATGATCCAGGCCGCCTTCGATACGGCGCATCGCCTGTTCGGTCTCTCCTTCACCGAACTCCCGGACGTGCCGCGCTACCACCCGGAGGTGCGGGCCTGGGAGGTCGCCGACCGGGACGGCCGGGTGATCGGCCTGTTCCTCGGCGATTACTTCGCGCGGGCCAGCAAGCGCTCGGGCGCCTGGATGAGCGGCTTCCGCTCGCAGGAGCGCCTGACCGGCGCGGTCACGCCGATCATCGTCAACGTGATGAACTTCGCCAAGGGGGCGGAGGGCGAGCCGTCCCTGCTCTCCTTCGACGATGCCCGCACGCTGTTCCATGAATTCGGCCACGCCCTGCACGGGCTTTTGTCGAACGTGACCTACCCGATGCTCGCCGGCACCGCGGTAGCGGGCGATTTCGTCGAATTGCCGTCCCAGCTCTACGAGCACTGGCTGGAGCAGCCGGAGGTGCTGCGGGCGCATGCCCGCCACTACCGCACCGGCGAGCCGATGCCCGAGGACCTGCTGGCCCGGCTGCTCGCCGCCCGCACCTTCAACCAGGGCTTCGCCACGGTGGAATACACGGCGTCCGCGATCGTCGATCTCGACCTGCACCTGTCGCCGGAGGCCGAAGGCGGCATCGATCCGCTCGCCTTCGAGGCCGAGTCGCTGCGCCGGATCGGCATGCCGGCCGAGATCGCGATGCGCCACCGCTCGCCGCACTTCCAGCACATCTTTGCCGGGGAAGGCTACGCGGCGGGCTATTACAGCTACCTCTGGTCCGAGGTGCTGGACGCCGACGCCTTCGACGCCTTCCGGGAGGCCGGCGACATCTTCGATCCGGCCACCGCCGAGCGGCTGCGGACCTACGTCTACGGCGCCGGCAACCTGCGCGACGCGCGGAGCGCCTACACGGCGTTTCGCGGCCGGCTGCCGAGCACCGGGCCGCTGTTGCGCAAGCGGGGGCTGGCGGCGGCGTAGCAGCGACGATTTCGCATCTCGGAACCTGTTTCAGCAGGTGCGCGGATCGCCCTGACACACAAGCCGACACCTCTCACTGTCATCCCGGGGCTCTTCGAAGACGAAGACCCGGGATGACAGTGAGGGTTTTAATTCTTTAGGCCATCTCAAGCCACATCTCGAGGCTGGCTGAGATCTGGTTTGCGTCTTGATATCAGTATATCGATCAAATTTGCTTCTGATTCGCGACCTCGTCCTGAGGTGTTAGTCGATCGAAGATCGACTGACCTCGAAGGAGGGCTCCAGAAGCCTCGGCGATCCCTGGAGCCCTCCTTCGAGGCTCACTTCGTTCGCACCTCAGGATGAGGTTAGAGGGTAGGACGATCCCGCCCGCCTCAAGTCTTGAGTATAAGTTCTGCTCAAACAGGCTCTCAGGATGAGGTGAGTCGATAGGATAATCCCAATCGTCTTAAGTCTTGAGGAAAAAATCCCGCTCAAACGGTCTCTCAGGATGAGGTCACGCGTGGGATTGCCTGCCTGAATCGGATAAGTAGGCTCTGAAACAGATCAGGCCCACTGGTATCATCTCGACCGTCGCAGCAGCCGGCTCACGCCCGCCGCCGCAGTAAGCCAGGCCGCATCGGCCAGGAAGGCCAAAGCCGCCGCGGCCGCCGCCCCCTGGACCAGCGCCAGAGTGTTCTGCGTCTGCAACCCGACCACGATCGGGGTGCCCAGCGTCTGGGCCCCGGCGAGCGCCCCGATCGCCGCGGTGGCGACCGCGAGCACCAGCACCACCCGCAAGGATTCGAGGATCGGCCCGGCGGCGAGCGGCAGCTCGACCCGGACGAGAACTTGCGCCGGCGTGAGCCCCATCCCGAGTGCCGCCCGGCGCACCTCCTCCGGCACGGTGGCGAGCGCCCCGGCCGTGCCGCGCATCACCGGCATCAGCCCGTAGGCAGCGAGCGCCAGCAGGATCGGCGGCGCGCCGAAGCCGAGCACCGGGAGGGCGAGCGCCACCACCACCACCGGCGGCGCGGCCTGGGCGGCGGCGGCGAGGGTGTCAAGGGTGGCGCGCAACGAGGCACCGGCGGCGCGGGTCGCCAGGATGCCGAGGCCGAGCCCGGCCCCGCCCGCGAGGAGGAAGCCCGCCAGCGCCAAGGCCAGGTGCTGGCGGGCCAGCCAGGCGAGGCGCCCGGCCGGCACCGGCGTGCCGGCCTGGAGGCCGAGGCCCCGGACCACGAAGCCGGCGACCTCCGGCAGGCTGAGCAGCGCGAAGCACACGGCCACCAGCAGGGCCCCGAGCGCGCGGGTGACGCGGGGACGGCTCATGCCGGCACCTCCCGGGTGCCGCCGAGGAGCGCGAGCCCGGCATCGATCGCCAGCGCGAGGCCGATCACCGGGAGCGCCCCGAGCAGGATCAGGTCCTGGGCGAACTGCGCCATGCCCTCGAAGACCAGCGCCCCGAGCCCGCCGGCCCCGACGAGGCCGCCGAGGGTGGCGAGCCCGACGCTCTGCACCGCCGCGACCCGGACGGCGCCGATCAGCACCGGGGCACCGAGAGGCACGCGCACCCGCAGCAGCACCTCGCGGGGGTTGAGGCCGATCGCCCGGGCGGCGGCGAGCACGTCCGCATCCGCCGCGGCGAGGCCGGCGGCGAGCCCGCTCGCCAGCGGCAGGCAGAGATAGGCGGCGGTGCCGATCACCGCCGGCACCGGGCCGATGGCGGAGAGGCCGAGACCCCGCAGGGACGGCACCAGGGCGAGCAGGCCCGACAGGCCCGCCACCAGGGCCGCGAAGAGCGCGAGCGCCGGCACCACCTGGATCCCGCTCACAACGCCGTCGACGAGGCGCGCGCCCGGCCCGTCGCGCAGGCGCAGGAGCGCCAGGGGCATGGAGACGAGGAGCGCCAGGCCGAGCGACGCCCCGGCGAGCCCGAGATGCTGGAGCACCGCCGCGGTCACGGCCCCGGCCCGCGCCCGGTACTCCACCGCGAGCGACAGCGAATCGAGAGCACCCGCCCCCGCGACGACGGCCGCGAGGCCGAGGAGCAGGAGAACGGCGAGAAGACCGCCGCGGCGTGGCAGGACCGCCCTGCCCGTCTCCGCGGCCAGGCCCGCCAGCGCCAGCAGGGCGAGCCACCCGCCCGAGCCGAGGGCGGCACGGGCGGCGGGCTTCTGGCCCGCGAGGAGTCCGGCCGCCTCGTGGCCGAGGCCGACCAGCAGCACACCCCAGGCGAACAGTGCCGCCGCGAGGGCGGTCCAAGCGCGCCACGGCCGCGCCGCCTCCGCGGGCAGCAGAGCCGCCCCGACCGCGAGCGCGCTCGCCACCATCCCGGCGGCGCCGCTTCCGACCGGGCTGCCGGGCACGAGGCGGTTCGGCGCCAGGGTGAGGAACGGCAGGCCGGCGAGCGCTGCGGCGGCAAGGCCGGCGGCGACGAGCGGGAGCCAGGCAGCGGGCCATGTCGGCGACGCCTTGGTGCGAGTGACGGCGCGAATCATGGCGCGAGGGTTCCGAGGTAGCGGCGGGCGACCGCCTCCGGGGTGTCGCCCTCCACCGCCACCTCGGCGTTCAGCCGCCGCAGGGTCGGGAGGTCGAGGCCGGAAAAGAGGCGATCGAGGGCGGGAGCGATCTCCGGGTGACGGTCGAGGACGGGCGTGCGGATCACCGGTGCGGGCTCGTAGACGATCTGCGCGCCGGCCGGATCGCTCATCACCGTGACGTCGAGGGCCGCGATCGCCCCGTCGGTGCCGTAGACCATGCCGGCATTGACCCCGCTGATGCCCTGCGCCGCCGCCCGCAACGTGACGGCGGTATCGCCGCCCGGCAGCATCACGATCCGCTCCCGCGGCATCACGAAATCGTAAGCGCGCTCGAAGGACGGCAGGGCCGCCGGGCTCTCCACGAACTCCGCCGAGGCGCAGAGCTCGATCAGGCCGCGCCGGACGGCGCCGGCGAAATCCGCCATCGTGGCGAGGCGCTCGGCCCGGGCGAGGCTGCCCTGCACGGCGATCTGCCAGGTGTTGTTGGCGGGCGCCGCCTTGAGCCAGGTGAGGCCGTTCTTCGCATCGAAGGCCTTCGCCGCCGCGTAGGCGCTCTCGGCCCGGCGCCAGACCGGATCGGCATCGGTGCCGGAGAAGAAGGCGGCATTGCCGGTATATTCCGGGTAGAGGTCGATCTCGCCGGCGGTCAGCGCGGTGCGGACGATGCGGGTCGGCCCGAGCTGGAGCCGCGCCGTCACCGGGACGCCGAGCCGCCGCAGCACCATCGCGATCAGGTGGCCGAGCAGGGCGCCCTCGCCGTCGACCTTCGAGGCCACGGAAACCGGCCGGTCGGCCCGCGCCGTCGTGGACGCGAGGGCGAGCCCCCTGCGATCAGGGCTCGCCGATTCAAGGGGTGGGGAGTATCGTGGTGCCGCTGCATCGCGTCCCAGGGTCGTGCGCTTGACATGTCTGGCGTTCCGGGCGACGGCTCACCGGCGCAGGTCCTGGCGACCGGCGCGGACTCGCATGGGTTGCGGGCGGATGAAACCCCTGACGGTCGAGCGGATGCCGCCACGGCAGGAACAGGTCGGTCGGGCCTCGATACGGGGCGTTGAGGGAAAGAACTCCGGCGTGGGCACGGAAACAAGCGAAGACCTCCTGAACGGTGCCCGCGTCCTCGTGGTGGAGGACGAAGCGGCGATCTCGATGCTGCTGGAGGACATGCTGCTCGATTTCGGGTGCGAAGTCGTGGGTCCGGCGGCCCGGCTGAGCAAGGCGCTCGAGATGGCCGAGAGCGAGAGCTTCGTGGTCGCGATCCTCGACGTCAACGTCGCCGGCGAGCCGATCTATCCCGTCGCCGAGGCGATCGTGCGCCGCGGCCTGCCGCTGGTCTTCTCGACCGGCTATGGCGGCGCCGGCATCCGCGAGCCGTTCCGCGATCGTCCGGTGGTGCAGAAGCCGTTCAGCCAGCAGGATCTCAAGCGCACCCTGATCGCCGCGATCGCGGCGGCGCGCTGAGGCACGAGCTTCCTCTTTTCCGATCCCGCAGAACCCCGGGCAGTAATTTGCACCTCGTGCGAATTCTGCTCTGTCGGACCCAACGGCGGAATCGATACCCTTGCTGTCATTCCGGGGCCGCGCAGCGGAGCCCGGAATCCAGACGCGCGGAGGGATGAGAGTGAAGCGGGCCGCTACCCGCCTCGTTCTTGACCATCCGCGGTTCTGGATTCCGGGCTCCGCTACGCGGCCCCGGAATGACAGCGGGAGTTGGATCCGCCGGCCTTCAGCCCGCCACCCGCAGCACCGCCGCACCGGCCGGCCGCTCGGCCGGCTTGCGCGCGTCGGCCGCCTCCTGCGCCTCGACGCGGCGCTTGAACGCGCCCCAGGCCATCAGCGTGCAGCCGCAGCGGTCGCACTGGATCATGGCCTCGTCGGTCAGGTCGGCCGGCAGGCGTACCCCCGGCGAGCCGCAGGACTCGCATCCGAAACCGCTGCGCATCGTGTGACCCCCCTCATCTCCGGCACCATCGCGATTGCAAGCGTAAGCATGCTGCGCTGCACGCAAGATGAACGCAATCGCAAAATCCGAATCAGGGGTCCATCGTCAGGTCGAAGGCCGAGACGACGTGGCGGGGCCAGCGCCGCGGCGCCACGAACACCGCGTCGGCCCGCAGGGTGAGGGCGGCGCTCCACGGCTCCCGGGCGATCCAGGCCCGGACGGCGCGGGAGAACAGGCGGCGCTTGCGGGCGTCGATCGACACGGAGGCCTGTTCCAGGGTCGGGCGCGCCTTGACCTCCACGAAGGCGACGACGGAACCGCGGCGCACGATCAGGTCGATCTCGCCGCCGCCGATCGAGACCCGCCAGGCCAGCGGCCGGTAGCCCTTGAGCAGGAGGGCGAAGGCCGCCAGCCACTCGGCCCGCCGGCCGCGGGCGAGATGGAGGCGGCGGCGGGTCGCATCACGCGTCGCCGGCATCGTCGGCGCGGCGGGCGAGCACCAGGGCGCGGGCATAGACATCGCGCCGCCTCACACCGGTCTCGTCGGCGACGAGGCTGGCGGCGTCCTTGATCGAGTGGCGGGCGAGCGCGGCTTCGATCCGGGCATCGAGGTCGGCATCGTGCTCCGGGCCCGGCGCGTCCTCGGGCGCGGTGCCGATCACCACCACCACCTCGCCCTTCGGCGGGCCGGAGGCGGCGTAGTCGGCGGCGAGCCCCGCGAGGTCGCCCCGCCGCACGGTCTCGAACAGCTTGGTCAGTTCGCGCGCCACCGCGGCGGGGCGGGTGCCGCCCAGCACGTCCGCGGCGTCGGCCAGCATCTCCGGCAGGCGGTGGGGCGCCTCGAACAGCACCAGGGTGCCGGGGATGCCGGCGAGCACGCCTAAGCGGTTGCGCCGCGCCCCGCTCTTCTGCGGCAGGAAGCCCTCGAAGAAGAAACGGTCGGTCGGCAGGCCCGCGGCGACGAGCGCGGTGATCGCCGCCGAGGGGCCGGGGATCGGGGTGACGGACAAGCCCGCCTCGATCGCCGCCTGAACCAGCTTGAAGCCGGGATCCGAGACCAGCGGCGTGCCGGCATCCGAGACCAGGGCCAGGGCCTCGCCGTCCCTGATGCGGGCGATCATCCGCTCGCGCACCCCCTCCCCCGAATGCTCGTGATAGGCGACGAGCGGCGTGGTGATGCCGTAATGGGCCAGCAGCGTGCGGGTGACCCGGGTGTCCTCCGCCAGCACCGCGTCGGCGGCGGCGAGCGTCGAGAGCGCCCGGAAGGTCACGTCCTTCAGGTTGCCGATCGGCGTCGCCACGACGTGCAGGCCGGGGGACAGGGGCTCGGCCTCGGCGGCGAGGCCGAAGGCGGTGTAGACGGCCGGGCCCCGGCCGGACGCGCGGTCCGGGGAACGGCGGCGGGTATCGTCGCTGCGCTGGGTCATCGCCGCCACTTTGCCACGTCTCGGCCCCGGGGCGCCATGGCGCGGCGAACGGGAGCGGTCGTTTACTTTTCGCCGGCAGACTTTATGCACCGGGCACGGATGTTGCTGCCGGGTTGCCGTCGCCGCGTCGCGCTGCGGGGCCGGATCGGGGGATTGGGCGATGGGGGGCATCGGCCTTCGGACTCTGAGACGTTTCGGGCGGGGCGCCATCGTGCTCGCCGGCCTGTCGGGGCTCGCCGCCTGCGGCGGGGTCGACAGCCCGGTCGTCGCCACCCGCACCGCACCGGTGGAGGCGCCGGCCCCGGCGGGCGACGGGACGGTGCTCGGCACCGGCAGCGTCAAGGTGGCGCTGATCCTGCCGCTCTCGGGGCCCGGCGCGGCGGTCGGCGCGAGCCTGCGCAACGCCGCCGACATGGCGCTCCAGGAATCGCAGAGCCCCGACCTGACGCTGCTGGTGAAGGACGACCGCGGCACGCCGGACGGCGCCCGGGAGGCCGCGGCCGCGGCCATCGCCGAGGGGGCGGAACTGGTCATCGGTCCGCTCTTCGCCGCCACGGTGCAATCGGCCGCCGCCACGGTGCGGCCCACCGGCAAGCCGGTCATCGCCTTCTCGACCGATGCCAGCGTGGCGGCGCGCGGCGTCTACCTGCTGAGCTTCCTGCCGCAGACCGAGGTCGACCGGATCATCGACCAGACCACCGCGGCGGGGCGGCGCTCCTTCGCGGCCCTGATTCCCGAGACGGTCTACGGCAACGTCGTCGAGGCGCAGTTCCGCGAGGCGGTGGCCCGCCGCGGCGGCCGCGTGGTGGCGATCGAGCGCTATGCCGCCGGGAACCCCGCCACCGCGATCGGGCGCCTCGCCCCGCTGATCGCCGGGCCTGCGCCCCAGGCCGATGCCCTCTTCCTGCCCGACACGCCGGAGGGCTTGAGCGCGGCCGGCGCGGCGCTCGCCCGCGCCGGCTTCAACCCGGCCCGGGTCAAGCCGGTCGGCACCTCGGTCTGGAACGACGCCCGCGTGTTCGCGCTGCCGGCCTTCCAGGGCGGCTGGTTCGCCGCCAGCGATCCGGCGGGCTTCGCCGGATTCAGCCAGCGCTACCGGGCGCGGTTCGGGTCGGACCCGGTGCGGGTCGCCACCCTGTCCTTCGATGCGGTCTCCCTCGCCGCGGCCTTGAACCGGCAATACGGCTCGCAGCGCTTCGCCGACGCGACGCTCACCAATCCGTCGGGCTTCGCGGGGGTCGACGGCACCTTCCGGTTCCGCCCCGAGGGCATCAGCGACCGGACGCTCGCGGTGTTCGAGATCCGCACCGGGGGCACGACGATCGTCAGCCCGGCGCCGCGGGCGCTCGGGCCGTCGGGGACGTGAGCGGGGGCGGTTCGATCCGCCTCTACAAATATAAAACCCTCCGCGTCATTCCGGGCCGCGAAAGCGGAGCCCGGAATGACGCGGAGGGTGTCAGGACTGTCGATCAGGTCAGACAGGCTCTGATGGACAATCAGTCTCGAACCGCCTCGCAGGATACGACCAGGACGGGACGATCCGCCGACGCCCCCGACCTGATCCTCAATACAGGCGCGTCCGATACGACTCGTCCATCAGCCGCTCGGCCTCGGGCACGCCGATCGCCCCGGTCTGCTCGGCGAGCACCCGGCCGAGGCTCGGGAAGCTGTCGCGCGGCACCTGGGCCGCGGGGTCCCAGAGCTTGGCCCGCATCACCGCCTTCCCGCAATGGAAGAACACCTCCCGCACCGCGACGACGAGCCCGGTGGTCGGCACCTTGCCCTGCGCGGCGAGGGGCGCCAGCAGGGCGGGATCGGTGCTGAGGCGGGCGGTGCCGTTGACCCGCAGGGTCTCGGTGATGCCGGGCACGAGGAAGATCAGGCCGATGCCCGGCGCGGCGAGCAGGTTGCCGAAGCTGTCGGCACGGTTGTTGCCGCGCCGGTCCGGGATCAGCAGGGTGGCGTCGTCGAGCACCTGCACGAAGCCCGGCGCATCGCCGCGCGGGCTCGCATCGGCGCGGCCCTCGCCGTCGGCGGTGGCGACCACCAGGAACGGCGAGAGCGCGACGAAGGCGCGGGCATGCCGGTCGAGGCGGGCCTGGACCTTGCCCTCGGCCAGGCGGCTCACCGGGCCCATATGCTCGCGCAGGGCGTCCGCGTCGCGAATCTCGTCCATTCTCGCCTCGTCTCACCGCTGCGGCGTCCGGCCGGCGGGCCCCATGAGAGTGCCCCATGAGAGTGCCGGGTGAACGGGACGCAGAGCCGCCCTATCTCCTCCCGAGGGTGAGGGGTCCGGGCGGTCGATGCAAGCGATGAGAGCTCTCGGCGTTGCCGTCCTCCTGACCCTCCTCGGCCAGCCGGCCGCGGCCGGGCTGACGCAGAAGGACCTGTCGGGCGTCGGGCTGGCGCCGCCCCCCGGCGCGCGGGCGCCCCTCGATGCCGCCTTCACCGATACCGCCGACGGACGGGGCGTGACGCTCGGGCAGGCGCTGGCCGGGCGCCCGACCCTGCTGCTGCCCCTCGACTATGCCTGCCGCAACGTCTGCGACCCGATGCTCAGCCTCGCCGGCACGGCGCTCGCCGCCACCGGCCTCGCCCCGGGTGCGGATTACCGGCTGGTGACGCTGGGCTTCAATCCACGCGCCGATGCCGCCACCGCCCGCGCGATGGTGACCGGTCAGCTGGGCCAGGGGCCGCTCCTCGCCAGTGCCGCGGTGCTCAGCGGGACGCCGGGATCGGTCGCGGCGGTGACGCGGGCCCTCGGCTATGCCTACGCCTACGACCGGGACACCGACACCTACGCCCATCCGGCCGGCGCCCTGGTGCTGGCCGGCGACGGCCGGGTCGCCCGCGTGCTGTCGCCGCTGGCGATGACCGGCCGCGACCTGCGCCTCGCCCTGGTCGAGGCCGGCGAGGGTCGGGTCGGCGCCCTCTCCGACCGCCTGATTCTGCTCTGCTACGGCTACGATCCGCAGACGGGGGTCTATACGCCGCTGATCCGCCGCATCCTCGCGGCGTCCGGCGTCGTGACGATCCTGGGCATCGGTCTCCTGGTGCTGGGGCTGCACCGGCGCTCGCGTCGGGACCATCCGGCGTGACCACCACGAGACCGACCGGTGCGCCGGCCGTAAGAATGCCGCGTCGCCGAATCGGGACGGGCGCGGAGAAATCGAGAGACAGATGGCCATCCCCCTCACGCTCACCGTGGCGCCGAACGGCGCCCGCCGCACCAAGGCCGACCATCCCGCCCTGCCGATCGAGCCGCGGGAGATCGGCCTGGAGGCCGCCCGCTGCCGCGAGGCCGGCGCCGCGATGATCCATCTGCACGTGCGCGATGCGGAAGCGCGCCACACCCTCGACCTCGACCGCTACCGCGCGGCCCTGGCGGCGGTGCGCCGCGAGGCGGGGCCGGAGATGATCTGCCAGGTCACCACCGAGGCGGTCGGCCTCTACAGCCCGGCCGAGCAGATGGCGGCGATGCGGGCTTTGAAGCCCGAGGCGTTCTCGGTCGCCCTGCGCGAGCTCTTCGCCGAGCCGGAGGACGAGGGCGCCGCCGCCGCCTTCCTGGCCGAGCAGGCCCGGGCCGGGGTCATGGTGCAGCACATCCTGTACGATGCGGGCGACGTCACCCGCTTCCAGGGCCTGGCGGCGCGGGGGCTGATCCCGCTCGACCGGGCGAGCGTGCTGTTCGTGCTCGGCCGCTACGCCGTCGGCCAGCGCTCGGACCCCGCCGACCTGCTGCCCTTCCTCACCGCCTGGAATTCCGAGCACCACCTCGATTTACCCTGGGCGCTCTGCGCCTTCGGCCCGCGGGAGGCCGCCTGCCTGATCGCCGCGGCGGCGCTCGGCGGGCATGCGCGGGTCGGGTTCGAGAACAACCTGTGGCGGCCGGACGGGAGCCTGGCACCGGACAACGCCGCGCAGGTCGCGGGGCTTGCGGCCCTGGCCCGGACCATCGGGATCGCCGTCGCCACGCCGGAGCAGGCCCGGGCGCTGTTCGGCGGAGAGAATTAGAAGGGCGCGATCCTCAAAGAAAAAGGCCGCGCCCCTCGCGGAGGCGCGGCCGAAGCCGTGCAGGGAAACGGCGCGGCGCGTCTTAGGACGTGGCGTCCTTGGCGGCGTTGGCGGCCTGGTCGGTGGCGCTGCGGGCGGCCTCGGTGCCCTTCTGCATCGCCTGGCGGGCGTGCTCGGCACCCTGCTGCATGGCGGTGCGGGCCTGCTCGGCGCTCTGCTGCATCGCCTGCTTGGCGTTCTCGGCGCTCTGCTGCATCGCGTTCTGGGCGAGGCCGCCGAACTCGCGGGCCTGGGTCTGCATGGCGGCGAACTGGCTGCGCACGAACTCGGCCTGGTGCTGCATCGCCTCCTGGACGTCCTTCGAGCGGACGAGCTTCTGGGCGAGGTCGAACGCGGCGTTCACGTTCTGCTCGGCGAAGGAGAAGCCGCGGGTCGAGGTTTCCTGGGCGTTGGTGCGGGCCATCTCGGCCGAACCCTGAAGCGTGTCGGCGGTCTTGCGCGCCGCACCGAGGAACGAATCGAACGCCTTGCGGGCCTGCTCGACGCTCTTCTCCGCGAAGTCCCGCATCTCGGTCGGGATCTCGTAGTTCGGGGTCTGGGTCATGTTCGTCTCCTCGTGTTTGGCGCGACCCGCGGCGCGGTACGCTGCGGGCCCGGCACGTATTGTGCATCGCACAATAGCATGGCGCGAGCGGAATGCCACCTTTTCCGGCAGGCGTTAAGGTTGACGGCAGGATAACGCAGCGACTGCGCATTTCGTGCCGGTGCGGGAAGGTGTCAGTTGGTTTAAAGCAGGCCGGGTGGGTCGGGTTCTGACAAGAGCCGGGCAAGATTCGGCGGCGGCAGTGGCGCGCGGGGAGAGGCAGTGGGTCGGGACGTGCTCTTCGAGACGACGATCGAGGCCCTGCGGGCCGTTCCGACCTTCGGGCACCGGATCGCCGGCGACGATCGCGCGTTCCTGCTCCTCGACCGGACGGCGACGCGGCTGCTCCACGCCTCCCCGGCCGCCGTGCCCTTGCGCGAGACGCTCGCCGATGCGGAGGGGCGGATCGATTCGTCCCTGGGCCTTCCGGCGCAGCTGCGCGGCTCCCTGACCCTGCCGGTCGGGACGACGCAGCCGCGGCTCGAGCGCCTGCGCCTGGCCGGACGCCTCGCCCCGCCGCTCCTCTGCGCCTGCCTGCCCGCCGCCCTGCCGGATGGCGAGCCCGGCCTTGCCGTCGCGATCCTCGATCCCCTGCCCGCCCGCCGTGCCCGCCGCGCGCCGGCCGCGGCTCAGGCCGCCGCCCTTTCCACTGCCCCTGCCGCCCCTCCTGCCGTCGCCGCACCGGAGCCGGTTCCCGAATCCGCGCCCGAGCCGGTCCCCGCCCCGGCGGAACCCGCGCCCCGCACGGCTCCCGGGCCGACCTTGCGCTTCCTGTGGCGCAGCGACGCCCGCGGCGGCCTCGTCGAGGCGACCGGGGGATTGCCCGAGACCGTCGGCGCCTCTCCGGTCGGCCGGAGCTGGGACGACCTGCTCGCCGGCCCGGTCGAGGCGGAGCCGGCCCTGGCGGAGGCCCTGGCGCAGCGCCGGACCTTCCGGGCCCTGCCCGTGCGCTGGCGCATCGCCGGGACCCGGACGGCCGTGGCGGTCGATCTCTCGGGCGCGCCCCGCCTCGGCGCCGGCCGCGCCTTCGCGGGCTTCAGCGGCTTCGGGGTCATCCACCCGGAGCGGATCGTCCCGGCCGCCGACCGGCCGGAGGCAGCCGAACCGAAGCCGCCCCGCCCCTCGCTGCGCGAGCGCGCCGCCGCGGTGATCGCCGTCGGGCGCCCGCCCGCGCCGGATCCTGTTGCACTGCACCATCCCGCTTCGGTGTCCACCCCGCACCCCGGGCCGGTCTCCGCGTCCCCGCAACCGGCGCCCGATCCGGACACGCCGGACCTGGCCTCCCTCGCCGGGGCGACCATGGCGGAATTCGCCGGCCTGATGGCGGCGCCCTTCGCGCATCTCGGGATGAGCTGGGGGTTCGGGACGCGGCCGTCTCCTGCGCCGCAAGGAACGTCCTCCGCGGAAGCCGGGATAGCGCAACCGGCTCCGCCGGAAGGTCCGCCGTCCCGGGAGCCGCACCCGGAACGATCCTCCTCCGACGGGCCGTCGCGCGGGCATGAGGCTGCCGCGGCCTCCCCGTCATCCTCGGCCGACCCGACCGGTGCGCATCCCGCCATCCCTCCGACGAACGACGAATCGTCCGCCGCCGAGACCCCGGCGGAAGCGAAGCCGGGCCACCCCTCCCTCTCCCTCAACGAGCACGCGGCGTTCCGGGAGATCGCCCGGGCGCTCGGCGCACGCTTCGCCGGCGACCCGGAGAGCACCGACTCCGCGCCGCTCCCGGCCCCGGCGCCGCACGTTGCGCCGGCCCGCGGCGCCGTGACGCCGTTCCGCGGGGCGCAGGCCCTCGCCCGGCTGCCGGAGCCCGGCGCGGACGTCGCGCTCGCCCGCCTCGTCGAGCGGCTGCCGGTCGGATTGCTGGTCCATCGCGGCGACGACGTGCTGCTCGCCAACCGCCATCTCCTGGTTCTGTCGGGCTACGACAGCCCCGAGGCCCTGGCCGCGGCCGGCGGACCGGGCGTGATCTTCCGCGGCCGCGATCCCTCCGCCTCGGCCGGGCCCGGCGAGGGGGCGCCGATCGCCCTCGCGACGAGGAGCGGCGGCAGCGTGCCGGTCGGCGTCACCGTCGGCGTCATCGAGTGGGACGGCGCGCCCGCGAGCCTGCTCACGATCCGGCGCCTGCCCGATGCCGACCCGGTCCAGTCGCTGGCGGCGGCCGAGGTCCATCTCGCCCACCGCGACGCCAACCTGCGCGAGACCACGGCGATCCTCGACGCGGTCACCGACGGGGTGGTGGTCCTCGACGACGAGGGCCGCATCCTCAGCATGAACCGCGGCGCGCAAGGCCTGCTCGGCGCCGATCCCCGCGAGGTCGCGGGCGAGTCCCTGATCGGCCTGTTCTCGCCCGAGAGCCGCCCGGCCGCCCAGGCCGCCCTGCTGCGGGCGGGCGCCGGGGCCACCGCGACGACCGGCGACGAGGTGATGGCGCGGGGACCGGACGGTCCGCTGCCCCTGATCCTCACCCTGGCGCCGGTGGCGAGCGGGCCGCCGCGCCGGGTCGCCGCGGTCCTGCGCGACGTCTCGGCCTCGCGGCGCACCGAGGCCGAGCTGGTGCGGGCCCGCCGCGAGGCCGAGCGGGCGAGCGCCCAGAAATCGGATTTTCTCGCCACGATCAGCCACGAGGTCCGCACGCCGCTCAACGCGATCATCGGCTTTGCCGAGGTGATGCTGGAGGAGCAGTTCGGCCCCGTCGGCAGCGAGCGCTACCGCGACTACCTGCGCGACATCCGGGCCTCCGGCGAGCACGTGGTGAGCCTCGTCAACGACCTCCTGGACCTGGCCAAGATCGAGGCCGGCCATCTCGACCTCGCCTTCGCGGGCCTGCCCCTCAACGACCTCGTGGCGGCCTCGGTCTCCCTGATGCAGCCCCAGGCGGCGCGCCAGCGGGTGGTGATGCGCACGAGCTTCGCCGCCGGCCTGCCGGCGGTGCTGGCCGACCAGCGCTCGTTGCGCCAGGCCACCCTCAACGTGATCTCGAACGCGATCAAGTTCACCGATGCCGGCGGGCAGGTGATCGTCTCGACGGCGGCGACCGACCGGGGCGGCGTGGCGCTCCGGGTGCGCGACACCGGCATCGGCATGAGCCCGGAGGAGATCGAGACCGCGCTCCAGCCGTTCCGCCAGATCGCCACCGCCCAGCGCCGCGGCGGCGGCACGGGCCTCGGCCTGCCGCTGACCAAGGCGCTGGTCGAGGCGAACCGGGCGAGCTTGCGGATCACCAGCCGCAAGGGCGAAGGCACGCTGGTCGAGATGCTGTTCCCGGCCGCCCGGGTGCTCGAAACCTGAGATGGCGCCCGTCAACGTCGCGCGGCCACCGCGACGTGCTCCAGGTCCTTGATGTCCCGGCATTTTCCTACGACGAAGCGGGATCCGCTCCGCCGGAAAGTGCTCTATCGCCCGGGCGCGCCCGGGCGTAGGCTCCGCCGACTCGCTGTTTTCCGCCCAGAAGCCCCGTCAGGACACGGCCATGCCGCCCCGCTCCGCCGTCCTCGCAGTCCTCCTGAGCCTCGTCGCCGGCCCCGCCGGCGCGGCCGAGGGCCTCGCCCTGACCGTGCTCACCGAGCGCACCGGCCCGATGGCCGCCGCCGGCACGCCGCTGGCGAACGGGCTGTCCGATTACCTGACCATGCTCGGCCGGCGCGACGGCGGCGTCGGCGGGATCCCGCTGGCGGTCGAGGAATGCGAGACCGGGGGCGAGGCGGCGCGGGCGCTCTCCTGCTACGAGGGAGCCACGGCCCGCGGCAGCATCGCGCTCGTGCCCGGCAACGCCGACGCGGCGCTCGCGCTGCTGCCGCGGCTCGCCGGCGACCGGATGCCCCTCGTCGCCGCCGGCTACGGCCCGGCCGCGATGGCGCGGGGCGACGTGCTGCCCTGGGCCTTCGCGCCCCCGGCCACAGTGTGGGATTCCCTGAGCGCGGCGCTCGCCTATGTCGGGCAGGGCGGCAGCGAGGACAGCCCGCAGGGCCGCAGCCTCGCCTATGTCCACCGCGACAGCCCGGCCGGGCGCGAACCGGAGCCGGTGCTGCGGGCGCTCGCCGCCGAGGCCGGCCTCGCCTTCCGCGCCTATGCCCTGCCGGACGGGGCCTCCGCCGAGGAGAACACGGCGCCGTGGCGCGCCGTGCGGGCGGCGGATCCCGATTACGTCATCCTCGATGCCACCGCCGGCCTCTCCGGCACGCCGCTCAGGGACGCCGCCGCGGCGGGCCTGCCGCTCAACCGCGTCGTCGTGGTCGGCTGGACCGGCGAGGACGACCTGCTGCAGCCGGGCGCCGGCGCCCGGGATCTCACCGCCAAGGGCCTGCGCACCGTGACCTGGCACGCGCCGGGCGACAGCTTCCCGGCCTTCGACCAGATCGACCTTCTGGTCATCGATGCCGGGCTGTCGCGCACCCCCAAGGCGGAGAATCCCGGCCCGCTCTACAACCGCGGCGTCTATGCCGGGGTGATCCTGGCCGAGGGCATCCGCAACGGCCAGCGCCTCGCCGGCAGGCGGGAGATCGACGGGCCCGAGATGCGCCGCGGGCTCGAGGCGATCAACCTCGATCCGGTGCGCTGGAAGGAGCTCGGCCTCGTGGGCTTCGCCCGCCGCATCCGCCTCACCTGCGCCGACCATAGCGGCCGCCGACCGCTCACCCTCCAGGAATGGACCGGCGCCCGCTGGGTGCAGATCGGCGACGACATTCCGCCCCCGCGCGAGCGCCTGACCCCCCACCTCGATGCGGCGGTCGCGGCGTTGGCCGAGCGCGTCGCCACCGAGACCGGCACTGCCGGCGCGAAGCCGCGGGAGGCCTGCCCGGCATCCCCCTGATACGAAATCCGGACGACCTTTCCGGATTTCGTCTCACCAGCCCGCGCGGCGTCCGAGCGAAGCCGCTTTCCGCATCGCGAAGCGATCAATCGGAAAGCGCATGACAAGTCTTCGCGAGATTGCCGCGCTGCGACAGGATCTCCACCCCGGTCCGGTCAGGGTCCGCCCGACGACGGGGCTGCCGTTCGGGCTGCCGAATTCTTTGCTTGAAGACCTTGCGTCAGCTGCCTCTCCTTGGGACAACCGGTGCCGGACACATGAAATCGCGGGAATGGTGCGGTGCGGGGCTGTACCCCGGCCCGGCATTCTCCTAGTCCGTGCCCGGTGCGAGGCCGCAATGGCCCGCCGCCATCGCCGAACACCCGGGAGGAGACAGACCCCGCGATGACCACGACCACCCAGACCCGGCCCGGGGCCGACGGCCTCTCCTCGCCGAACGCCGCGATCGCGGCCTACGACAACAAGGCCCGCATCAAGGCGATCATCGGCTCCTCGTCGGGCAACCTCGTCGAGTGGTACGATTTCTACGCCTATGCCTTCACGGCGATCTACTTCAAGGACGTGTTCTTCCCGGGCGCCGACCCGACGGTGCAGCTCATCAACACCGCGGCGGTGTTCGCCATCGGCTTCCTGATGCGGCCGATCGGCGGCTGGGTGTTCGGCCGCGTCGCCGACCGCTACGGCCGCAAGACCTCGATGCTGATCTCCGTGATGATGATGTGCGCCGGCTCGCTCGTCATCGCGATCCTGCCGACCTACGCGCAGATCGGCATCTTCGCGCCGATCCTGCTGCTCTTCGCCCGCATGGCGCAAGGGCTCTCGGTCGGCGGCGAGTACGGCACCTCGGCGACCTACATGAGCGAGGTGGCGCTGAAGGGGAAGCGCGGCTTCTACGGCTCGTTCCAGTACGTCACGCTGATCGGCGGCCAGCTCCTCGCCTCGCTCGTGGTGGTGCTGGTGACGCTCGGCCTCGACGACAAGGCGATGACCGCCTGGGGCTGGCGCATCCCGTTCTTCATCGGCGCGGCGGCCGCCGTGGTCGCGCTCTACCTGCGGCGCTCGCTGCACGAGACCTCGACCGCCGAGACCCGCACCTCGCGCGAGGCCGGCAGCATGGCGTCGATCTGGCGCAACCATCGCCGCGCCTTCCTCACCGTCCTCGGCTACACCGCCGGCGGCTCGCTGATCTTCTACACCTTCACCACGTACATGCAGAAGTACCTGGTGAACACCGCGCACATGGACAAGAAGACCGCCAACCTGGTGATGACGGCGGTGCTGTTCACCTACATGGTGGCGCAGCCCTTCTTCGGCATGTTCGCCGACAAGTTCGGCCGCAAGACCTCGATGCTGCTGTTCGGCGGGCTCACCACCCTGCTGACCGTGCCGCTGATGCACGCGATCGGCGACGCGCAGAGCCCGGTGATGGCCTATGCCCTGATCACCGCGGCCCTCATGTGCGTCTCGTTCTACACCTCGATCAGCGGCTTGGTGAAGGCCGAGATGTTCCCGGCGGAGGTGCGGGCGCTCGGCGTCGGCCTGTCCTACGCCATCGCCAACGCGATCTTCGGCGGCTCGGCCGAGTTCGTGGCGCTGAAGTTCAAGGAATTCGGCTACGAGACCACCTTCTTCTGGTACGTGACGGTGATGTGCGCCATCGCGTTCCTGGTCTCGCTGCAGATGCCCGACAGCCGCAAGTCCGGTTACCTTCAGGGTGACGGGACGGCGTGAGGCGAAACGGGCCGGCGCATCGGACGATGCGCCGGCCCGCGTCATCTCACGCGAACAGGCGCTCCTTCTCGAGCCCCTTGTACAGGTCCGCCACCTGGGCGCCGTAGCCGTTGTAGATCAGCGTCGGCACCCGTTCGTCGGTGCCCAGCACCCGCTCGCTCGCCTGGCTCCAGCGCGGATGCGGCACCGCCGGGTTCACGTTGGCCCAGAAACCGTATTCCGAGGCCTGCAAGCCCTCCCAGAAGGTCTTGGGCCGCTCCGCCGTGAAGGTGATGCGGTTGATCGACTTCACCGACTTGAACCCGTATTTCCACGGCACGGCCAGCCGCAGCGGCGCGCCGAACTGGTTGAGCAGCGGCTTGCCGTAGACGCCGGTCACCATGAAGGCGAGGTCGTTGTTGGCCTCGGCCATGGTCAGGCCTTCGGTATAGGGCCAAGGGTAGAAGAACGCCCGCTGGCCCGGCGCCATCGCCTTGTCCATGAAGGTCTGCATCTGGATGTACTTGGCGTCGCCCTTCGGCTTGGCGAGCGCCAGCAGGGCCGAGAGCGGGAAGCCGGTCCACGGCACCGCCATCGACCACGCCTCGACGCAGCGGTGGCGGTAGAGCCGCTCCTCCAGGGCCATCTTGCGCACCAGATCCTCGAAGCCGATCTCGAACGGCTTCTCGACGAGACCGTCGACCTTGATCGTCCAGGGCTGGACCTTCAGGGCGTCGGAGCCCGGCGTGACGGTCTTGTTGGTGCCGTACTCGTAGAAGTTGTTGTAATCGGCGCTGTAGCGCTCCGCCGTCACCGCGCGGTCGAGGGTGTAGGCAGGGTTCTTCTTGGCCGGATAGAGGTCGGCGGTCTTCACCGCCCCGGTCCCCTCCCCCGGCACGGCGGCGAGGGCCGGGCCGCCGGCGAGCGAGGAGGCGGCGAGCCCGAGGCTGCCGCCGAGGAGCGCCCGGCGGTTGAGGAAGACCGATTCGGGCGTGGCGAGGCGCTCGGGCATCTCCCAGCCGCGCTTGACCTTGATGAGCATGGACCTGTCCCCCGGGAACGGCAGAACGCGAACGGCGAAACGTGCAGCGGAGATCGGGGCGAATCGCCGTCGGTGCAAGTCACGGTTCAGCGAGGCGCAGGAGTCGGGTCCGGCGAGGCCCGCGCCTCGGGCTTCAGCGGCGAGGAGGCGCGACGAGACGCCATGTGGCTAACCCCGGCCAGGGCGCAGACAGGGGCGCGACCCCGTGCGATAGAGCCCGATGCCCGCGAAGAAGCCGAAACAGACCGCCTTCACCGTCGCCGTCTCGGCGGCCGATGACGGGGCGAACGCTCCGGGATTGCGGGTCTACGTCGCGATGGCGAGCGATCCCCTCGCGGCGGTCGCCGCCGTGCAGGCGGTGATGCCGCAGGCGGCGGTGGAGCTGAGCGGCACCCTCTCGGACCGCCTCGCCGCACGGCTGAAACTGCGCCCCGGCGAGGTGCGGCCGATCTGACGCGGTCGGGATCACGCCGCCCGGATGGTGGCGAGGAAAAGCTTCACCTCCGCCGAGAGCTGCTCGGATTGCCGCGACAGCTCGGACGAGGCCGCGAGCACCTGCGTCGCCGCCGCGCCCGTCTCCTCGGCGGCGCCGGCCACGGCGGTGATGGTGTGCGTCACCTCGTTCGTGCCGGTGGCGGCTTCCGCGACGTTGCGGACGATTTCCTGCGTCGCCGCGCCCTGCTCCTCGACGGCGGCGGCGATCCCCACCGAGACGCGGCTGATCTCGGCGATCCGCCCGGTGATCGCCTCGATCGCCGAGACCGCGTCCCCGGTCTTGCCCTGGATGCGGCCGATCTGGCCGGTGATCTCCTCGGTGGCCTTCGCGGTCTGGCCGGCGAGTTCCTTCACTTCCGCCGCCACCACCGCGAAGCCCCGGCCCGCGGCCCCGGCGCGGGCGGCCTCGATGGTGGCGTTGAGCGCCAGGAGATTGGTCTGGCTGGCGATCGACGAGATCAGCCCGACCACGTCGCCGATGCGCGACACCGCCTCGCTCAGCTCGCGCATGTGCCCGGCGGTGCCGGCGGCCTCGACCTCGGCGGTCCGGGCGAGGACCGCCGAGCCCGAGACCTGGCGGCCGATCTCGGTCACCGAGGCGCCCAGCTCCTCGGCGGCAGCGGCGACGGTGCCGACATTCTCGGCGGTCTGGCCAGCGGCGGCGGCGACGGCCGTGGAGCGCCCGGCGGTCCGGGTGGCGCCATCGGTCATGACCGCGGCGGTCGCCTGGAGCTCGGTGGCGGAGGCCGCGACCTGGCCGACGATGCCGCCGACGGCGTGCTCGAAGGCGTCCGCCATCTGGCGCATGCCGGCCCGTCGCTGCGCCTCGGCCGAGGCGCGGGCGAGCGCCGTCTCCTCCTCCAGGGCCCGGGTGCGGATCAGGTTGTCGCGAAACACCTGCACGGTGGCGGCCATCGCGCCGATCTCGTCGCGCCGCCCCTGCGCCGGCACCGTCACGGCGGCGTCGCCCTCGGCGAGCGCCTGCATCGCGGCGGTCATCCGCCGGATCGGCAGGGCGATGCGGACATGCGCCACGGCGCAGCTCGCGGCGACGAGCAGCAGCGCCGCCGCGAACAGGGCCGCGTTGACGATCAGGTGGCGTTCCGCCGCCTCGGCCGCCGCATTCGCCGCGACGACGCCGACGGCGAGGGCCTCGTTGGCCACCGCCACGATGGTGTTGAGCTTCGGGGTGATGAATTTCTGCCACTCGGGCAGGGTCATGGCGGGCTCGGCGCCCGGCGAGAAGGCGCGCAGGTTGCGCTGGATCACCGCCGTCACCTCGGAGGTGAAATAGGCGGCCTGCGCCGTCGCGACCGCGGCGGCGATCGCGTTCGGCAGGTCGCCGGTCGCCGCCTCGGCGAGCTTCCACGTCGCCTCGTAGCGGCCGCGCAGGGTCTGTACCGCCTCGGCCTGCTCCAGGGTCAGCGGCGTCCGGCTCGACAGGACGGTGTTGACGACCACGGCGAGCGAGCCGGCGGTGGCCCGGGTCGCCCAGGCGTTGTTCTTGGCGCCGGTCAGGAGCCGGGTCTCGGGATCGAGGCGGGCCATCTGCCGCTCGAGCACGGTGGCGACCCGCTCGAGCCGGGCCAGCACCGCGTCGCCGGTCTTCAGCACGCGCGCGGCCAGGGCCTTGTCGCGGGTCTCGGCCTCGCGGGCATAGGCCTCGTCGGCGGCGCGGCGCAAGGAGAGCTGGTCGCCGTAGCCGGCTTCGAGGTCCTTCAGCGCCTCGCCGAGGCCCGGCACCGGAAGGTCGGCGGGCGCGGCGAGGAGGGCCCGGATCGCCCCGTCGACCCGGCCGCGATGGCCGTCGATGACCTTGCGCATCGCCGCGGCCTGCTCGCCCAACAGGCTCAAGGTGGCGGCGGTGTCGCCGCGCTCCGAGCGGAAGGCCTGCATCGCCTCGAGGATGCGCTGGTCGAGCTTCGCCGCGGTGGCGACGGTCCGGGCGTTGCGGTAGCCGGTCCAGGCCGTAACCACCCCGTCGAGGGTCATCGCCCCGACGATCGCCCCGAGGGCGAGGGCGATCCCGAGCACCTGGGCCCGGATGGACAACAACGACGGCATCGCGACCCCCGAATGCCTGAAATCCGTTCAGGCCCCACCTCGAAGCGGCTGCAGACGACAACGATTTCCCTAAAGAAGCATTAAATGATCTGCATCAAGAGAATTGTGTCACTTATTTGACAACAGATTACGTTCGACAGCAACGAAACGGAGATACCTCGATCGTCAAATGCCGCCGACGACCGAAGAGTGCTGGACCTGAAGACGAGAGCCTTGGTTCCGGCGGGATGCGGCGTCCGGGACTACGGCTCTTCGAAAGGCAGGCCCGGACCCCGCCCGCGAGGGGGCGGGGTCCGGTTCGCGTCAGGAGGCCAGCATCGCCTTCACGAGGCCGCTCGCCTTGGCGAAGTCCATCCGGCCGGCATAGGCGCCCTTCAGGGCGGCGATGACCTTGCCCATGTCCTTCGGCGAGGCGGCACCGGTCTCCGCGATGGCGGCCTGGATCGCCGCGCGGGTCTCGTCCTCGTCCATCTGCTGGGGCAGGAACTGGGTGATGATCGCAGCCTCGGTGCGCTCGCCCTCGGCGAGCTCCGGGCGGCCGCCCTGGTCGTAGACCGTGGCCGATTCGTTGCGCTGCTTGATCATCTTCTGGAGCAGGGAGAAGATCTCCTCCTCACCCAGGGGCTCCTTGCCGAGGCCGCGGGCCTCGATGTCCTTGTCCTTGAGGGCGGCCTGGATCAGCCGGACGGTGGCGAGCTTCGCCTTGTCGCCGGCCTTCATGGCCTCCTTCATCTCGGCGGTGAGGCGCTGGCGCAGCATGCCGGTCTCCTGGTGTTCCGGTTGGGGGGCGAGGCACTTGCAAGGCTCCTGCAAGGCTCTTGAAAGTCGAGGCACTTGAGGGGATAGCAGGGCGTCCCCAGATTGACCGGGCCGCTGCCGGCCTCGTAAACAGCCGGCCGCGCCCGTCGGCCGTGCCCGGCCGCGACATAAGCGAGATCACGATCATGCTGCAAGACGACGCGGCCGCCCCCGCGCAACCCGAAGGCTGGGCCGAGCCCGTCGCGACCGCCCTCCTGGTGCTCGCCGACGGCACGGTTCTGGAGGGTTTCGGCATCGGTGCCACCGGCGAGGCCGCCGGTGAAGTCTGCTTCAACACCGCGATGACCGGCTACCAGGAGATCCTGACCGATCCGTCCTATGCCGGGCAGATCGTCACCTTCACCTTCCCGCATATCGGCAATGTCGGCACCAACGACGAGGATCTGGAAAGCCTCGACGCGGCCCCGGCCTCCGGCGTGCGCGGCGCGGTGATCGCCTCGGCGGTGACGAACCCGTCCAACTGGCGCTCGTCGCGCCATCTCGACGGCTGGCTCAAGGCCCGCGGCATCGTCGGCATCACCGGCGTCGACACCCGCGCGCTCACCGCCCTCATCCGCGACCGCGGCATGCCGAACGCGATCCTGGCCAACGACCCGGACGGCCGCTTCGACCGCGAGGCCCTGATCGCCAAGGCCGCGTCGCTGCCGCCGATGGAAGGCCTCGACCTCGTGCCGCCGGTGACGAGCAAGGCCTCGACGACCTGGGGCGAGACCTCCTGGCAGCACCCGGCCGGCTACGGCAGCCGGGCGGCCGGCGAAGGCCTCAAGGTCGTGGCGATCGATTACGGCGTGAAGCGCAACATCCTGCGCCTGCTCGCCAAGGCGGGCTGCGACGTCACCGTGGTGCCGGCGACCGCGAGCGCCGACGAGGTGCTGGCGCTCCAGCCCGACGGCGTCTTCCTGTCGAACGGCCCGGGCGACCCGGCGGCGACCGGCGAGTACGCCGTGCCGGTGATCCGCGCCCTCCTCGACAAGAAGGTCCCGACCTTCGGCATCTGCCTCGGCCACCAGCTGATGGGCCTCGCGCTCGGCGGCCGCACGGTGAAGATGAGCCAGGGCCATCACGGCGCCAACCACCCGGTGAAGGACCACACCACCGGCAAGGTCGAGATCGTCTCGATGAACCACGGCTTTGCCGTCGACCCGTCGAGCCTGCCGGCGAATGCCGTCGAGACCCACGTCTCGCTGTTCGACGGCTCGAATTGCGGCCTGTCGCTCACCGACCGTCCGGCCTTCTCGGTGCAGCACCACCCGGAGGCCTCGCCGGGCCCGCAGGACAGCCACTACCTGTTCGACCGCTTCGTCACGCTCATGCGTGAGACGAAGAGCAGCAACGCGTAACTTCGAAAAAGGTTGCGGCCGGTTCCGGCCGCAGCCACAAAAAACCCGAACTCGCGGCCGATTCTCCCGGCCGTCCACCGCCCTGGAGCGACGACGATGAACGATCGTCGCGGGGCCGCGATTCGGGGCTTGAATCCAGTGATCGACCACGCCGCCAGCGACAGCTTCTCGCGCCTGCACCGCACCTTCACCACCCATCTCGGCATCGCCGTGGGGCTGGCCTGGGTGACGACGCTGGCCGCCGCCACCCAGGCGCCGTGGGTGCGCAACATCCGCGCGCTGATCGACCCGACCGCGGGCCGCGTCGAGAGCACTTGGTCGTTCCTGTTCGCGATGCCGGTGGTGCTGACGCTCGCCTGGCTCGGCGCCCTCTACGGCCGCGAGACCCTGCGCGAGCTGCGTGCCCTGCCCAACGACGCCGCCGAGTTCGCGCTCGCCGCCGCCGTCGCCTTCGCGGTGTTCTATCTCTCGATCGACCGGGCCGTCTCGGTCCTGCTCATCGGCGGCTGAGCCCTCCCGACACAGGCTGTCCGATCGTGGTGTCTTCCTGGCGCGAGTTCTGGGACCGCGACACCCCGATCTACGTCAATGCGCGCCACAAGGCCCGGCACTATGCCGGGCTGGCCGAGGAGATCGCCGCCCTGGTGCCGCATCCGGGTGCGGTCGTTCTCGATCACGGCTGCGGCGAGGCCCTGTCGGCCGACCGGGTCGCGGAGTCTTGCGGCCGGCTCCTCCTCTGCGATGCCTCCCCGCGCCAGCGCGACGCCCTGGGGCAGCGTTTCGCCGCCTCCCCGACCATCGCCATCCTCTCCCCCGACGACGTCGCCGCCCTGCCCGCGGCGAGCCTCGACCTCGTGGTGGCGAATTCCCTGGCGCAGTACCTCACGGTCTCGGAACTCGATGCCTGCCTGCGCGACTGGCGCCGGCTGCTCAAGCCCGGCGGTCGCCTGGTCCTCGCCGACGTGATCCCGCCGCAACTCGGCGCCGTCGCCGATGCGACGGCGCTCCTCGCCTTCGCGCGGCGCGAGGGTTTCCTCGTGGCGGCCGCCGTCGGACTCGTCCGTACCCTGTTCTCGGATTACCGCGCGCTGCGCCGGACGCTAGGCCTTGCCCGCTCCGACGAGGCCGCGATGCTGGCCCGGCTGCGGGAGACGGGCTTCAGGGCGGAGCGGTTGCCGCGCAACCTCGGGCACAATCAGGGGCGGATGGCGTTCTCGGCATGGGCGTGAGAGCCCGGCACCCGGACGGGGCGAGGCGGAACTGACGCCGACACCTCTCCCGCCTCGTCCCGCAGCATAAGTCCAGGAGCCCTCCGTCGAGGCTCCCGTTGGTGGCACCTTCGGGCCTGCTCGCGTGACCCGACCGAGCAGGCACCGAGGGGGCTGGGAAAACGGTCCTCCCCCCTGCACCTCAATATGCGTTCTCGGTCTTGAACAGGGCCAGCGGCGTCATCGCCAGGATCTGCAGGTCGAAGAACACCGACCAGTTCTCGATGTAGTACAGGTCGTGCTCGACGCGGCGCTGGATCTTCTCGTTGGTGTCGGTCTCGCCGCGCCAGCCGTTGATCTGGGCCCAGCCGGTCATGCCGGGCTTGACCTTGTGGCGGGCGAAGTAGCCGTCGACGACCTGGTCGTAGAGGGTGTTGGCGGCCTTGGCCTGGAGGGCGTGCGGGCGCGGCCCGACCAGGGACAGGTCGCCCTTCACCACGTTGATGAGCTGGGGCAGCTCGTCGAGCGAGCTCTTGCGGATGAAGCGGCCGACCGGGGTCACCCGCGGATCGCCCTTTGTGACGATCTTGTTCGCCGCGAAGTCGCACTGGTCGGTGTACATCGACCGGAACTTGTAGACGTCGATCACCTCGTTGTTGAAGCCGTGGCGCTTCTGGCGGAAGAAGACCGGGCCGGGCGAGGTGAGCTTCACGGCGAGCGCCACGCCCAGCATCACCGGCGAGAGCATCAGCAGCAGCACGGCGCCGACCACGCGGTCGAACACGCCCTTCACCACCACGTCCCAATCGGCGATCGGCCGGTCGAACACGTCGAGCACCGGCACCGAGCCGAGATAGGAGTAGCTGCGCGGGCGTAAGCGAAGCTTCGAGGCATGGGCCGAGAGGCGGATGTCGACCGGCAGCACCCAGAGCTTGGCCAGCATCTGGAGGATGCGCGCCTCGGCCGAGATCGGCAGGGTGAAGACGATCAGGTCGACCTTGGTGCGGCGGGCGAAGGTGACGAGGTCGCTGACCGTGCCGAGCTTGGGGTAGCCCGCGACCACGTCGGCCGAGCGGCCGTCGTTGCGGTCGTCGAACAGGCCGACCACCTTGAGGCCGGAATCGCCCTGCGCCTCGATCGCCCGGATCAGCGCCTCGGCCGGCTCGCCCCCGCCCACGACGGCGACGCGCCGGTCGAACCGGCCGCGGCGCATCTGGGCGCTGACCACCAGGGCCAGCACCAGGCGCTCGGCGAGCAGCAGCGCCAGGCCGCCGCCATAGACGCTCACCAGCCACAGCCGCGAGTAGTTGTCGCCGAGCTTGGCGAGGAACAGGGCGGTGGCAGCGAGCAGCATCACCAGCGACCAGCCGAGCACCACCCGGGCGCCGACGCTGAAGAAGGCCCGGAACGCCCGGATGCCGTAGGCGCCGAGCGCCTGCAGCACCAGCACCGTGAGGGCGGCGAGCCCGAGGATCGCCGCCGCGTAGCCGAGATTGAGCGGCACCACGCCGGCGAGCAGCCATCGCTGGGCGCACAGGCCCGCCAGCGCCACGAGGACGAATTCGAGGGCCCGGACGCAACCGGTGAACACCACCGGCGAGAGGGCGGGGTTCGGCCGCACCGGCGCCACCGTCTCGGCGGGCGGCACGGGCTCGCGCTCCTGGCCCGAGCGGTTCAGAGGCCCGGCCTGGTCGGCCGCCACGGTCTTGAGGATGTCGCGGACGTCGAACGCACTCATGGCACGGTTCCGGTCTCGGTCGAGGCGACGAAAGTCTCGCATCGTCCGTGGGTTAGGATGGGGATCCTGCCGCCAAGCCCTGAGCGAAGGCTTAAAGGGACCATGACGGGTTTCTCGAAGATCGGCGGTCCCGGGACGGGGCGTCAGCCCCGCCCGACCCGGGCGGCGGCGTAGCCGGCGAGCCCGTCCTCCGCCATTCGGCTCATCGAAAAGCGGCAGCGGATGAAGGCGCTGAGCGCCGCCGCCTCGCCGGAGCGCTCATCCGGATCCTGGTCGACCTTGCGCAGGATCGCCCGGGCGAGGGCTCCGGCGTCGCCCGGCGGCACCAGGGCGGGGGCGGCGGGCCCGAAGATCTCCGGGATGCCGCCGACATCGGTCGAGACGAGGGGCTGGGCGGCGGCGGCCGCCTCGAGGATCACGTAGGGCAGCGACTCGGCCAGCGAGGGCACCACCATCACGGTGGCGCGGCTGAGCGCCGACCGGATCGGTTGCGGCGGCTCGAACAGCACGTCCTCGGCGAGGCCCAGCGCGGCGACGCGGTTGCGCAAGGAGGTCTCGTCGGGCCCCGAGCCGACCACCAGCAGGGTCAGGCGCCGGCCCTGCTCCCGGCGCAGGCGGGCCAGCGCCTCGAACAGCACCGGCACGCCCTTCGCCTCGCGCAGCTCGCCGATATAGACGAGGTCGAGCGGGGCCGGACCGGGGACGATCGGGGCGAACTCGGCCGGCGAGATGCCGTTATGGACCACCCGCACCAGCCGGTCGGTCGGGCCGACATAGGCCCGGTAGCGCCCGGCGATGTAGTCGCTCTCGAACAGAAAAACGTCGGTGCGCCGGGTGAGGACGCCCTCCGCCAGCATGTAGAGGCGGTGGAGCGGCGTGCCCGGGCGGTAGTTGAAGCTGCCGCCATGCGGCGTGTAGGCCCGCACCGGAGGCGCCCCGCCCCCGGCCGGCGCCAGGCGGGCGAACAGGCCGCCCTTCGAGCCGTGGCCGTGCAGGACGGTCGGCGCCAGCCGTCGGATGAGGCGGGCGAGCGCCGACAGGGCGGCGAGGTCGCTCGGATGCGGGTTGCGGCGCATCGGCAGCCGGGTGATGCCGAGGGTGAGGTGCGGCGCCAGCTCGGCGAGGACCGCCTCCGCCCGGGCGCCCCCGGTGCTCGCATCGCAGAACAGGCCGACCGCGTGACCGGCCTCGGCCTGCAGCCGCGCGACGTCGAGGACGTGGCGAAACAGGCCGCCGACGGGGGCGCGGAACACGTGCAGGATCCGCTCGCGCGGGGCGGAAGCGGGCACGGGCGCCGGCGGCGCGGGCTCGGCGGCGAGGCGATGGGAGGTGGCGGCCACGGGCGAAGTCCTCGAAGCGGATGACGGCGCCGCGGCGGGCGGCTGCCGTATCTCGCCCCAAGGCCGTGGCCGGGCGGTTAAGCGGCGGGAGGGAAGTCCAGTCCCGCGCAGGATGGATGAGGGCGTGGTTAACCGCCGGTCAGCGCAAGTCGAGCCCGGTGCGCGCCCGTCCGGGTCTCAGAACCAGCGCTCCTTGACCACGATCGTGTCGCCGGGGCGGACCGGGTAGGTCATCGGGACGATGCCGGAGACGAGGCCGGTCGGCCCCTCGCGGGTGAGCACGGCGTAGTCGCGGGCGGCGCGGGGGCCGAAGCCCGCCGCGATCGCCACCGCGGTCTCGACCGTCATGCCGCTCACGAAGGGGTACTGGCCCGAGGTGGTGACCTCGCCCAGGATGAAGAACGGCCGGTAGACCTCGACCTCGACCGTGACGTGGGGCTCGCGCACGAAGCCGTCGCGCAGCCGCGCCTCGATGGCGCGGGCGGCCTGGGCGGTCGAGCCGCCGGCGACCTTGATCGGGCCGATCAGCGGCATGGCGATGCGCCCGGCCCCGTCGACCGCGTAGATGTTCGACAGGTTGTCCTGGCCGAACACGATCACCCGCAGCCGGTCGCCGGAGGCGAGCGAGTACGAGGCGCCGACCGCGCCGGTGCCGGTCTCGTCGAGGAGCGCGGTGCGGTACTCGGGCCGCAGGCATCCGCCGAGCGCGAGCGTGGTCGCCAAGCCTGTGAGAAGGGCGCGTCGGTTCATCGCTTCCGGCCAGTCCAAGTCGTGTCCGAGATGTTGTCCCCAGGCCTAGGGTGTCGTGGTTAATGAAGTCTCACCCGGGGCACGATCGGGACGGCACGAGAGGATTTCGGTCTTAACCGCGCGGCAACCTTAATCGCGTCTGCTGGCGGCAGGGCCCGGTCCGGGCCGCTTCCCGCCTCCTCACCGACGGTCCGCAATGCCCCGCGTCTTCCCCTTCGCCGAGCGGTCGCAGGCCCGGCTGCCCGACCGCCTCGCCGGCCGGGCCCGCAAGGGTCCCAAGGATTCCGGCTCCAAGGAGCCGAAAGGCGCGAAGCCGGTCGCCGATCCCCGCTCGGCGCGGGAGCCCGAGGTCGAGCGCAGCCCCGAGGACGGCCTGACCCTCGGCGATGTCGGCCGGCTGCTGCGGCGGCGCTGGCTCGTCATCCTGCTGCCGACGGTCGCGGCCTTCGGTCTCTCGGTCGCCTTCGTCCAGGTGGTGACGCCGCGCTACACCGCGGAGGCCAAGCTGCTGCTGGAGAGCCGCGACAGCGCGCTGACCCGGCTGCAGCAGGACCGGGGCGAGATACCCCTGCCGATCGACGAGCAGGCGGTGGCGAGCCAGGTCCAGGTGGTGATGTCGCGCGACATCGCCCGCGAGGCGATCAAGAGCCTCGGCCTCGTCGGCAACCCCGAATTCGACCCGATGGTCAAAGGCGTCGGCGGCCTCCAGCAGGTGCTGGTGATGCTCGGCCTGGCGCAAAATCCCCTCGACCGCGAGCCGGTCGACCGGGTGCTGGAGAAATACTTCGACCGGCTGCTGGTCTATCCCGCCGGCAAGTCGCGCATCCTGACGATCGAGTTCCGCTCCAAGGATCCTGAACTGGCCGCCAGGGCCGCCAACACCATCTCGGACCTCTACCTGTCCTCGCTCGCCGCGGTGAAGGTCGATACCGCCCGCTACGCCTCGACCTGGCTCGGCACCAACATCGAGACCCTGCGCAGCCGCGTCGCGGAGGCCGAGGGGAAGGTCGAGGCGTTCCGGGCCCGCAACGGGCTGATCGGCAGCGGCGGCACCACCAGCCAGCCGCTGGCGGCCCAGCAGCTCGCCGAGCTCTCGACCCAGCTGACCCAGGCCCGCGCCGCCCAGGCCGATGCCGGCGCCAAGGCCAAGCTGATCCGCGAGATGCTGAAGGATGGCCGCGGCTTCGAGATCCCCGACGTCGCCAACAACGAGCTGATCCGCCGCCTGGTCGAGCAGCGTATCGGACTGAAGGCGCAGCTGGCGCTGGAGGCCCGCACCCTGCTGCCGCAGCACCCGCGGATGAAGGAGCTGCGCGCCCAGCTCGAAGGCCTGGAGACCCAGATCCGCGCCGCCGCCGACCGCGCGGTGCGCACCCTGGAGAACGATGCCCGCATCGCCGGCAGCCGGGTCGAGAGCCTGCAGGCGGCGGTGGACGCCCAGCGCGGCATCGTCGCCAAGGCGAATGGCGACGAGGTCGAGCTGCGGGCGCTCGAGCGCGAGGCGAAGGCCCAGCGCGAGCAGCTCGAATCCTATCTCGGCCGCTTCCGCGAGGCGGCGGCCCGGGACGCGGCGAGCGCGGCACCCGCCGATGCCCGCGTGGTCTCCCGCGCGGTCGTGCCGGACCTGCCGTCCTTCCCCAAGAAGCTGCCGATCGTCCTGTTCGCCACGGTGATCGCCTTCCTGTTCGCCATCGGCAGCATCGTCGCCAAGGCGCTGCTCGCCGGCGACCCGCCCGGCCGCGGCCGGGGCCGCCCGCGCCGGCCGGAGACCGAGCCGGTACCGGAGGCCCCCGTCGCGGCGCCTGTCCTCGCCCCCGCCCTGCCGGCGGCTCCCCTCCCCGCGGCGGCCTCCGCCACCGGGACGGTCGAGCCGGAGGTGGCCGCGATGCCCGCACCCCTCCCCGCCGATCCGCGCCCGAGCGCCGATCCGATCCCGGCGGCCGTCCCGGTCCCGGCCTTCGGGGCGCCCGTCGCGCCGGCGCCGCTCGCCGCAACGCCCGCACCGATTGCCGCCGCGGCACCGGCCGCCCCGCGTCCTGTCGCGGAGCCGGCGCCTGCCCCGACGGTTCCGCCCGTCGAGCCCGCGCCGCCTGCCGAGACGATCGCGGTCGTCGCACCGGCTCCCACGGCCGCCCCGCTGCCCTTCGAGGCCCGCTACGACCTCGACGTGCTGGTGGCGCGGCTCGATGCGATCGAGACGGCGGGGGGCGGCCGGCGGGTGCTCCTCGTCGGCACTGGCGACGAGGCCGACCTCGACGGGCTCGCCCGCAGCCTCGGCCGCGCCGCCGCCCTGCACGGCCGTGCCCTCCTGGTGCGCCTGGACCGGCCGCAGACGGACCGCCCGGGCCTCGCCGACCTCGTCGCCGGCCAGGCGGATTTCCGCACCGTGATCCAGCCCGACGAGGGCCCGCGCCTGAACCTGATCGAGCGCGGCCGCGGCGGCCCCGAGGCCCTGGTCGCCGGACGCGACGCCCTCGGGCTCACCCTCGACGCCCTCGGCGAGGCCTATGACTGGGTGATCGCCTGCCTCGGCGACGGCTTCTCCGACGAGGCCCGGCCCCTGGTGAGCGCGGTCTCGGCCTGGATGGACGCGGTGGTGATCGCCTCGAATGCCGAAGCGGACGACCCGCGCCTCGTCGGCCTGTTCGACACCGCCGAGGCCGCCGGCGTGCCGGAGGTGATCGTGGCCCAGGACCGCGTTCCGGCGGAGGTGCCGTCCTATTCGCTGCGCCGGTCGGCGTGAGCCGGGAGCCGGGAGCCGGGGTTGCTCGGTGACGACGAAGGGGGATAGGGGATTTTCCCTGCCCGTCTTCCCGTGTGAGATCTGATTGCTTGTTCGCTCGAAATCTCAAATCCACCGGGTCATTCCGGGGCCGCGAAAGCGGAGCCCGGAATCCAGAACCTCGGATGGATCAGGATCGAGCGGAAATCGTTCCGCTTTCTTCTGACTCACCTGAGTGTCTGGATTCCGGGCTCCGCTTTCGCGGCCCCGGAATGACGAGAAGGGTGTCAACACTGTCGAGGAAGGCAAACGAGCTTCCTGAGAGCCTGTTTGACTTGCGAAAATTTAGCTGCAACGACCTTTTTTATCCCTCTCGCGACCTCATCCTGAGGTGTTAGCCCATCTTCGATGGGCTAACACCTCAGGATGAGGTCGTGTGTGGGAATCGGTGCTTGAGCCAATCAAACAGGCTCTGAGAGATTGCCGCATGCCATCCGATAGCTCTCGACGTCATCCTGGGTCTCGTCGAAGACGAGAACCCGGGATCCATCACCGCCGAGGATTCGGGACGAAGCGGAACGCTGGCCGCCCTATTCTCAACTGCCAGCGTTTATGGAGCCCGGATTCCGCTTTCGCGGCCCCGGGATGACAGTGAGGATGTCGGTTCGGACGGATCACACGACGAGGCCGCGGCAGGTGGGGACGGTCGATGCTGAGATCATCGACCGTCGGTGCGGCTGCCCTCCCCCACCCTCACCCGCGATGCCGGGCAAACCCGGCACCGCCCGTGAGGGGGAACACGTCGCGCCGGTCAGGCGGCGACGCGGAACGCCTCCGCCGGCGGGGCGCTCGCCACCACCTGCCCGGTCGCCCGCACCATGCCGGTCGCGCCGTCGAGCGCACCCGGGACGAGGTCGAGGGCCAGAAACCGCTCCGGCGCGTAGGGCCCCGGCAGGCTGAGGGTCCCGACCCGCTCGCGGGTGAAGCCGAAGCGGGCGTAGTAGGGCGCATCCCCGACCAGGATCACGGCGCGGTGGCCGAGCGAGGCCGCACGCGCCAGCACCGCGCGCATCAGCTTATGGCCGATTCCCAGCCCGTGCAGGCCGGGCTCGACGGCGATCGGGCCGAGCATGAGGGCGGGAATGCCGCCGGCATCGACGTGCCACAGCCGCACGGTGGCGACCAGACGGCCGTCCATCTCGACGACGAGGGCGAGGCCCTCGGCCGGAAAGCGCCCTTCGCGCAGGCGCTCGCAGGTCTTGGTGAAGCGGGCCTCGCCGAAGCACACATCGAGCAGGTGCTCGCGGGCGGCGACATCGGTGGCGCGCTCGTCGCGGATCTGGATCACGGCCGTACCCTCCCGATACTCACAGAAAACGGGCAAAGGACAGCCCTCGCACCCGCCGCACGCGGCGGGCCGTCCGGGACTTGTTCGGTGGCTGGAAAAGGCGCGACAGCGCCCGGGGCTGGAAAAGGCGCGAACGCGCCGGGGCCCGTGAGAACGGCCGACCCGGCGCTTCGTTCCGAAGGACCGGCGCCTTGCGGCGCCGAACCCGTCAGATCACGTAGGACTGGAGCGGCGGGAAGCCGTTGAACGCCACCGCCGCATAGGTGGTGGTGTAGGCGCCCGCGCCCTCGATCAGCACCTTGTCGCCGATGGCGAGCGAGACCGGCAGCGGGTACGGGGTCTTCTCGTAGAGCACGTCGGCCGAATCGCAGGTCGGACCGGCGAGCACGCAGGGGATCGTGCGATCCTCGTCGTGCTCGGTGACGATACGGTAGCGGATCGACTCGTCCATCGTCTCGGCGAGGCCGCCGAACTTGCCGATGTCGAGATAGACCCACCGCACCTCGTCGGCCGCGTCCGACTTCTGCGAGACCAGCACCACCTCGGCCTCGATCACGCCGGCATTGCCGACCATGCCGCGGCCCGGCTCGATGATCGTCTCGGGCAGCTGGTTGCCGAAATGCTTGGTCAGCGCCCGGAAGATCGCGTCGCCGTAGGATTCCACGCCCGGCACCGCCTTGAGGTACTTGGTCGGAAAGCCGCCGCCGAGGTTCACCATCGAGAGATGGATGCCGCGATGCGCGCATTCGCGGAAGATCATCGCGGCCGAGGCGAGCGCCCCGTCCCAGGCTTCCGTGTTGCCCTGCTGCGAGCCGACATGGAACGACACGCCGTAGGCGTGCAGGCCCGCCCGGGTGCCGTGCTCGAGCACGTCCACCGCCATCTCCGGCACGCAGCCGAACTTGCGCGAGAGCGGCCACTCGGCGCCGGCGCCGTCGCACAGGATGCGGCAAAACACCTGCACGTCCTCGCGGGCAACCTTGACCGCGTCGGCGGCGCGGGCGATCTTGTCGACCTCGGCCTGGCAGTCGACGGCGAAGAGCCGCACGCCGAGCTGAAGCGCGCGGGCGATGCAGCGCTCCTTCTTGATGGTGTTGCCGAAGGACACGCGGTCGGCGGTGGCACCGGCGGCGAGCGCCATCTGGATCTCGACCACCGAGGCGGTGTCGAAGCAGGAGCCCATCTCGGCCAGCGCGCGCAGCACCTCGGGAGCGGGGTTCGCCTTGACGGCGTAGAAGACGCGCGTGTCCGGCAGGGCGCGGGCGAAGGCGGCGTAGTTGTCGCGCACGACGTCGAGGTCGAGCACCATCACGGGACCCTCGTCCCGGCCGAGCTCGCGGCGCACGCGCAGGAAATCGCGGATGCGATCGGTCATGATCAGCCCCACCAAAGGTTCGAGAGGGCTCCCGCGGGAACCCGAAGTCGAGATCGAGACGGCGCGCGTCGGCCGTCCGGCGTCAGGGGGCGATGCAACGCGGCGCCGACGTGCTGTGGAGACACGCCAGACGGCGCGGGCGCAGAGCACCCGGAAGCTGCCTTTGCTTGGAACGGGGAAACCCGATCCGCACTCGGGGCAAGGAGAAACAAGCCTCTTCGGTGTCGGCCTTTGGAGGGCCGACGAGACCAAAAAAGCCCGTTCGTCGTTGCTTTAAGCTGCGTCCCCCGTGGAGAGCGGGGTTCGCCGGTTTTGCCTCCGGCTGCCGGTTGTTGTCGGGGTCCGGTGTTTCCACCTGGATGCCGGCCGGAGGGATCCACCCTTCCCGGCCATCGATCCTTTAAGACCCCTGGCGGCTGTCCGGCCTCTTGTCCGGATGCCCACCAACCGGCACGCGGCCACAGGCACGTGCGAAATTGGGCAAGGCGGTAGATACGGACCATGCCCCCCGACCGCAAGCCCCGATCTCCCGATTTCCGGCGGAATTCCCCAGCGTGGCGCGGGAGATACAGCGGGCGGCGGGAGCGGGTCCGGCACATGACGACACCGTCATGCCGCGGGGCCTTCTCAAGCGGCGCCGGACGGGCCATTCAGCGCGGCGACGCACGAGGCGGCCGTTCAGCCGGGACGCCCTATTCTCCGGGACACCATGACCATCGCACCCTCGCGCCGCGCGCTCCTCGCCGGCCTGCTCTCCTCCGCCGCCCTGACCGGGACGGCCTCCGCCCAGGTCGGGCCGACCCAGCCCGGCCCGAGCGCCCTGCCGCCGCCGGCCCCGAGCCCGGCCCCGTCGGGCCCGCCGCGCTTCCGCTTCGACGAGGTGGTGCGCCGGGCGAAGGCGCTGGCCGGAGCGCCGTTCGAGGCCGCCGTGGCGCCGCTGCCGGCGCCGCTGGCCTCGCTCGACTACGATGCCTGGCGCGACATCCGCTTCCGGCCGGACAAGGCCTTGCTCGGCGACCTGGACGGGCCGTTCCGGCTCCAGCTGTTCCATCCCGGCTTCCTCTATACGAGGCCGGTGACCGTGAACGTGGTGCGCGACGGCGTGCCGACGCCGATCCCCTACCAGCCGGCCCTGTTCGATTACGGCCGCACCACCATCGACAAGCCGCTGCCGGTCACTCTGGGCTTCGCGGGCTTCCGGCTGCACTACCCGCTCAACAAGCCGGGCGTGCTCGACGAGCTGATCTCGTTCCTCGGCGCGAGCTACTACCGCTTCCTCGGCCGCGACCAGCTCTACGGGCTCTCGGCCCGGGGCTTAGCCGTCAACGTCGAGGGCGTCGGCGGGCCGGAGGAATTCCCGGTCTTCCGCGAGTTCTGGATCGAGATGCCGCCGAAGGGCGCCGACCGGGCGGTGATCTACGCCCTCCTCGACGGGCCGTCCTGCACCGGTGCGTTCCAGTTCCTGGTCTATCCCGGCGACGAGACCGTGGTCGACGTGCGCTGCACGCTGGTTCCGCGCCGGGACCTCGCCACGGTCGGGATCGCGCCCTTGACCTCGATGTTCTTCATCGGCGAGAACGACCGCCACCACTCGGACGATTACCGCCCCGAGCTGCACGATTCCGACGGGCTCCTGATGCAGTCGGGCGGCGGCGAGTGGATCTGGCGGCCGTTGCGCAACCCGAAGGAGCGCTGCATCTCGGCCTTCGAGGACCGCAACCCGAAGGGCTTCGGGCTGATGCAGCGCGACCGGGTGTTCGAGGATTACCAGGACCTCGAGGCGTACTATCACCGCCGCCCGGGCTACTGGGTCGAGCCGCAGGGCGAGTGGGGCGAGGGCACCGTGCGCCTCGTCGAGCTGCCGACCGAGAACGAGACCCACGACAACATCGTGGCCTCCTGGCAGCCCAAGCAGCCCTACAAGGCCGGCGAGGCGGTGGAACTGTCCTACAAGATCCGGGCGCTCGCCGAGACCGACGACCTGCATCCCGGCGGGCGCGTCGTGAACACCTACGTCGCCCGCACCACGGCGAGCGGCGGCACGGCGGATGCCAGCGAGCCGCGCACCCGGCGCTTCCTCGTCGACTTCTCGGGCGGCGACCTCGGCTACTGGCTCACCGACCCGAAGGCGGTCGAGATCGTGCCCTCGACGACGCAGGGCAAGATCCTGGCGGTCTCGCTGGTGCCCAACCTCCACGTCCGGGGCTTTCGCGCGGCGATCGACGTGCGGCTCGACCAGCCCGGGCAATCGACCGAATTGCGCGCCTTCCTGCGCGCCCGCGGCCAGACCCTGACCGAGACCTGGACCTATCCGTGGCAGGCCGCGTGAGCGGCGATCCCGCCCGGGCGCCGGCCGTCACGATCCGGCCGGCGATCCGGGAGGACCTCGACGCCCTGATGGCGCTCGAGGCCGCGGCCTTCGCCACCGACCGGGCCGAGCGCCGGGCGATCCGCCACGCCATCGGGTCGCCGTCGATCTCGCTGCTCGTCGCCCTCGACGGGGCGGTTCTGGTCGGCGCCGCCACGATCGAGCGCCGCCGCGGCAGCGCGCGCGCGCGCCTGTCCTCGATCGCGGTGGCGCCGAGCCGGGCCGGCACGGGCCTGGGCCGGGTGCTGCTCGGGGCCGCCGAGGCCGAGGCCATGGCCCGGGGCTGCGAGTCCCTCCGCCTGGAGGTGCGCGAGGATAACGGCGCCGGCATCCGCCTCTACGAGCGCAGCGGCTACCACCGCTTCGAGACCGTGCCGGATTACTACGAGGACGGCACGACCGCCTGGCGGTACGAGAAGCGGCTGGCGGGTGGGGAAGAGTGCTGAGCAACCTGCCCCGTCCTGATACAACCACGCTTCGAACGGAACGGGCCCGGCACCACCGGACCCGCCCCGCTCCGGCGAAATGTGCCGTAGCGGCATGGTTTCCAATCGGTTTCCGTTGGCACGCCTGACGCAAGGAGATCGTCGACCGGGGCCGTCGCGCCCCATTGTGGGATCCTCGGACAAGGGTGGCAGCCATGGCTCTGACGAACGCCGATTTCCGCCGGATGGTCGCCGAGAGTCGCGATGGAGGGTCGCGCCCGTTCGCGCCCGCGACCCTGCCCGACCGGTTCACGCCGCAGGGCGAGGCGGTGTCCCGGCCTCCGATGCGCCGGGACGGGCACGATGTGCGCACGATCGAGATCGTGTGGGCGCCGACGCCCGAACCGTCGCGGAGCCGCTTCCTCGGCGGCCTCGCGGCTCTCGCCAAGGTGCTGGCCCTGCCGGTGCTGGTCGTCGGCGGCCTCTACGCCCAGCCGGTCTACGAGTGCCAGAAGCAGAAGAGCCTCGGGATGCTGTATTACGGCACCACCGTGCAGATGTGCGTGAACGAGCGCATGGCCGAACGCGCCGGAAGCGTGCAGGCCTTCCTGGAGCGGCAGATACCGGGGATGTGAGACCCCGAAACCTCGGGGCCCGCGGCACCCTCCCGGAGGTCACCGCAGCGGCGCCGGATCCAGGTTCCTCAGGGCCCGCACCAGGGCCTCGGCCTCGCCGCTCTGGATCAGCGGCACCAGGGCCCGCACCCGCTCCGGTGGCAGGTCCCACCAGGCGGTCTCGACGAGCGCCGCCGCGATCTCCGGTGGGAAGCGGTGGCGGATCACCCGGGCCGGGTTGCCGGCGACGATCGCGTAAGCCGGCACGTCCCGGGCGACGACGGCGCGGGCCGCCACCACGGCGCCGGGGCCGACCGTGACCCCCGACAGGATCAGGCAGCCGGAACCCAGCCAGACATCGGCGCCGATCGCCACGTCGCCCCGCGAGGCGTGGTAGTCGTCCGGCGCGTCGAGGTCCGGCCACAGGCCCGTCATCGCGGCGAACGGGTAGGTCGAGACCCAGTCGGTCCGGTGGTTGCCGCCTAACAGGATCTCGACCTTGTCGGCGATCGAGCAATAGGGGCCGATCGACAGCCGCGCGCCGGATTCCGGGAAGCGGATCTTCGGCCTGCCGTACGAGTAGGGCCCGATCCGGAAGCCATGGCGGGCCGCAAGCTTGGCGAGATGCAGGCGGGTCTCGTTGTGAGGGTTGCGCCCCTGCCGCAGGCGGTGCAGGAAACCCCTCACCCGCGGGCTCCCTTGCGAGACGCGGGCGGGATGGCAAGCCCGACTTTTTGGGCGATCCGGGGAGACAGCGCGGTGAGCAGCAACATTTCGGACGATCTGAAGAGCGGCGCGCTGTTCTATCACCGGAATCCGAGACCCGGGAAGCTGGAGATCCAGCCGACGAAGCCGCTCGGCAACCAGCGCGACCTGGCGCTCGCCTATTCCCCGGGCGTGGCCGCCGCCTGCGAGGCGATCGTCGCCGACCCGGAGGAGGCCGCCAGCCTGACGGCGCGCCAGAACCTCGTCGCGGTGGTCTCGAACGGCACCGCGGTGCTGGGGCTGGGCGATATCGGCCCGCTCGCCTCCAAGCCCGTGATGGAGGGCAAGGCGGTCCTGTTCAAGAAGTTCGCCGGCATCGACGTCTTCGACATCGAGCTCGACGAGAAGAATGTCGACAAGCTCGTCGACGTGGTGGCGGCGCTCGAACCGACCTTCGGCGGCATCAACCTCGAGGACATCAAGGCCCCGGAGTGCTTCGAGGTCGAGGAGCGCTGCCGGGCCCGGATGAACATCCCGGTCTTCCACGACGACCAGCACGGCACCGCGATCATCGTGGCGGCCGCCGTCCTCAACGGGCTGGAATTCGCCGGCAAGAACATCGCCGAGGTCAAGATCGTCACCTCGGGCGCGGGCGCGGCGGCCCTCGCCTGCCTCAACCAGCTCGTCTCGCTCGGCGCGCGGCGCGAGAACATCTACGTCACCGACCTCGAAGGCGTCGTCTTCAAGGGCCGTGAAAAGCTCATGGACCGCTGGAAGTCGGTCTACGCGCAGGACACCCAGGCCCGGACGCTCGCCGAGATCATCCCGGGCGCCGACGTGTTCCTGGGCCTCTCGGCCGGCGGGGTGCTCAAGCCCGAGATGCTGGAGCGGATGGCCGAGAAGCCGCTGATCATGGCGCTCGCCAACCCCTATCCGGAGATCATGCCGAACCTCGCCGAGGAGAAGCGGCCGGACGCGATGATCTGCACCGGCCGGTCGGACTTCCCGAACCAGGTCAACAACGTCCTGTGCTTCCCCTACATCTTCCGGGGCGCGCTCGATGTCGGCGCGACCACGATCAACGAGGAGATGAAGGCGGCGGCCGTCAAGGCGATCGCCGGGCTCGCCCGCGAGACCCCGTCCGACGTGGTCGCCCGCGCCTATGGCGGCGAGGCGCGGCCCTTCGGCCCGCACTCCCTGATCCCGAGCCCGTTCGACCCGCGCCTGATCCTGCGCATCGCCCCCGCCGTCGCGCAGGCGGCAATGGATTCCGGCGTCGCCAAGCGTCCGCTGCCGGACGTGCAGGCCTATGCCGAATCCCTGGACCGGTTCGTGCACCGCTCCGGCTTCATTATGAAGCCGGTCTTCACCAAGGCCAAGGAGGACCCGCGCCGGGTCGTCTATGCCGAGGGCGAGGACGAGCGGGTGCTGCGCGCCGTCCAGGCGATCGTCGAGGAAGGCTTGGCCAAGCCCATCCTGATCGGCCGCCCGAGCGTGATCGAGACCCGCCTGAAGCGCTTCGGCCTCGCGATCCAGCCCGGCCGCGAATTCGAGCTGATCAACCCCGACGACGATCCGCGCTACCGCGCCTACGTCCAGACCTACCTGGACCTCGCCGGCCGCCGCGGCATCACGCCCGACGCCGCCCGGACGCTCGTGCGCACCAACAACGCGGTGATCGGCGCGCTGGCGGTGCGCCGCGGCGAGGCCGACGCGCTGATCTGCGGCCTGGAAGGGCGCTTCGAGAGCAAGCTGCGGGTAATCCGCGACATCATCGGGCTCGCACCCGGCGCCCGGGACTTCGCGGCGCTGAGCCTCATCGTCACCTCGAAGGGCGCCTACTTCATCGCCGACACCCATGTGAGGCCCGATCCGAGCGCCGAGGAGATCGCCGACGTCGCCATCGCCTGCGGCGACACCGCCCGCCGCTTCGGCCTGTCGCCGAAGATCGCGCTGGTCAGCCACGCCGATTTCGGCTCGTTCGACACCGCCTCGTCCCGCAAGATGCGCCAGGCCCTCACCCTCCTGCGCGAGCGCGCCCCCGACCTCGAGGTCGACGGCGAGATGGCGGCCGATACCGCCCTGTCCCAGGCGATCCGCGACAAGGTGCTGCCGGGCTCGCGCCTCAAGGGCGAGGCCAACGTGCTGATCATGCCGAATCTCGATGCCGCCAACATCGCGTTCCAGTTCTCCAAGATGCTCGCCGACGCGCTGCCGGTGGGGCCGCTGCTCCTTGGCCCGGCGCAGCCCGCCCACATCCTGACCCCGTCGGTGACGGCGCGGGGCATCGTCAACATCACCGCCGCGGCCGTGGTCGAGGCGCAGGGAAGCGAGGGGGTGAAGGTCGCGGCGGACAGCACGGCGGAGGCCGGGACGCCGCTGGTGTCGGCGTAAGCGGGATGGGGCGGCCCGGCGACGCGATCGCCGGGCCGTCATGCCCCCACAGGGACACCATGGGCTTGACCGTGGGCTTGACCGCTCTTGCCCACGGACCTTCGTGCGATGCCTGATCGAGCCTGAAGGCGACCGGTCTACCGCTTCACGAAGCCGATGTCGGCGGCCACGGCCACGAGCCGGTCCGGCTCCCGTTCCTTCCGCTCGCTGTAGCGGTCCACGAGATAATCGGCCCGTTCGCGGGTCAGCAGCGTGAACTTCATCAGCTCCTCGCACACGTCGACCACGCGCTCGTAGAGCGGCCCCGGCTTCATCCGGCCGGCCTCGTCGAACTCCTTGTAGGCCATCGGCACGCTGGACTGGTTCGGGATGGTGATCATCCGCATCCAGCGGCCGAGCAGGCGCAGGGAGTTCACGGCGTTGAAGCTCTGCGAGCCGCCGGACACCTGCATGACGGCGAGGGTGCGGCCCTGGGTCGGGCGCACCCCGCCCTCGGACAAGGGCAGCCAGTCGATCTGGCTTTTCATCACGCCGGTCAGGTTGCCGTGCCGCTCCGGCGACACCCAGACATGCCCCTCGGACCAGAGCGAGAGGGTGCGCAACTCCTGCACCTTGGGGTGATCGGCGGTGGTGTCGTCGGGCAGAGGCAACCCGTCCGCATGGAAGATGCGCACCTCGCCGCCCATCGCTTCGAGCAGCCGGGCGGCCTCGCAGGCCAGGAAGCGGCTGAACGAGCGCTCGCGGAGCGACCCGTAGAGGATCAGGAACCGGGGGGCGTGGGTGAAAGTCTGCCGGGGCGCGAGGGCGGCGGCGGTGGGCGTCTCGAAGTGGGCCGCACTGAGGTTCGGCAGGCCGTCGGTGAACGGCTGAGCGGGCTTGTCCAAGGGACGGCTTTCATCTACGTTTCAACAATGATTGAGATATTGCAGCAATGATGGACGAACGGCAAGCCGTCGCTGCCTTCGCGGCCCTCGGCCAGGAGCACCGCCTGCGCATCGTGCGGGCGCTCGTCACCGCCGGCCCGGACGGCCTGGCGGCCGGCGCACTGGCCGGCGAGGTCGGCGTATCCGGCACCAACCTGTCCTTTCACGTCAAGGAACTGAGCCACGCCGGGCTGATCCGGTCGCGGCGCGAAGGGCGCTCGGTGATCTACAGCGCCGCCTTCACGGGCCTGTCCGGCCTGGTCGAATTTCTGATGCGCGATTGCTGCCAGGGCCGGCCGGAGGTCTGCACCCCGGCCGTCGAAGCCCTGGCGGCCTGCCTTTGCACTCCCGGAGACACTGCCGATGCCTGAGTCGTTCGACGTGATCATCTATCACAACCCGGCCTGCGGCACGTCCCGCAACACCCTGGCGATGATCCGCAACGCCGGCATCGAGCCGCACGTGATCGAGTACCGGAAGACCCCGCCCTCGCGGGCGCTGCTGGTCGCGTTGCTCGATCGCGCCGGCCTCACGATCCGCGACTTGCTGCGCGAAAAGGGTACGCCCTATGCGGAACTGGGGCTGGGCGATCCGGCCCTGACCGATGCGCAACTGCTCGATGCCGTCGCGGCGCATCCGGTCCTGCTCAACCGCCCCCTGGTGGTGAGCCCCAGGGGCGTGCGCCTGTGCCGGCCCTCCGAGGCGGTGCTGGACCTGCTGCCGGCGCAGCAGGGCGAGTTCGTCAAGGAAGACGGCGAGCGGATCGTCGACGAGCACGGCCGCCGCGTCGCCACCGCCTGAGCCTCACCCCAACCACAACAAGAAACCTCCCCGATGCTCGCGCTCGCCATCTTCCTCTTCACCCTCGTGTTCGTCATCTGGCAGCCCAAGGGCCTCGGGATCGGGTGGAGCGCCCTGGCCGGCGCGGGCATCGCCCTCGCCACCGGCGTGATCCACCCCGGCGACATTCCGGTGGTCTGGCACATCGTCTGGGACGCCACGTTCACCTTCGTGGCGCTCATCGTGATCTCCCTGCTGCTCGACGAGGCCGGGTTCTTTCACTGGGCCGCCCTGCACGTCGCCCGATGGGGCGGCGGCCGGGGCCGGCGGCTGTTCCCACTGGTGATCCTGCTCGGCGCCGCCATCGCGGCGGTGTTCGCCAACGACGGCGCCGCGCTGCTGCTGACGCCGATCGTGCTGGCGATCCTGCTGCGCCTGGACTTCAAGCCGGCGGCGGCGCTGGCGTTCATCGTCGCCTGCGGGTTCGTGGCGGACTCGACCTCCCTGCCGCTGGTGATCTCCAATCTGGTCAACATCGTCTCGGCCAACTTCTTCGACGTGACGTTCGGCCGGTACGCGGCGGTGATGGTGCCGGTGAACCTGGTGTCGCTCGCTGCGACGCTGGCGGTGCTGTGGTGGTATTTCCGGCGGGTCGTGCCGGCGGCCTACCCGGTCGAGGCGCTGGAACCGCCCCGGCAGGCGATCCGTGACCCGCTGGTCTTCCGGGCCGCGTTCCCGCTGCTCGGCGTGCTGCTCGCCGCCTACTTCGTCACCGCGCCCTTCGGCGTGCCGGTCTCGGCCGTCACCTGTGCCGGGGCGGCCGCGCTCCTGCTGCTCGCAGGCCGCAGCTGCATGATCCCGATCCGCAAGGTGCTGGCCGGCGCACCCTGGCAGATCGTGCTGTTCAGCCTCGGCATGTACCTGGTGGTCTACGGCCTGCGGAACGCCGGCCTCACCGACGAACTCGCCAAGGGCCTGGTCTGGCTGGGTGGGCAGGGGCCGTGGGCCGCCACGGTCGGCACCGGCTTTGCGGCGGCCATCCTGTCGTCGGTGATGAACAACATGCCGTCGGTGCTGATCGGCGCGCTCTCGATCCAGCACGCCCCGGACCTGTCGCCGCTGACCCGCGAGCTGATGATCTACGCCAACGTGATCGGCTGCAATCTCGGGCCGAAGTTCACGCCGATCGGCAGCCTGGCGACGCTGTTGTGGCTGCACGTGCTCGCCAGCAAGGGGCAGACGATCACCTGGGGCCAGTACATGAAGGTGGGCCTGGTCATCACCCCGCCCGTGCTGCTGGTCACGCTGCTGGCGCTGGCGGCCTGGCTGACCGTGCTCGGCCCCCCGTAGCCGACGCCACCACCCTCGGCGGCCAGTCCCGCGGTCGAGATTGTCCCGCCTACCCCCTCGGCTTCGGCGCCGCCTTGCCCGCCTGCCCCGGCGGCTGCGCGCACCCCGCCTGCTTGCCCTTGGCGCCGTCATCCTTGCCGCCCGGCACGAACATCGCCGAGACGCGCCCGCCCGCCACCGGGTCCATGTTCGCCCGGCCGGTATTCATGTCGTAGACGAGGCGCGAGCCGCGGGTGACGTTCTGGCACTGGCTCAGCACCACGTTGCCGGTCAGCACGACGCGGTTCGCCACCCGGTCGAACACCGCGTTGTCGCCGCTCGCCACCTGGTCCTTCGACACCACCGTAACCGGGCCGGCGCAGACCACCTGGCGGATCGCGCTGCCGTCGGTCGGGTCGGAGGATTTTTCGGCCTTGGCCTCCGTCTTGGGCTCGGGCTTCGCCTCGACCTTCACCGCCTTCTCGACGGGTTTGGCCTCCGCCGGCTGGGCGATGGACGCCTTCGCGTCGGGCTTCACCTCAAGGCCCTTGGCCTCGGCGACCTTGGCCTTCGGCTCCTTCTCCTTGCGCTGGTAATGCACGGTCATGCTGGAGCAGCGGATCGTGCTCTCGCCCTGCACCGCCACGACGTTGCCGGCGAAGACCGCCTTGTTCTCGCGATCGAACACGTCGAGCCGGTCTGCGTCGATCTTGATCGGCTCCTTGCCGCCGCCGCTGCCGAAGGCACCGAAGCCGGAGCCGGCCTCCTTCTTCTTGGCGGTGGATTTGTCGGCGGCGGGCGCCGGCGTCTCGGCCCGCGGGACCGACGGGAGGGCGACGACCGCGAGGGTGAGGAGCGCCGCGAGGGCCGGAAGACGGGGACGCACGGGCTCAATCGTCCTTGATCTGGGCCTCGGTGGTCCGCAGCGGCGGATCCTGGTCCGAGGAATCTTGCGAGGGCATGTGGTTGGAGAAGACCGCCTTGACGTTGCCGACGAACGAGATGGTCTTGCCGTTCTCGGTCACGTCGAGGCCGTCGGCCTTGATCGAGCCGGTCGGCATCGTGACGGTGACGGCCTCGCGCGAGGACATCGTGCCGGCCTTGAAGTCGACATGGGCCGAGGTCAGCCGCGCCTCCTGGCCCTTGTCGGTCCACAGGCGGATGTGCTGGCTCAGGTCCAGGGACTCCTTCTGGGTGTCGAAGATGCCAGCCGTCGCCTCGATATGGGCGAGCCCCCCCGATTCGTCGGTGGTGAGGCGCCCGAGCATGCTCTGCAACTCGATCACGAAGGGCTTGCGCACGTCCTGGAGCGCGGCCTTGGCGGTCACGACGTAGGGCCGGTTGTCCTTCGAGCGATAGCCTGAGAGCCGCGGGCTCTCCATCGTCACCTTCGAGCCCGAGACGCCGATCCCGCCGAGGCTGACCGAGACGCCGAGATCGGCGAACGGATTGAGCCAGGTCCCGACCACGATGGCGAGCCCCGCCGCCCCCGCCCCAAGGGGAATCGCGCGCCGCAGCCAGCGCACCTGTGCGCTGTGCCGGCGCGCCCGCGCATGGGCCCGCAGGCGCCGGGGATCGAGGCCCGGGGATGGAACCGTCTCGAACGGGGAAGCTTGCAGCAAGGTCGTGACCGCCTGCATCGTACCGAGGTCCGGCGCGGAATGCGTGGGACGTCGGCCCCATGCTCCGGCCCGGTGTCGAAGTTATGGCCGCCAGGTTAACAGAACGGCGACGCTTCGTCCCGTTCGCTCAAGCCTCAGCTATGCGCGAAGATGTCGGTCTCGTCCCATTCGAGCAGGTCGAGGCGGGCGCGGGTCGGCAGGAAGTCGAAGCAGGCCTGGGCGACCGCGGTCCGGTCCTCGCGGGCCAGCATCATGTCGAGCCGGTCGCGCAGGGCGTGGAGGTGGAGCACGTCGGAAGCCGCGTAGTCGATCTGCGCCTGGGTCAGGGTGTCGGCGCCCCAATCCGAGGATTGCTGCTGCTTCGACAAATCGACGCCGACCAGCTCGCGCACCAAGTCCTTCAGGCCGTGCCGGTCGGTATAGGTGCGGGCGAGCCGCGAGGCGATCTTGGTGCAGTAGACCGGCCCCGGCATCACGCCCAGGCGATGATACAGCACCGCGAGGTCGAAGCGGGCATAGTGAAAGATCTTGGTGACCGCCGGATCGGCCATCACCCGCTTGAGCACCACCGGCTCGGGACCGGCCTTGGGGATCTGCACCACGTCGGCCTCGCCGTCGCCGCGGGAGATCTGCACCACGCAGAGCCGGTCGCGGTGGGGCTGCAGGCCGAGGGTCTCGGTATCGACCGCGATGGCCGGGCCCGGCACGTAATCGTCGGGCAGGTCGCCGCGGTGCAGGCGGTGGGGCATGGGAGAGGGTGTCCGGGGAAGCGAGGAGCCGCCCCGGCGCCTAGCACCCCTCCCCATGGTCGGCAAGGATCGCCGACAAGGATCGCCGACAAGGATCGCCGGCAAGGATCGCCGGCAGGGAGGCGTGCCGTCAGGACTTCTGGCGGGCGATGATCTTGTCCTTGATGTCGTCGTAGACGTTCGATGGCACGATCTTCTTCGACAGGAGCTCGTCCTTGCCGCGATAGGGCCGGCCCTTGATGATCGCCTCGGAGCGCGCCGCGCCGATGCCCTTCAGGGTCTCGAGCTCCTGCTTGCTCGCGCTGTTGAGGTCGATGAGGGCGGGCTTGCCCGCCGGGGACGGCTGCGCGGCGGGGGCGGCCTTCGGGGCCTCGGGCGCCTTGGGCGCGACGGGGGCCGTCGTGGTGGGGGCCGGCCGCGTCGTCGGGGTCGCAGGTGCCGGTGTCTGGGCGAGAGCAGGGCCCGCGGCCAGGAGGGCGGTCAGCGCCAGGGCGCGGGTCAGGCGGGGAAAGCGCGTCATCGGGAACAGCTCCGATCGTGCCGCTCTCTCGCCTCCGGATCGGGGGCTTTCCGGAGCGGCAGGGCCCATCATGCGACCTTCGCCGTTGAACGCCAGCTTAATGGGTGTATGAAGCGGGCGAGCGGATTTCTGGGACCGGTCCCCTAGCCAGGGCGGCGCGTCTCCTCTATAGACCCCGCTCCGATCAGGATCGCGACGCGCGCGGCGGCTCCGCCCGGGGCAGCTTCGCGCCTATTTTGTTGCACGGGAAGTAGTTCCAATGGCCGTTCCGAAGCGAAAGACCTCTCCGTCGCGGCGTGGCATGCGCCGTTCCGCCGACGCCCTCAAGGCCCCGACCTACGTCGAGGACAAGGATTCCGGCGAGCTGCGCCGCCCGCACCACATCGACCTGAAGACCGGCATGTATCGCGGTCGCCAGGTCCTGAAGGTCAAGTCCGACGCGTGATCCGGTGTGGCGGCGCGCTCACGCGCCGCCGATGACCGGCACGGGATGACGGCGCCCCTCCGCGGGCGCCGTTCTCGTTCGTGGGCGACCATGAGGCGCCGCCGGCGAGCAAATCCAAGGCTGCGACCACCGAGCGGTCATGGACGATGGGCGGCGTCGGTCGCGACCGCTGCCGAAACGAAGGCGGAGGAAAAGGCCGGGACGCGTGAGCGTTTTACTTGGCGCGCCAGCGACGGCACCGTCTTCGTTGTCCTACCTTACGACCTCGTCCCGAGGTGCGACCGTCAGGGAGCCTCGAAGGGGGTCTCCAGGCGTCTCCGAGCTTGCCGGAGCCCTCCTTCGAGGCCGCTGCGCGGCACCTCAGGATGAGGTCGTGGTTGGGATGCCCCGATCCTGGCGTCAGTCGCACCCCGCGGCGGCCGCATAACGCTCCGAGGCCACCCGCGACCGGTCGAGGCGCGACGGCCTCAGGGTCCCGGTCGGCCCGTCGATCAGCTGGACCAGGAAGGTCGCCAGCGGCCGGGCCGGCGCGGCGCGCGCCGGCGCCGCGACCTCGGTCGGGACGAGGGCCCGGCCGGTGGCGTTCGGAACCGGGACGGGCGTATCGGGCTGGGACATGCCGGGGGCTCCGCGAGGCGACGACGGACCAACGCCGCAAGTCGCCTGCCGCGTTCCCTCCCGACCCGATTTACTTCTTCGCCAGCGCCTCGAGCCGGCTTTGCATCTCGGCCATCTGGCGCTTGATGTCGTCGAGCTCGCCCTTCGGGGCCGGGGCCGCCGGGGTCGGCGCCTCGGCCGGCTTGTCGCCGGGAGCCGGCTGGCCGCCTGCGCCGAACGGCGTGAACATCCGCATGGCGTCGCTGAAGAAGCTCATGTTGGCCCGGACCTGCTCCTCCATGGCGTGCTGGAAGGCGGTGGGGCCGAAGGTCTGGGACATCTTCTCGCGCAGGCCGTCCTGCTCGCGGGCGAGATTGTCCATGGAATATTCGAGGAAGCTCGGCACCATCGCCCGCATGCTGTCGCCGTAGAAGCGGATCAGCTGGCGCAGGAAGGCCACCGGCAGCAGGTTCTCGGCGCCGGCCTTGTTCTCCTGCTCGAAGATGATCTGGGTCAGCACCGAGCGGGTGATGTCCTCGCCCGACTTGGCGTCGAAGACCACGAAGTCCTCGCCGGCCTGCACCATCGCGGCGAGGTCCTCCAGCGTGACGTAGGTCGAGGTGCCCGTGTGATAGAGACGCCGGTTGGCGTACTTCTTGATGACGGTGGGTGTCGACTTGCCGCTCTCCGCCATCGGTGCGTGGCCTCCCTGTGCGCCAATCTCTTGGCCGATCTCTCGACCTATCTCTTGGCCGATCTTGTGGCCAACTCCTTGGCCGACCTTCTGGCGGACCCGGCCGGAACTGGGGGACGCCGGGCGAGCCGAATTTTCACCGGTTCTCATGATCGGACCTTAAGGCCTTCGTGTGCTGGCGAAAATAGCAATCTGCGCGCCGTCCACGCAAACTGGTCGCGCTGCCACCCCGGGGGCGGGCCTTGGCACGCCTTGACTTCCCGCATTGCAGCGCTTTCATCCAACGCAAAGCGCGTGGGACCGGCCTCGGGACGCAGGCCCGCGACGCTGGGTGAGGATCGAGAGGAGAGGCGCATGGCCGAGAAGGCAGATATCGTCATCGTGGGCGCCGCCCGCACGCCGGTGGGCTCGTTCAACGGGGCCTTCGCCACCGTGCCGGCCCACAAGCTCGGCGCCGTCGCCATCAAGGCGGCCCTGGAGCGGGCCAAGGTCTCCCCCGAGGAGGTCGACGAGGTGATCTTCGGCCAGGTGCTCGCCGCCGGCGAAGGCCAGAACCCGGCCCGCCAGGCCGCCATGGCCGCCGGCATCCCGCAGGAGAAGACCGCCTGGGGGCTCAACCAGCTCTGTGGCTCCGGCCTGCGCACCGTCGCGGTCGGCATGCAGCAGATCGCCAACGGCGACGCCGATATCATCGTGGCCGGCGGCCAGGAATCGATGTCGATGGCCCCCCACGCCCAGTACCTGCGCGGCGGCCAGAAGATGGGCGACCTGAAGCTCGTCGACACGATGCTGAAGGACGGCCTGATGGACGCCTTCAACGGCTACCACATGGGCAACACCGCCGAGAACATCGCCCAGCAGTGGCAGCTGACCCGCGAGGAGCAGGACGCCTTCGCGGCCCGCTCGCAGAACAAGGCCGAGGCCGCCAAGAAGGACGGCCGCTTCAAGGACGAGATCGCCCCCGTCACCGTGCCCGGCCGCAAGGGCGACGTGGTGGTCGATACCGACGAGTACATCCGCGAGGGCGCGACCCCCGAGGGCATGGCCAAGCTCAAGCCCGCCTTCTCGAAGGACGGCACGGTCACCGCCGGCAACGCCTCGGGCATCAACGACGGCGCCGCCGCCCTGGTGCTGATGTCGGCGGCCGAGGCCGAGAAGCGCGGCCTCAAGCCGCTCGCCCGCATCGCCTCCTGGGCCACCGCCGGCGTCGACCCGAAGATCATGGGCACCGGCCCGATCCCGGCCTCGCGCAAGGCCCTCGAGAAGGCCGGCTGGAAGGCCTCCGACCTCGACCTGATCGAGGCCAACGAGGCCTTCGCCGCCCAGGCGCTGGCGGTCAACAAAGACCTCGGCTTCGATGACGCGAAGGTCAACGTGAACGGCGGCGCCATCGCCATCGGCCACCCGATCGGCGCGTCCGGCGCCCGTGTCCTCGTCACCCTGCTGCACGAGATGCAGCGCCGCGACGCCAAGAAGGGCCTCGCCACCCTGTGCATCGGCGGCGGCATGGGCGTCGCGATGTGCCTCGAGCGCTGAGCAGTGAAGTCACGCTGAAATGTTAGTCGCGTGACGAAGGGCGGCCGGGAGCGCGGCCGCTCTCTTACAGTTAGTACTTAAAGAAGCGGGACAGCACCCGCCTTCGTTGTGGAACGGCCGCCTTCCGTAAAGTACCACGGAACCGCGCCGAGGGACGGATCGCTCGAACGCTCAAGAGGAGAGGCAAACATGGCTGAACGCGTCGCATTGGTCACCGGCGGCACCCGCGGCATCGGCGCTGCGATCTCGAAAGGTCTCAAGGAGGCCGGATACAAGGTCGCGGCCAATTACGGCGGCAACGACGAGGCCGCGCAGGCCTTCAAGGCCGAGACCGGCATCCCGGTCTTCAAGTTCGACGTCGGCGACGCCGCCGCCTGCGAGGCCGGCATCCGCGCGGCGGAAGCCGAGCTCGGCCCGATCGACATCCTGGTCAACAATGCCGGCATCACCCGCGACGGCATGTTCCACAAGATGACCTTCGAGCAGTGGCAGGCGGTGATCCGCACCAACCTCGACTCGATGTTCACCTGCACCCGCCCGCTGATCGACGGCATGCGCTCGCGCGGCTTCGGCCGCATCATCCTGATCTCGTCCATCAACGGCCAGAAGGGCCAGATGGGCCAGACCAACTACTCCGCCGCCAAGGCCGGCGTGATCGGCTTCGCCAAGGCCCTGGCCCAGGAGAACGCCAACAAGGGCATCACCGTCAACGTGATCGCGCCCGGCTACATCGCCACCGAGATGGTGAAGGCGATCCCCGAGGAGGTGCTGAAGGCCAAGATCCTGCCGCACATCCCGGTCGGCCGCCTCGGCGAGGCCGAGGAGATCGCCCGCGCGGTCGAGTTCCTGGCCGGCGAGCAGGCGGGCTTCATCACCGGCTCGACGCTGACGATCAACGGCGGCCAGTACATCGCGTGATTGGGGTGGGGCGTCCCGGACGGGGCGCTCCTCTTCTCGGTCGGCGCGACGGTCCTCATACCCTCAGTGTCATTCCGGGGCCGCGTAAGCGGAGCCCGGAATCCAGAAGCACAGGTGGTGCAGGATGGAGCGGACAACGTTTCGCTGCTTCCTGCACCTCTCGCGGCTCTGGATCCCGGGCTCTCGCCTTCGGCGAGCCCCGGGATGACCCTGTGAAGCGGAATTGCCGCTGCTGAAATATCGACGTTTACTGCGTCAGCGGGCACCCGCTCGCCTTGGCCGACAGGAACGCCTTGTCGCCCGGAATCGTCGCCAGCAGCTTGTAGTAGTCCCATGGCGCCTTCGACTCGGCCGGCGACTTGACCTGGAACAGGTACATGTCGTGGACCATGCGGCCGTTGGCCTGCACCGTGCCGCCGCGGCCGAAGAAGTCGTCGACCTTCAGCTCGCGCATCTTGGCCGCCACCGCGTCGGTGTCGTCGGTGCCCGCGGCCTTCACGGCCTTCAGGTAGTGCAGCACCGAGGAATAGGTGCCGGCCTGGATCATGTTCGGCATCTTTCCGGTCTTGGCCATGAACCGCTTGGCAAAGCCCCGGGCCTGGTCGTCGAGGTCCCAGTAATAGCCCTCGGTCAGCACGATGCCCTGCGCCGCCTTGAGGCCGAGGCCGTGGACCTCGGAGAGCGTGAACAGCAGGGCCGCGAGGCGCTGGCCGCCCTGGACGATCCCGAATTCCGCCGCCTGCTTGATCGCGTTCGCGGTGTCGAGGCCGGCATTGGCGAGCCCGATGATCTTGGCGCCCGATCCTTGCGCCTGGAGCAGGAACGAGGAGAAGTCCGGGGCGCTCAAGGGATGGCGCACCGCGCCCACCACCTTGCCGCCCTTCTGGGTGACGTATTGCGTCACGTCGGCCTGAAGCGCCGAGCCGAAGGCGTAGTCGGCGGTGAGGAAGAACCAGGTGTCCCCGCCGGTCTCGACCAGCGAGCCGCCGGTGCCGACCGCGAGCGCATGGGTGTCGTAGGCCCAGTGGAAGCCGTACGGCGTGCATTGCTTGCCGGTGAGATCGGACGTGGCGGCCCCGTCCACGATGGTGATCTTGCGCTTCTCCTTCGAGAGGCCCTGCACCGCGAGCGCCACCGACGAGGTGGTCAGCTCCATGATCGCGTCGACCTTGTCGGTGTCGTACCACTGCCGGGCGATGTTGGAGGCGATGTCCGGCTTGTTCTGGTGGTCGGCGTCGACGATCTGCACCGGCACGTCGAGGACCTTGCCCCCGAAATCCTCGACCGCCATCCTGGCCGCCTCGACCGAACCGCGGCCGCCGAAATCGGCGTAGACGCCGGACTGGTCGTTGAGGATGCCGATCTTCACCACGCCGTCGGAGACGCCCTTCTGCCCTGCATTCTGCGCCTGCGCGGCAGGGGCGAAAGCCAGCCCCGCGGCGAGCGCGAAGGAAAGGCCGGCGGCGAGGGCGGTGGTGCGGGCGAGCGCCCGGCTCAAGCGTGTCATGGTGTTCCTCCCCGGCCGACGTTGCGGCCGCATCCCTGGTACCTGTACCAAATGGCAGGTAGGGCGGTGCCGGCGCGGGAATCAAGCGGCGTTCCGGCCCTGCGCCCCCCGTCTTTCGCAGCACGGCCAAGTTGGTCCGCGGCGACCGCTGCCTTTTGGGTGCACGGCTCCCTATATGGGCCTATAAGGCGCCCGCGGCGCGCGCCACTACCGTTACGATCGATCGCAGGTTCACGATGCTGGGTTCCCTTGCCAAGAAGATCTTCGGGTCGTCCAACGACCGCCGGGTGAAGGGATACCGACCCCGCGTCCAGGCCATCAACGCCCTCGAGCCCGAGCTGGCGGCCCTGTCCGACGAGGCTCTGCGCGCCCGCACCGACATGCTGAAGGCCGAGCTCGCCGCCGGCAAGACGCTCGACGACATCCTGGTCCCGGCCTTCGCCACGGTGCGCGAGGCGGCCAAGCGCGTGCTCGGCCAGCGCCACTTCGACGTTCAGATGATCGGCGGCATGGTGCTGCACGAGAGCGGCATCGCCGAGATGAAGACCGGCGAGGGCAAGACCCTGGTGGCGACGCTCGCCACCTATCTCAACGCCCTGTCGGGCAAGGGCGTCCACGTCGTCACCGTCAACGACTACCTCGCCCGTCGCGACGCGGAATGGATGGGCCGGGTCTACCGCTTCCTCGGGCTGACCACCGGCATCATCGTCCACGGGCTGGACGATGCGGAGCGCAAGGCGGCGTACGCCTGCGACATCACCTACGGCACCAACAATGAGTACGGCTTCGACTATCTTCGCGACAACATGAAGTACGAGCTGGGCCAGATGGTCCAGCGCGGCCACAACTTCGCGATTGTCGACGAGGTCGATTCGATTCTGATCGACGAGGCGCGCACGCCGCTGATCATCTCCGGTCCGATCGACGACCGCTCCGACCTCTACACCGCCATCGACGCGGTGATGCCGCGCCTGGTGCGCGAGGATTACGACCTCGACGAGAAGCAGCGCACCGTCTCGCTGACCGAGGCCGGCAACGAGCACATCGAGGAGTTGCTGCGCGAGGCCGGCATCCTCAAGGAGGGCGACCTCTACGACGCCCACAACGTGACGCTGGTCCACCACGTCAACCAGGCGCTTCGCGCCCACACCCTGTTCACCCGCGACAAGGACTACATCGTCCGCAACGACGAGGTGGTGATCATCGACGAGTTCACCGGCCGCATGATGCCCGGCCGGCGCTACTCGGAAGGGCTGCACCAGGCGCTGGAGGCCAAGGAGCGGGTCGAGATCCAGCCCGAGAACCAGACGCTGGCCTCGATCACCTTCCAGAACTACTTCCGCCTCTACAAGCATCTCGCCGGCATGACCGGCACCGCCTCGACCGAGGCGGACGAGTTCCACGAGATCTACAACCTCGAAGTGGTCGAGATCCCGACCAACAAGGAGGTCGAGCGCGTCGACGAGGACGACGAGGTCTACCGCACCGTCGACGAGAAATACGCCGCGATCATCAAGGAGATCGACAAGGCGCATGCCCGGCTGCAGCCGGTGCTGGTCGGCACCGGCTCGATCGAGCGCTCCGAGCACATCGCCGGCCTGCTGGTGAAGCACGGCTACACCCCGCTCGACTACAGCGACCCGTCGGCGCTGGAGGACGTGTATGCGGCGGCGCGCGAGGGCCGGGTGACCAAGCGCTTCGCGGTGCTGAACGCCCGCTTCCACGAGCAGGAAGCCTACATCGTGGCCGAGGCGGGCGTGCCCGGCGCGATCACCATCGCCACCAACATGGCCGGCCGCGGCACCGACATCAAGCTCGGCGGCAACCTCGACATGCGCATCGAGCAGGAGCTCGCCAACGTCCCCGAGGGGCCGGAGCGCGACGCCCGCATCGCGACCCTGAAGGCCGAGATCGACCAGAACCGCGCTAAGGTGCTGGCCTCCGGCGAGCCCGCCGACCCGGCCGCCGGCCGCAAGACGGCGCTGCCCGGCGGCCTCTACATCGTCGGCACCGAGCGCAACGAGAGCCGGCGCATCGACAACCAGCTGCGCGGCCGCTCCGGCCGCCAGGGCGATCCCGGCCGCTCGAAGTTCTACCTCTCGCTTCAGGACGACCTGATGCGGATCTTCGGCTCCGACCGCATGGACGGGATGCTCCAGCGCCTCGGGCTCGAGGAAGGCGAGGCGATCATCCATCCCTGGATCAACAAGGCGATCGCCAAGGCGCAGCAGAAGGTCGAAGCCCGCAACTTCGACATGCGCAAGAACGTGCTCAAGTACGACAACGTCATGAACGACCAGCGCAAGGTCGTGTTCGAGCAGCGCCGCGAGTTCATGGCGCAGGACAGCGTGCGCGAGACCGTCGACGAGATGCGCCAGGGCGTGATCGACGACATCGTGGCGCGCCACGTGCCGGAGGATGCCTATCCGGAGCAGTGGGACATCGCGGGCTTGCGCGAGAGCGTGACCCGCGACCTCAACCTCGACCTGCCGGTCGAGGATTGGGCGAAGGAGGAGGGCATCGCCGACGAGGAGATCCGCGAGCGCCTGCACAAGGCCGCCGACGAGTCCTACGCCGAGCGCACCGCCCGCAACACGCCCGAGGTGATGGCCTATGTCGAGAAGCAGGTCCTGCTCCAGAGCCTCGACCACCTCTGGCGCGAGCACCTCGTCACCCTCGATCACCTGCGCCAGGTGATCGGCTGGCGCGGCATCGCCCAGCGCGATCCGCTCAACGAGTACAAGTCCGAGGCGTTCGACCTGTTCAACAGCCTGGTGGGCAGCTTGCGCGAGCAGGTGACCGGCCAGCTGATGCGGGTCGAGATCATGTACCAGGAGCCGGAGCAGCCGAGCCTGCCGCCGATGTTCCCCCAGCACCTCGACCCGGTGACCGGCGAGAACGAGTTCGCCTTCGCGGAGGGCCCGGCGGGCGGCGGCGGCGGCGCCTACGAATATGCCGGCCAGGCGCTCGCTGCCGACGGGTCGGTGCTGGAGCGCAACCCCGACGACGAGACGACCTGGGGCCGGGTCGGCCGCAACGAGCCCTGCCCCTGCGGCTCGGGCAAGAAGTACAAGCACTGCCACGGGCGGTTCGCCGCGGAGGTGTGATCGTCCGCTCGCAAATGAACCCTCCCCCTCTGCGGGGGGGACGCCCGGGGAAAAGAATGGCGCGCCTCCCCTCTCCCGTGTGGGAGAGGGGCCGGGGGTGAGGGTGACACGCTTCCGTGTAAAGCCGTAACCGCTGTGCTGGCAGCGGGACGGTTCAGTATCACTCTGAAGCGTGTCACCCTCACCCCTACCCCTCTCCCACACGGGAGAGGGGATCCCGCGCTTGATTTTGAGCGGGATTTTTCCCGGGCAGCCCTGCGCAGAGGGGGGAGGGTTACGGGCGAGCCTCACCCCGCCACCCGCGCCTCCGGCATCGGTTCCCCCGCAATCCCCCGCGCCCCCTCGGCGATCAGCCGGGTGACGAGATCGGCGTAATCCGCCCGCGTCAGCCCGGCGCCGGGCTTGAACCAGAGATAGTGCCAGTTCACCATCCCGAAGAACGACATGGTCACGGGCTTGAGCAAGGGCGTCCCGGCGAGGTGCGGCGCCACCCCGGCGATGGCCTCGGAAAACAGCCGCACCAATTCGCGCTCGCTCGCCTTCAGCTCCGCCTGCCGCTCGGGCGCAAGCAGGCCCAAATGGTTGATCTGCACCTTGTGCTGCGCGTCGGCATCCCGGTAGGCCTCGAGCAGCGCCTCGGCGAGGCTGCGCAGGCGCGGCTCGGGCGCGAGGCCGGGGCGGTCGGCGGCCTCGACGGCCTCCAGCAGCTCCTCCAGGTGCAGCCGGATCACGTCGAACAGGATCTCGTCCTTGTCGCGATAATAGTGGTACAGATTCGCCTTCGAGACGCCGCAGGCCTCGGCGATCCGGCTCATCGAAGCGCGGTCGTAGCCGTGGGCGGCAAAGAGTTCGGCCGAGCGATCGAGGATCGCCCGGCGCTTGTCGTCGTAGTCGCTGGCGCGGGTGCGGGCCATGGGGTCTCGTCGCTGATGATCTTCACTGGTCTCGCGGACGCTGGTCGATGACCCGGCGGGCCTTGCCGAGCGAGCGCTCGATGCCGCCCGGGGGCAGCACCTCGACCGTCGTGGTGACGCCGATCGTGTCCTTGACCGCCTGGCACAGCCGGTCGGCCGCCGCCTCGCGCACATCCGCGACGTCGGCCTCCGGCCGCGCCTCGACGCGGATGGTCATGGTGTCCATCCGGCCGTCGCGGGCCAGCACCACCTGATAATGCGCCGACAGGGCCGGGATCGTCAGGATCTTCTCCTCGATCTGGCTCGGGAAGACGTTGACGCCGCGCACGATCATCATGTCGTCGGAGCGGCCGGTGATCTTCTCCATCCGGCGCATCGCCCGGGCGGTGCCGGGGAGCAGCCGGGTCAGGTCGCGGGTGCGGTAGCGGATCACCGGCATCGCCTGCTTGGTGAGCGAGGTGAAGACCAGCTCCCCCTCCTCCCCGTCCGGCAGGACCGCGCCGGTCCGCGGATCGACGATCTCCGGGTAGAAGTGATCCTCCCAGATGTGCAGGCCGTCCTTGGTCTCGACGCACTCGCTCGCGACCCCGGGCCCCATCACCTCGGACAGGCCGTAGATGTCGACGGCGTGGAGGTCGAACGCCTCCTCGATCTCCTGGCGCATCGCGTTGGTCCAGGGCTCGGCCCCGAAGATGCCGACCTTGAGCGAGGAGGCCCGCGGGTCGAGCCCCTGGCGGCGGAACTCGTCGAGGATCGCCAGCATGTAGGACGGCGTCACCATGATGATGTCGGGCCGGAAATCCTGGATCAGCTGGACTTGGCGCTCGGTCATGCCGCCCGACATCGGGATCACCGTGCAGCCGAGGCGCTCGGCGCCGTAATGGGCCCCGAGCCCCCCGGTGAACAGCCCGTAGCCGTAGGCGACATGGACCAGCATCCCGGGCCGCCCGCCGGCGGCGCGGATCGAGCGGGCCACCACGTCGGCCCAGGTGTCGATGTCGGCCTTGGTGTAGCCCACCACCGTCGGCTTGCCGGTGGTGCCGGACGAGGCGTGGATGCGCGCCACCTCCTCGCGCGGCACCGCGAACATCCCGAACGGATAATTCGCCCGCAGATCGGCCTTGGCGGTGAAGGGGAAGCGGGCGAGGTCGGGGAGATCCTGGAAGTCGCGCGGATGCACGCCGGCGGCGTCGAAGGCGGCGCGGTAATGCGGCACGTTGGCGTAGGCGTGGTGCAGGGTCTCGCCCAGCTTCTCGCGCTGCCAGGCGGCGAGCTCAGGCCTGGAGGCGGTCTCGAACCGGTCGAGCTCGGAGGCCTCCGGGACCATGCGGGTGAGCTTGCGGGGGGCGATCTGGAGCATGGCGTTTCTCCCTGACGTGTTTTTGACTGCTTGTTCGTGGTCACCGGAGGACCTGACACCCTCCGCGTCATCCCGGGGCCGCGAAAGCGGAGCCCGGGATCCAGAGCCGCAGGTGGAGCAGAACCGAGCGGAACGCTGTCGCTTAGTCCTGGACGCTCAGCGGTTCTGGATTCCGGGCTCCGCTTTCGCGGCCCCGGAATGACCCTGTGGGCTTCAGTTCGGTCAGCGGAATCAACCGGACGCCGATCCCCCCTCCCCCGCCCGCACCGTCCCCGGCACGGTCCGCGAGTGCCCGCGGAACTCCGCCACCACCTGACCCTCCGCATCCGTCACCGTCACGTCGGTGATGCCGGAGCGCCCCTCGCGCACCCGCTCCACCGCCCGCGCCGTCAGCACCTCGCCGCGTTGTCCGGGCCGCAGGAAGGTGACGGCACAATGCTGCGCCACCGCCCGCTGATCGTGCGCGTTGCACGCGAAGGCGAAGGCCGAATCGGCCAGCGCGAAGATGAAGCCGCCGTGGCACGAGCCGTGGCCGTTCACCATGTCGTCGCGCACCCGCATCGACAGCACCGCCTCGCCGGGCCCGACATGATCGAGGCGCATCCCGAGCCCCTGGCTCGCCCGGTCCTCGGCCCACATCGCCGCCGCGCAGGCGCGGGCGACCGCCTCGGGGCTCTCCTCCACCGGGCTCACCGCTTGCGCCCGGTGAAGCGGGCGGGGCGCTTCTCCAGGAAGGCGGCCACGCCCTCGCGGTAATCCGGCGAACGCCCGGCCTCGCCCTGCAACTCGCTCTCGACCTGGAGCTGCGCGTCGAGGTCGTTCGTCTCCGAGGCGTCCAGCGCACGGCGGATCAGGGCGAGGCCGTAGGTCGGCGCCTGGGCGAGCTGCGCGGCCAGCCGGTGGGCCTCGGCCATCAGGTCGGCATCGTCGATCACCCGCCAGATCATGCCCCAGGATTCCGCCTGCTCGGCGGTGATCGGCTCGGCGAGCAGCGCCATGCCGCGGGCCCGTGCCCGGCCGGCGAGGCGCGGCAAGAGCCAGGTGCCGCCGGCATCCGGGATCAGCCCGAGCTTGGCGAAGGCCTGGAGGAACTTGGCCGAGCGCGCGGCGAGCACGAGGTCGCCGTGGAAGGCGAGACTGGCGCCCGCCCCCGCGGCGACGCCGTTGACGGCGCAGATCAGCGGCATCGGCAGGTCGCGGATCTGGCGGACCAGCGGGTTGTAGAATTCCGCGAGGGTGCGGGAGAGGTCCGGCTCGACGTCGGGCGCGAAGTTGCGGGCCGAGAGATCCTGGCCGGCGCAGAAGCCGCGGCCGGCCCCGGTGAGAATCAGCGCCCGGCAATCCGGATCGGCGGCGGCATCGCTCAGAGCAGCGCGCAGGGCGAGGTGCAGCGGCTCGTTGAAGGCGTTGAGCCGGTCGGGCCGGTTGAGCAGCAGCACGCGGTAGCCGCCGTGGCGCTCCGTCAGCACCAGGGTCTCGCTCGTCTCGCTCATTCGGTCATGTCCTCCCCGTCCGCCATGTCGGGTTTCCCCGCCGGCGCGATCTATTGACCAACCGGACGGTAAATTATAAACCCCGGGGAGTGAAGTCAAACGCGGATGCCGTTAGCCGAACGCCAGGGTGGACGGCAGCCGCGCGGAACTGCAAAGCAACGATCCGCGCGCCCAACGAGGCGCGCGATGCCGGCGACCGGGCTCCAACCGGCGCGGCCCGAACGGGAGGATACACCATGAGGCGCATCGTCTGGGCGCTCGCCCTTGCCGGCACCGTTCTGGCCGGACCCGTGCTGGCGCAGCCGATCAAGATCGGCGTCACCATCGCCAAGACCGGCCCGGCGGCCTCGCTGGGCATCCCGCAGGCCAACACCGTGACGCTGCTGCCGACCGAGATCGGCGGCCAGAAGGTCGAGTGGATCGTCCTCGACGACGCCACCGACACCACCAAGGGCGTCGCCAACGCGCGCAAGCTGGCGAGCGACGATCACGTCGACGCCATCGTCGGCTCCTCGGTGACGCCGGTCTCGCTCGCCCTGATCGAGGTCGCGGCCGAGGCCAAGGTGCCGCTGATCAGCCTCGCCGCCTCCTCCAAGATCGTCGCCCCGATGGACGATAAGCGCCGCTGGGTGTTCAAGGCGCCGCAGAACGACGCGCTGATGGCCGAGGCGATCGCGGCGCACATGGCCAAGGCCGGCGTGAAGTCGGTCGGCTTCATCGGCTTCAACGACGCCTATGGCGACGGCTGGCTCGCCGAGATCACACCGCGGCTGGAGGCCAAGGGCATCAAGCTCGCCGCGACCGAGCGCTACGCCCGGACGGACACCAGCGTCACCGGCCAGGTGCTGAAGGTGATGGCGGCGCGTCCCGACGCGGTGCTGATCGCGGGTTCGGGCACGCCCGCGGCGCTGCCGCAGAAGACGCTCAAGGAGCGCGGCTACGCCGGCAAGTACTACCAGACCCACGGCGTCGCCAATGCCGACTTCCTGCGCGTCGGCGGCAAGGACCTGGAAGGCACGGTGCTGCCGGCCGGCCCCCTGCTGGTCGCCGAGCAACTCCCCGAATCGAACCCGGTGAGGAAGGTCGCCCTCGACTATACCAAGGCCTACGAGGCGAAGTTCGGCGCAGGTTCGCTCGCGACCTTCGGCGGCCACGCCTACGACGCCCAGGTACTGCTGGCGAACGCGATTCCCGTCGCCCTCAAGACCGCCAAGCCCGGCACGCCCGAGTTCCGTTCGGCGCTCCGCGACGCGATCGAGGGCCTGAAGGACGTCGTCTACACCAACGGCGTCGTCAACATGACCCCCACCGACCATGTCGGCCAGGACGACCGCGCCCGCGTGATGGTGACGATCGAGAACGGCAAGTGGAAGCTGTTGTCGGCGACGAATTGACGGGTGGGGCCACCGGCCCCGAAACCTCGGGCCGGGTTCCACTCCGTTGTCTCGGAATGGAGGCCGGTCCGAGAACCCTGTCCGACCGGTCGCGACGACATTGAAACCCACCGCGTCATCCCGGGGCCGCGAAGCGGAGCCCGGGATCCAGAACCGCAGGTGGGCGAGGACGAAGCGGAACGCTTTTCGCCTTGTTCTCATCCATCCGCGGTTCTGGATTCCGGGCTCCGCTGCGCGGCCCCGGAATGACGCGGAGGATATGACTTCGTCAGCGAGATTGAGCTGGCCCCACATACATCATTGAGACAGCCCCGAGTTCTCCTCCGTGGACGCCACGATCCTCCTTCTCCTCCTCCAGGACGGCGTCGTGAACGGCGCGATCTACGCGCTGATCGCCCTGTCGCTGGTCCTGGTCTTCACCGTCACCCGGGTGATCCTGATCCCGCAGGGCGAGTTCGTCGCCTACGGCGCGCTGACGCTGGCGAGCCTGGAGGCCGGCACCCTGCCGGGCACCGTGCCGCTGCTCCTCGGCCTCGGGTGCCTCGCCTTCCTGGCCGATTGCGCGGAGAGCCGCCACACCCTCGATCGCCGGACGCTCCTGCGCCTCGCGCTCCGGGACCTCGCGCTGCCGGCCGTCGTGGCCGCAGCCGCCTGGATCCTGGCGCCGATGAAGCCCGGCCTCCTGATCGAGATCCTGGTGACGCTCGCCATCGTGACGCCGATGGGCGGCTTCCTGCACGCGGTGGCGTTCCGGCCGCTGGCCCATGCCTCGGTGCTGGTGCTCCTGATCGCCTCGGTCGGCGTGCACCTGGCGCTGACGGGTCTCGGTCTCGTGTTCTTCGGCGCGGAAGGCTCGCGCACCCCGCCGCTGTCGGAGGCCTCGTTCCCGGCCGGGCCCCTGCTCGTCAGCGGGCAGTCGCTGTGGATGATCGGCCTGACGCTCGCGATCATCGTCGGCCTGTGGCTGTTCTTCTCGCGCACGCTGCTCGGCAAGGCGCTGATCGCCACCGCGGTCAACCGGCTCGGCGCCCGGCTGATGGGCATCGCGCCCTCGCTCGCCGGCCGGCTCAGCTTCTCGGTCGCGGCCTTCATCGGGGCGCTGTCGGGCGTGCTGATCGCGCCGCTGACCACGGTCTATTACGACACCGGCTTCCTCATCGGCCTCAAGGGCTTCGTCGCGGCGATCATCGGGGGGCTGGCGAGCTACCCGGCGGCGGCCGCCGCGGCGATTCTCGTCGGCATCATCGAATCCGTCGCCTCGTTCGAGGCCAGCGCCTTCAAGGAGGTGATCGTGTTCATGGCGATCATCCCGGTCCTGCTCTGGCGCTCCCTGCGCTCGGCCCCGATCGAGGACGAGGAGTAAGATGCCCGCCCGCCTCACGTCCTCCACTCTCCTGGCCGGCCTGACCGCGCTGGCCGTCGTGGCCCTGCCCGTCCTGCCCGGCGTGCCGCCGTTCTGGCTCACGCTGATGACCTATGCCGGCCTCTCGGCGATCGTGGTCACCGGCCTCGTGGTGCTCACCGGGGTCGCCGGCATCACCTCCTTCGGGCAGGCGATGTTCGTCGGCATCAGCGCCTACGCCACGGCCTTGCTGACCACGCAAGGGGGGCTCTCGCCCTGGCTGTCGCTGCCGGTGGCCCTGCTGCTGTCGGGCATCGCCGCCTGGGTGATCGGCGCCATTACCTTAAGGCTCTCGGGCCATTACCTGCCGCTCGGCACGATCGCCTGGAACATCTCGTTCTTCTACGTGCTCGGCAACACCGACATGCTCGGCCGCTACGACGGCCTGACCGGCCTGCCGCCGATCACGATCCTCGGCCACCCGGTCCTCGGCGGGGGCGAGGCGATGCTGCTGACCTGGGGGTTCCTCGGGATCTGCCTGTGGCTCACCCACCGCCTGCTGCGCTCGCGCACCGGCCGGGCGATCCGGGCGCTGAAGGGCGGGGTCGTGGCGGCCGAATCCTTCGGGGTCGACACCGCCCGGGTGAAGATCGTCGCCTTCGTCTATGCGGCGATGCTGGCGGCGCTCTCGGGCTGGCTCTATGCCCATATCCAGCGCGCCATCAACCCGACGCCGTTCGGCATCAACGCCGGCATCGAGTACCTGCTGATGGCGGTGATCGGCGGGGCCGGCTCGATCGGCGGCGGCGTGTTCGGCGCCGTGCTGGTGACGGTGCTGAAGGACCAGCTCCAGAACGTGCTGCCGCTGGTCTTCGGGGCGCAAGGCAACTTCGAGGCGATCGTGTTCGGGGTGCTGCTGGTGCTGATGCTCCAGCGCGCGCCCGAGGGCTTATGGCCGTTGATCGTGCGCCGCATGGTCTCGGGCCCGCCGGATCGCGGGCCGGCGGGCGCCCCCCTGGCGCCGCGCCCGGCCGCCGCCCCCGGCACGGCCCTGCTGGAGGCCGCCAACCTCAGAAAGACCTTCGGCGGCCTCGTCGCGGTCAACGACATCGGATTCAAGGTCGAGGCCGGCGAGGTGGTGGCGCTGATCGGGCCGAACGGGGCCGGCAAGAGCACCACCTTCAACCTCGTCACCGGGGTCGCGCGGCTGACCTCCGGGGCGGTCCGCCTCGGGGGCCGGGAAGTGACCGGCCTGCCGGCCCGGCGCATCGCCCGGCTCGGCTGCGCCCGCACCTTCCAGCACGTCAAGCTCGTCGCCGGCATGTCGGTGATCGAGAACGTGGCGCTCGGCGCCCACCTGCGCGGCTCCGCCGGCCCGGTCCGCGGCGCGCTCGGGCTCGATGCGGCCGAGGAAGCCGCGCTCTTCGCCGAGGCCGAGCGGCAGCTCGCCCGGGTCGGCCTGTCGGCCTGTCGCGACCTGCCGGCGGGCAGCCTGGCGCTCGGCCAGCAACGCATCGTCGAGATCGCCCGGGCGCTCTGCCTCGGGCCCCAGCTCCTCCTCCTCGACGAGCCGGCCGCCGGATTGCGCCACCAGGAGAAGCAGGCGTTGGCCGACCTACTGCGCCGCCTGCGCCAGGAGGGCCTCGGCATCCTGCTCGTCGAGCACGACATGGATTTCGTGATGGGGCTCGCCGACCGGCTGGTGGTGATGAATTTCGGCGCCAAGCTGTGCGAGGGCGCGCCCGCCACCGTGCGGCGCGACCCGGCGGTGGTCGAGGCCTATCTGGGGAGCGCCGCATGACGAAAGCCATGCTCGAAGCGGAGAACCTCTCCGTCGCCTACGGCAAGGTCGAGGCGGTGCGGGGCGTCTCGCTCGCCGTCGCGCCCGGTCGGCTCGTCACGGTGCTGGGCGCCAACGGCGCCGGCAAGACGACGCTGCTGAACGCCCTGATGGGGGTGCTGCCGGCCCGCGGCCGCATCCTGTTCGAGGGGCGCGACCTGACGCGGCTGCCCGTCGAGGCGCGGGTGGCGGAAGGCCTGAGCCTGATTCCCGAGCGCCGCGAGCTGTTCTCGACCATGACCGTCGAGGACAACCTGAAGCTCGGCGCCTTCCGGTTTCGCGGCAAAGGGGGCGGCGGCGACCTCGGCGAGATGTACCGGCTCTTCCCCCGCCTCGCCGAGCGCCGGCGCCAGCAGGCCGGCACGCTGTCGGGGGGCGAGCGCCAGATGCTCGCCATGGCCCGCGCCCTCATGGGCCGGCCGCGCCTCTTGATGCTCGACGAGCCGAGCCTCGGCCTCGCGCCGCTGATCGTCGCCGAGGTGATGCGCACGGTGGCGCGCCTGCGCGACGAGGGGGTGGCGATCCTCCTCGTCGAGCAGAATGCCCGCGCGGCGCTCCAGATCGCCGATCACGGCTACGTCCTCGATGGCGGCCGCGTCGTGCTCCAGGGCGACAGTCGCACGCTGCAGGGGGATGCCCGGGTGGTGGAGACCTATCTCGGCACGCTGGCGGTCGACGAGGCGCCGCAGGGGCGGGCCGCGTCGGGGCGTTGAAGACTTCTTCGATTGCACCAACAGATGGGAAACCCTCCGTGTCATTCCGGGGCCGCGCAGCGGAGCCCGGAATCCACAACCTCGGACGGTTGAGAATGGAGCGGAATGCTATTCGCTTCTTCCTGAACGAACTGAGTGTCTGGATTCCGGGCTCCGCTGCGCGGCCCCGGAATGACGAGGAGAGTGTCAGGATCATGGAGTAGATCAGACGGGCTCTGAGTCTATTGCCTCACGGTTCACCCTGCCCCTCCTCCGCCTCCCCCTCCGGTGCCGCCGGCGCCGGGCGAGGCGCCGGGGCCGGCACCGGCGCAACGGGCGGGGCCGGCGCCTGCACCGCGGGTGCCGGCCGCCACGGCCGCGTCTCCCCGGGCCGCTTGGCGGTCTCGACCACCACCCCCTCCGGCGTGAAGCGCAGCACCGTCGCCCCGTGGGCGGCGAGAAATATCCGGTCGAGGACGTGCGTGGCGGCGCAACCCGGCGGTGCCGCGAGGCGCGAGACCACCACGCTCGCCCGGGCGCAATCCTCCGGAAAGGCGCGCTTGTCGCGCACCAGGGCCACGCTGACGCCGCCCGGCCCGTGGCCGACGCAGCCGAGCTTGTCGCAGCGGGCGCCGGCGCTCAGCCCGGGTTCGTCGCGGGAGCGGCCGTCGCCGTCGGCCTTCAGCCATTGATCGAGCACGAAGGCGGGGGGCTTGCCCAGAACCACGAGCCGCCCGTCCGCCCCGCGCAGGGCCGCGCCGCCGCCCTCGCGGTCGACATAGAGGTCGGGGCGCACCGGCGAGGCCGCGAGCGCGATCCCGAGGAGGCCGGGAGCGAGGCCGAGCCAGCGCAAGCCGGAGACCGGCAGCACCAGGAGCAGCAGCGCCACCGTCATCAGCCCGAGCGCGCCCGGGCCGAAGGCCGGAAGAACCAGGGTGGCGCGGTCGAACCCCTCGATCCAGGTCGAGATGTCGATCATCCCGCGCACGGCCAAGCCCATCGTCCACCAGACCGGCCGGTCGAGGGCGAAGGGCGTGGCGAGGATGCCGAGCACGGCGGCCGGCATCACCACCAGCGAGACGAGCGGCAGGGTGAGCGCATTGCCGACGAGGCCGAAGGGCTGCACGGTCTGGAAGTGGTAGGTGGCGAAGGGCGCGGTGGCGACCTGCGCCACGAGGGTGGTGGCGAGCGTGCCGATCACCGTGGCGAGGCACCAGGCCAGCGCCCGGGTGACCGGCCCGGCCCCCTCCGGGTTCCACAGCCGCCCATCGATCAGCCGGGCGCAGGCGATGAGCCCGGCTACCGCCCCGAACGACATCTGGAAGCTCGGCCCCAGGAGACCCTCCGGCTCGCGGGTGAGCGAGATCAGGGCGGCCAGCGCCAGGTTGCGCAGGCTGAGCGCCGGCCGGTCGACCAGGATCGCGCCCAGCATCACCAGGGTCATCACCAGCGAGCGCTCGGCGGCGAGGTCCCAGCCCGAGAAGGCGCAGTAGCCGGTGACCCCGACCATCGCGAAGGCGGCGGCTAGCTTCTTGATCGGCCAGGACAAAGCCAGCCCCGGCGCCAGCGCGAGGAGCGCCCGCGCGAGCCAGAACACCACGCCGGCGGCCAGCACCATGTGTAATCCGGATATGGAGACGACGTGATAGATCCCGGCCGCCCGCAGGGCGTCGTTGGTCGGCTGGTCGATGAGGCCGCGCTTGCCGGTGACGAGCGCCGCCGCCACCGCCCCGGCCTGGCCCCCGTTCGATTCGGCGATGCGGCGGGTGAGCGCGTTGCGGGCCTCGTCGAGGCGCGCCGCGAGGCGCAGCGAGAGCGGCGCCGGCTCGGGCGGCGGCTTGACCGCGGCCTGGCCGAGGAGCGAGCCGACGGCGCCGATCCCGCGAAAGTACGCGTCGCGGGCGAAATCGTAGCCGCCCGGCCGGGCCGGCTCCGGCGGGGGCAGCAGCCGCGCCTTGGCCTCGATGTAGTCGCCGGGCTTGAGGCCGTCGGCGCGGCGATAGGAGACCCGCACCCGGGTCGGGCGCTCGGGCACCGCCATCTCGCCGAGCCGCATGACCCGCACCACCAGCCGCGCGCCCTCCTCGCGCTCCTCCAGCGCCTCGACGAAGCCGTGGAGCGGCGCGATCACCGTGCGGGCGAGCACCGGCGCGGCGACGCTCGTCGTGCGGGTGGCCGCGGCGGCGAAGCCCAGGAACACGAAGGCGGCGGCGAGCAGCAGGGCCGGCGCCACCGCCCGGGCCCGGAGCGCAAAGGCCGCCCCGGCGAGCGCGAGGCCGCAGCCGAACGGCGCGGGGAGAAAGACCGGGCCGTCGGCCAGGTTGAGGAACAGGAGCGCCCCGGCCCCGAAGGCGACCGCCAGCCAGGGGAACAGCCGGCGCTGCGCGGCCTCCGCGGCGAGATTGCCCGAGATCCAGCCGCCGAGGGCGGGGAGCAGCAGCACGGGGGCCGGCAGCGCGCGCAGGCCGCGCGCCACGACTCCCGTTCCTGCCCCCGGCCCCGCCATCTCCCGCCCCGGCCCGACGAGGCTCGCACAAAGAGGCTGCCGGCCCCGCGGCGACGCGAGAGGCCCGGACGACAGTTTCTTAACGGCTCGTCCCGCGCATGCTACAGGACCCGGCGCCGGCGGGTCGACTCACCCGGCCCTGCCCTAACGGCCCCGGCCACACCGTTTTTTTCGCTCTCACCCGGTTCTCGAAGCGCATGTCCTCCGTCGTCACCCGCTTTGCCCCGTCGCCCACGGGCTTCCTCCACATCGGCGGGGGTCGCACGGCGTTGTTCAACTGGCTCTATGCCCGCCGCCACGGCGGCCGGATGCTGCTGCGCATCGAGGATACCGACCGCGAGCGCTCGACGGACGCCGCCATCGAGGCGATCCTCGACGGGCTCAACTGGCTCGGCCTCGATTGGGACGGCGACGTGGTCTACCAGTTCGCCCGGGCGGGCCGGCACCGCGAGGTGGCCGAGGGGCTGCTCGCCGCAGGGCGGGCCTATCACTGCTACGCCACGCCCGAGGAGCTGACCGAGATGCGCGAGGCCGCCCGCCGCGAGGGCCGGCCGATCCGCTACGACGGCCGCTGGCGCGACCGCGACCCGTCCGAGGCGCCGGCCGGCGTCAAGCCGGTCATCCGGCTCCGGGCGCCGACCGAGGGCGAGACCGTGGTCGAGGATGCGGTGCAGGGCCGCGTGGTCTGGCAGAACAAGGATCTCGACGACCTCGTCCTGCTGCGCTCCGACGGCACGCCGACCTACATGCTGGCGGTGGTGGTGGACGACCACGACATGGGCGTGACCCATATCATCCGCGGCGACGACCACCTGACCAACGGCGCGCGCCAGACCCAGATCTACCAGGCGCTGGGCTGGGACGTGCCGAACATGTCGCACATCCCGCTGATCCACGGGCCGGACGGGGCCAAGCTCTCGAAGCGCCACGGCGCCCTCGGGGTCGATGCCTATCGCGACCTCGGCTACCTGCCGGTGGCCTTGCGCAACTACCTCGTGCGCCTCGGCTGGAGCCACGGCGACCAGGAGATCTTCTCCACCGAGGAGATGATCGCCGCCTTCGACCTCGCCCAGGTCGGGCGCTCGCCGGCCCGGTTCGACTTCGCCAAGCTCGAGAGCCTGAACGGGCACTACATCCGCTCCTCCACCGACGCGGCGCTGGTCGAAGCCATCGAGGCGATCCTGCCGACGCAAGGCGCACGCTGGGGCCTCTCGGCGCCGCTGGCGCCCGAGATCCGGCAGAAGTTCATCGCCGCGATGCCGGGGCTGAAGGAGCGGGCCAAGACCCTGATCGAGCTCGTCGACAGCGCCTATTACCTCTACGCGCCGCGCCCGCTCGCCCTCGACGAGAAGGCGACCGGGCTGCTGGGCAACGGCGGCCGCGAGCGGCTGGCCGGCGCGCTCACCCATCTCGAGGCGCTGACCGAGTGGTCCGCCACCTCGACCGAGGGTGCGGTGCGGCAATTCGCCGAGAGCGCCGGGGTCAAGCTCGGGCAGGTCGCCCAGCCCCTGCGGGCCGCGCTGACCGGCCGGACCACCTCGCCGCCGCTCTTCGACGTGATGGCGGTGCTCGGCCGCGAGGAGAGCCTGGAGCGCCTGCGCGAGCAGGCGGCCTGAGGAGATCCGAACCGATGCCCCCGCGAATCCACCCTCGCGGGGGCGATCCGAAGACCTCTGAACAGAAACTGAATTCTGTCACCCGGGCGGGGAGCCGTGGTTGATGCCGGTGCGTCGATCCGCTAACCCGGGCGGTGAGTGAGCACCCGCAGCAAAGTCGCCGCCTGCCCCGGGCGCCGCGGTCGAGGCGCCGACGCTCAGTCACGTTGATGGAAAGGGTCCGCAACCCCATGAGCCTCCCCACCAGCACCCTCACGGTGAACGGTCGCACGATCGAGTTGCCCACCAAGTCGGGCACGGTCGGCCCGGGTGTCGTCGACATCAGCAAGCTCTACGCGCAGACCGGCCAGTTCACCTACGACCCGGGCTTCACCTCGACGGCGTCCTGCGAATCCAAGATCACCTATATCGACGGTGACGAGGGCGTGCTGCTGTACCGGGGCTACCCGATCGAGCAGCTGGCCGAGCACGGCGACTTCCTCGAGACCTGCTACCTGCTGCTGTACGGCGAGCTGCCGACCGCGGCCCAGAAGGCCGATTTCGATTACCGCGTCACGCGCCACACCATGGTGCATGACCAGATGAACCGCTTCTTCCAGGGCTTCCGCCGCGACGCCCACCCGATGGCGGTGATGGTGGCCTGCGTCGGCGCGCTCTCGGCGTTCTACCACGACTCGACCGACATCACGGACGAGAAGCAGCGCATGGTCGCCTCCATGCGCATGATCGCCAAGATGCCGACGCTCGCGGCCATGGCCTACAAGTACTCGATCGGCCAGCCGTTCGTGTACCCGAAGAACGACCTCGACTACACCTCGAACTTCCTGCGGATGTGCTTCGCGGTACCGTGCGAGGAGTACCAGCCGAACCCCGTCCTGTCGCGGGCGCTCGACCGGATCTTCATCCTGCACGCCGACCACGAGCAGAACGCCTCGACCTCGACGGTGCGTCTGGCCGGCTCCTCGGGCGCCAATCCCTTCGCCTGTATCGCCGCCGGCATCGCCTGCCTGTGGGGACCGGCGCATGGCGGCGCCAACGAGGCGGCGCTGAAGATGCTGGCCGAGATCGGCACGCCTGAGCGCGTCGGCGAGTACGTCGCCAAGGCGAAGGACAAGAACGATCCCTTCCGCCTGATGGGCTTCGGTCACCGGGTCTACAAGAACTACGACCCGCGCGCCCGCATCATGCAGAAGACCACCCACGAGGTGCTGAGCGAGCTCGGCATCAAGGACGATCCGCTGCTCGACGTCGCGATGGAGCTGGAGCAGATCGCCCTCAAGGACGAGTACTTCATCGAGAAGAAGCTCTATCCGAACATCGACTTCTACTCGGGCATCACCCTCAAGGCGATGGGCTTCCCGACCTCGATGTTCACGGTGCTGTTCGCGCTCGCCCGCACCGTCGGCTGGATCAGCCAGTGGGCCGAGATGATCGAGGACCCGTCCCAGAAGATCGGCCGTCCGCGCCAGCTCTATACCGGCGCCCCGAAGCGCGACTACGTGACGACGGCCCAGCGCGGCTGAGCATTCATCATCGGGAATCGGGGACGGGCGGCACTTCGCGTGCCGCCCGTTTCCGTTTGGGCCTCGGACAGGCTCGAATGCGGATGACGACGCATCTCCCCTTCTGCCTCGCGAGTGCGGAGCCCGGAAGAGGAGGCACATCCGTGCGGGGACATCCGGGCCCCTATTCGCTGAGAGCCTGTTTGAGCAGCGTGATTTGACAAAAACTGAGAAAAATCAGGAGATATCCTACCCTTCCACCTCATCCTGAGGTGTTAGTCGATCGCAGATCGACTGACCTCGAAGGAGGGCTCCAGAAGCGTCTGCGATCCCTGGAGCCCTCCTTCGAGGCTCACTTCGTTCGCACCTCAGGATGAGGTTAGCGGGTAGGATGATCCCGTCCGCCTCAAATATTGGGTAAAAATCCTGCTCAAACAGGCTCTCAGAATGAGGTTGGACGATCAGATGATCCCGCCCCACTCAAATAATTATAGAAAATCTCGTTCGAACAGGCTCTGAGGTGTCAGCCGATTGAAAATCGGCTGACCTCGAAGGAGGGCTCCAGGGATCGCAGAGACTTCTGGAGCCCTCCTTCGAGGTCAGTCGATCTCTGATCGCCAACACCTCAGAATGAGGTGGAGGGATAGGCTATCCCATGATCCCTTTCAGTGATGGTCAGACCGATGCGCTCAAACAGGCTTTGAGGCACTTCCTCAGCAACGAAAAGGGTTCGCGCGCCGGAGCATTGTGCGACGAGGCGGATACCGGTCCGTCGCGGACGATGCGGCAGCGTCAAACGTCCGGAGGGCTTCGTGATTGCAGCGCGATCGCGAAGCGGCATGTCTTCGCGAAGCGACATGTCATGCCAAACGAAACCTCGACCGGATTTCGGCTCTGCCGAGGACCGATCACAACGCGATGTCAATACTCGCCGCCGTCCCGCGCTCAGCCTGCGCATAATCGATCTGCGCCCGCAGATTCGACGCCATGGCGCGGACGATGCGGGATCCCAGCCCGGTGCCGCGCGGGGTGCCGGCCCCCTGCCAGCCGACGCCGTCATCGGCGACCGTGAGGCGCAGGGTGTCGCCGTCGCGGCGGGCGGTGATGCGGATCTCGCCGGTGACACCCTCCGGATAGGCGTATTTGTAGGCGTTGGTGACGAGCTCGGTGACGATCACCCCGAGCGAGACCGCCTTGTCGGTCGCCACCTCGACGGAGACGGCATCCAGCAGCATGCGGTGGCGCTGGCCGGTGGCGTTCATCGCCCCGTCGAGATCCTCCACCAGGGTCGCCAGATAGGCGTCGACCGCCACCACCCGCACGTCGTCGGAGGTATAGAGCCGGCGGTGGATGCCGGCGATCGCGGTGATGCGGGTCTGGGTTTCCTCGAGGGCGGCGCGGGCGGCGGCGTCGGTGACGGCGTTGGCCTGCATCCGCACGAGCGCCGCCACCAGCGCGAGGCTGTTCGCGACCCGGTGGTTGACCTCGCGCAGGAGCAGTTCGGCCCGGTCGCGGGCCTCGCGCACCTCGGCCTCGGCCCGCTCCTTCTCGCGGCGGGTGCGGTCCTGGAGCACGGCGGTGGCCACCGCCTCGGCCAGCAACTCGCGAAAGTGCCCTTGCAGGTCCTTCCAGACATAGTCGACGGCGCCGGCCTTGAGCGCTGCCACGGCGACGCGGCTGTCCTCGGAGCCGGTGACGTAGATCACCGGCGGCGCCTCGGGCAGCGCGCGGATGCGCGGCAGGATCTCGAGGCCGGTCTCGTTCGGCATGTGGTGGTCGAGGGCGACCACGTCGAAGCGCTCCGCCGCCACCAGGGCGAGGCCGGTCTCGCCGTCGGCGGCGTGCGCCACCGTGCAGCCGCGGGCTGCCAGCGTGCGGGTCACCAGTCGCGCCAGCCCGGGATCGTCGTCGATGTAGAGCAGGCGGACCGGGTCGGTCACGGTCACGCGCTCTCCGGAACCTGCATCACCGAGAAGAACAGGCCGAGCTGGCGGATCGCGTTGGCGAAGCCCTCGTAGTTCACCGGCTTGGTGATGTAGACGTTGCAGCCGAGATCGTAGCAGCGCTGGATCTCGCGCTGGTCGTCGGTGGTGGTCAGGATCACGACGGGCGAGCGCCGCAGATGCGGGTTCGACTTGACCTTCTGCAGGATGTCGATGCCGGTCATGTCCGGCAGGTTGAGGTCGAGCAGGATCAGCAGCGGCCGGCCGGCATTGATCTCGCCGCTGCCGTCGGGCCCGAACAGGGCGGCGAGGGCGGAGGTCCCGTCCCGGAACGACTCGATGACGTTGTTCACGCCGGCCCGGCGGATGTTCCGCTCGATCAGCCGGGCATGGCCCTCGTCATCCTCGATCATCACGATGTGTACGGCCGGCACCTGGCGACTCCCCGTGGCGGAACCCGACCATGCCGGGACGCCCTTGACCTCATCACGAACACCGCGCCGACCGCGGTCGTGCGCGGGAGACATGCTCCCGTCATACTCTCTCTAGACCATTTCCCCGGCCGAGGGACACGCCGTCGGCGTAGAAAAACATGCCGGTCACGTTAACCTGCCGTTGCACCGGTCGCGCTCAGGCCTGGCGCAGGGGCAGCGTCACCGTGAAGGTCGTGCCGACCCCGAACTCCGATTCGAGGTCGATCCGCCCGCCGAGCACCCGGACCAGGGTGCGGACATGGGCGAGTCCGATCCCCTCCCCCGGCCGGTCCTGGACGCCGGAGCGGCGGAAGAGCTCGAACACCCGGGCGTGGTCGCGGGCATCGATGCCGCGGCCGTTGTCGCGCACCGCGATGACCGCGAGCCCGTCCGAGACCGAACCCGAGATCTCGATCCTCCCGGGCCGGTCCTTCGCCAGGTACTTGATCGCGTTGTCGATCAGGTTGCCGAAGATCTGCCCGACCGCCACCCGGTCGGCGACGAGGTCCGGCAGATCGCCGATGGTGATGACCGCGCCGACCGTGTCCGCCTGGTGGCGCTGCGCGTCGGCCAGGCTCTGGACCAGGGCGGTCATCGCCAGGGGCTCGGGCTGGAAGTTGCGCCGCCCCTCCCGCGACAGCTTCAGGATGGCGTTGATCAGCCCGTCCATCTTGTTGATCGCCGCCTTGATGAAGCTCACCGATTCGGCGAGGTCGGCGTCGATCCGCGCGGCGTCCGGCCGGCCCGCGAGCGCGGTCCGGATGTCGTCCTGGCTCGCCTCGATCTCGCTGGTGAAGCCCATGATGTTGACGAGCGGCGCCCGCAGGTCGTGGCTGACGATGTAGGCGTAGCGCTGGATCTCCTCGTTCGATTCGCGCAGGGCCGCTTCCGCGGCGCGCTGCTCGGTGATGTCGGAATGCACGCCGACCCATTCGCGGATCGTGCCGTCGGGATCGAGCACCGGCACCGCCTGGATCGCGTAGGTGCGGAACACCCCGTCATGGCGGCGCACCCGGTGCTCGTGGGTGTAGCGCCGGCGCTCGGCCACCGCCGCGTTCCAGGTCTCGACGCTGGTGGCGCGGTCGTCCGGATGCACCGCATCGGCCCAGCCGAAGCCGGCATATTGCGCGGGCGTCTGCCCGGTCAGCCCGGCCCAGGCCGGCTGGTCGTCGGTCATCCGGCCGTCGGGACCGTTGGTCCAGAGCACGCCGCGCACCGCCTGGACGGCCGCGGCGAAACGGTCCTGCTCGCGCCGCACCGAGGCGAACAGGCGAGCATTGTCCATCGCCACCGCCGCCTGCCCGGCCAGTCCCTCGATCAGGGCGGCCTCGCGGGAGCCGAAGCGGTGCGGCTCGGGATGGCCGAACAGCAGGGCGCCGAGGGTCGAGCCGGTGCCGGAGACCACCGGCACCGCGAGATAGCTGCGCACCGGCAGGTGGCCCTTCGGCATGCCGCCATGGCTGCCGTAGCGCGGATCCGTCGTTACGTCCTCGCTCAGGACCACTCCGCCGGCCGCGAAGGTCTCGCTGAACAGGTTCGTCACCCGCGGCAGGCCGAAGCGGGTGAAGGCCTCGCGGGGGCCCCCGGTGAGGCTGAGGAGGCGCCAATGCTCCGGGCCGTCCGGCCCCTCCGGCACCCGCTCGAACAGGGCGCCGTAGGCCGCGGCCGTCAGGTGGGTGGCGGCCTCCACCACCGCGTCGCCGAGGCGCTGGCGGTCGAGCTCGCTCGAGAGCGCCGTGCCGAGGCGGTTCAGCACCTCCAGGCGCTGGGTCTCGGCGCGGAGCGCCGAGGCGGCCCGCGCCCGCTCGGCCGTGCGCTCGCGCTGGCGCTGCGCGGCGCCGGCGATCTCGGCGCTCACCGCGGCGACCTCCGCCGGCACCCCGGTCAGCACCGGCGCCGCGCGGCCCAGCCCGAGGGCCACCGCCTGGTCGCGCAGGGCGTGGAGCGGGGCCGCGATGCCGCGGGCGAAGGCGAGCGCCAGGACGGCCGCGATCGCCGCCAGCATGATCCCGAGCCCGGCGAACCACACCAGCGAGGCCCGGACCGGGGCCGCCAGCGTCTCCTCCGGCACCCCGACGGCGACGCGCCAATCCGGCACCCCGGCCCGGGCATAGGCGGCGAAGAACGGCTCCCCCTCGAGGGAGGCGCCGCGCCAGTGGCCCTCCGGCCCGGTGGCCCTGCGCAGCGCCTCGGGCGCCGGCGTACCGGTGAAGCGCTCCGGCGACCGGGTGCGGGTCACGATCCGCTGGTCGCCGTCGATGATGGTGATCACCCAGGCCTTCGGCACGCCGCCGGAGACGAGCACGTCGCGCAGCCGCGCAGTCGGCAGGGAGAAGGACAGGAGGTAGAGCACCGCGTCGCCGCCGCGGCGCCTGACCGGCACCGTCACCCGGACATGCCCGTCGATCACGCCCGAGACGGCCGCGCGGCCGGTGAGCGCGCTCGCATCCGCCGCGTCCAGTCGCTCGGGCATCGGCTCGTCGCCGAGGTCGATCAGCCGGCGCCCGTCGGAATCGCGCAGGATCGCCGGCAGGCCGCTGCGGCGGGCCAGTTCCTGCACCTGCTCGCGGAACGCCGTCACGTCGCCGCGCTGGAGCGCGTTCGAGAGGCTCAGGGCCTCCAGGGTGGCGATCAGGCTCGCGATCTCGCGGTCGACCGCCGCCGCCTCCACCCGGGCGCGGCCGAGCGCCTCCGCCTCCAGGCGCTCGCGGGCGGCGTCGGCGAACTGCCACAGGACCACGCCGCCGAAGATCAGGATCGGCACGGCGAGGCCGAGGCCGAACACGACGAGGCGGCGCACGATCGAGCCGGGACGCGGGCCTCCCCGCACGGGCAATCCCGGATCGGCGGACGGGGCAGGCCCGGGCGGGGTGGCGGGGGCCTGCATCGGCATCGCGTGGGGGTCCTTACTCGCCGGGTTCGACGTAGAGCCTCCCGCCCTCGCCCAAGAATTCCGCCGATTTTTGGGCCATGCCGGCGATCCGCTCCGCTTCGCTCAGGGGTGTGGCTTCCGCGACCACCCGGGAGGCTTCCTCCATGGCGAGCACGTCGGCGCGCAGGTCCTGGGTGATCTTCATCGAGCAGAATTTCGGGCCGCACATCGAGCAGAAATGCGCGACCTTGTGGGCGTCCTTCGGCAGGGTCTCGTCGTGGTAGGCGCGCGCGGTATCCGGATCGAGGGAGAGGTTGAACTGGTCCTCCCAGCGGAAGTCGAACCGGGCCCGCGACAGGGCGTCGTCCCGCACTTGCGCGGCCGGGTGCCCCTTGGCGAGGTCGGCGGCATGGGCGGCGATCTTGTAGGTGATGACGCCGGTCTTCACGTCGTCGCGGTTCGGCAGGCCGAGATGCTCCTTCGGGGTGACGTAGCAGAGCATCGCGGTGCCGTACCAGCCGATCATCGCCGCGCCGATGCCGGACGTGATGTGGTCGTAGCCCGGCGCCACGTCGGTGGTGAGCGGGCCCAACGTGTAGAACGGCGCCTCGCCGCACTCCCTGAGCTGCTTGTCCATGTTGACCTTGATCTTGTGCATCGGCACGTGGCCGGGGCCCTCGATCATCACCTGGCAGCCCTTGGCGTGGGCGATCTTGGTGAGTGCGCCCAGGGTCTCCAGCTCGGCGAACTGCGCCGCGTCGTTGGCATCCGCGATCGAGCCCGGGCGCAGGCCGTCGCCGAGCGAGAACGAGACGTCGTACGCGCGGCAGATGTCGCAGATCTCCTCGAAGCGCTCGTAGAGGAACGATTCCCGGTGCCCGGCGAGGCACCAGCGCGCCATGATCGAGCCGCCGCGCGAGACGATGCCGGTGACCCGCCGTGCGGTGAGCGGCACGTGGGCGAGGCGCACGCCGGCATGGATGGTGAAGTAATCCACCCCCTGCTCGGCCTGCTCGATCAGCGTGTCCTTGAACACCGCCCAGTCGAGCTTGAGCGGATCGCCGCCGACCTTCTCCAGCGCCTGGTAGATCGGCACCGTGCCGATCGGGACCGGCGCGTTGCGCAGGATCCAGCCGCGGATGTTGTGGATGTTGCGGCCCGTCGAGAGGTCCATGACGGTGTCGGCGCCCCAGCGGATCGCCCAGACCATCTTCTCGACCTCGTCGGCGGCCGAGGAGGTGACGGCCGAGTTGCCGATATTGGCGTTGATCTTGACGAGGAAGTTGCGGCCGATCGCCATCGGCTCCAACTCGGTGTGATTGATGTTGGCCGGGATGATCGCCCGCCCGCGCGCCACCTCCTCGCGCACGAAGTCGGGGGTGATGAAGGGCGGGATCGCCGCGCCGAAGCTCTCGCCGTCGGCGAGCTTGCCCTCGGCGCCGGCCAGCATCGCCTCGCGGCACAGGTTCTCGCGGTGGGCGACGTAGATCATCTCCTCGGTGACGATCCCGGCCCGCGCGAACTCGTACTGGGTCACGGGTTGGCCGGCCTCGCCCCGGCGCACGGTGCGGGCGGCCGGGCACGGCGCCACCAGTCTGTCCTCGGGCACGAAGCCGTTATCCTCCGGCCTCACCGCCCGGGGCGCGACCGCCGCATAGCCGCGGGTCTCGATCCAGGGGGCGCGGATCTCCGGCAGGCCGGCTCGCAGGTCGATGCGGGCGCCCGTCTCGGTATAGGGGCCGGAGGGATCGTAGACCCGCACGGGCGCCTCGCCCGGATCGGTCAGGACGATCTCCCGATAGGGAATCCGCAAGTCGGAGCGGTCCCTCGGCGACGCATAGGCCTTCGCCGAGCCGGTGATCGGCCCGGTGGTGACGCTGTGCGGAAGGTCTTTGGCGAGGATCGGTGCGTTCATGGATCTCTCCCGGGGAGACGATCCGGCCTCGGGGCGCGAGGACGCACGGGTCACGTCGATCATGGCAGGTTCCCGTCCCTCCGCCGGTACGAACCGGATCAGGTTCAAGGGTCAGGACGCACGATCGTCCAATCTCAGCCCCTGTCGGCGGGGGCTCCCCTCGGTAACGGCGCCACTGTCCGGCGACGGGTCGGGTTTGTCAATCGCGGGTCGCGGAACGCTGCGGCATCCAGGCCGTCGCGCCGATGGTCGCGCCGCCTTGTCCCCCGCCCGCCCGGCGCCCCAGATACCGTGAGATGTCCCCGTCTTTCAGGAGCCTGCCTTGGGACGCCGTGATCGGCTCTGGCGCGACGACGACCCCTCCACCCATGCCTACACGACCCCGAAGGTCGTGATCTGCCCGCTCTGCGAGCGGCCGATCCCGCCCGGTGCCCGCCAGAGCCGGCACCATCTGACGCCGAAGCTGAAGGGCGGTACCCATGGCGAGACGGTGCAGCTGCACCAGATCTGCCACTCGGCGATCCATGCCCGCCACAGCGAGGCCGAGCTGGCGCGCCGGCTCAGCGACGTCGAGAGCCTGCGGGCCGAGCCGGAGATCGCCCGCTTCCTCGCCTGGGTCCGCGGCAAGCCGGACGATTTCCACACCGCGACGCGGATGACCCGGACGCGGCGGGAGACCAGGCGGAGCTTTCGATAGGGCGGCCGTAGTCGTCGGCGGGATGGTGAATCCATCCTGGCCGATTTCCGCACGATTCGACCGGCCGCCCCGGCTCCGATCTTTACGTCTGCCTGCGAGGCTCGGGGCATCCTCGTGGAGACGCCCGATGTCCGCCCGCCCCAACACCGAACCCGCCCTCTCGGTCCGGCCGGACGATCCAGTCAGCCCGCCGCTGCGCCCGCGCGCCGCGCCGGAGGCGGGGCGCCTCGCCTGGGTCGACGTCGCCAAGGGCATCTGCATCATCCTGGTGGTGATGATGCACTCCACCCTCGGAGTCGGCGAGGCGATGGGGGGCGAGGGCTTCATGCACCACGTCGTCGAGTTCGCCAAACCGTTCCGGATCCCCGACTTCTTCCTCCTGTCGGGCCTGTTCGTTGGCCGCGTCGTCGATCGCGACTGGCGGCTCTTCTCCGACCGGCGCATCGTCCACTTCGCCTATTTCTACCTGCTGTGGATGGTACTCCAGTCGGCGGTGAAGTACGGCCAGATCACCGAGGGGGCGGGCCCGGGGGCGTTCCTCGCCCATCTCGCCCACGGCCTGATCGAGCCGTACTCGACCCTCTGGTTCATCTACCTGCTGGCGGTGTTCTCCATCGCCGTGAAGCTGCTGCGCCGGGTGCCCGGCCCGGTGCTGCTGATCGGCGCCGCCCTGCTGCAACTGGCGCCTATCCATACCGGCTCGACCCTGATCGACGAGTTCTGCGATCGCTTCGTCTACTTCGTCGCCGGCTACCTGTTCGCGGCCCGGATCTTCGCCCTCGCCGACAGGGTGCGGGCGCGGAGCGGCCTCGCGCTCCTCGGGCTCGCCGCCTGGGCCCTGGTCGAGGGCGTCCTCGTCGTCACGCCGTCCGGCTTCCCCTCCCACCCGAACCTCGCGAGCCTGCCCGGCGTGAGCCTGGTGCTGGGGCGGCCGGCGCGCTCGCCATCGTGTGCGCGGCGGCGTTGCTGACCCGGGCCGGCGGTCCGGTCACGGCGATGCTCCGGGCCTGCGGCGAGCGCTCGATCGTGATCTACCTCGCCTTCTTCCTGCCGATGGCGGCCCTGCGCATTGTGCTGGTGAAGAGCGGGGTCATCACGGATGTCGGCCTCGTATCGCTCCTCGTGACCCTGGCCGCGGTGGCCGTGCCCCTCGGGATCGAGCGGCTGGTCCGCCATACCCCGGCCCGGTTCCTGTTCCGCCGGCCCGCCGCCTGCCACCTCGTCGGCGAGGAGCGCCCCGCCGCGACCCCGCCGCTGGCCTCCGCCCGCACGGTCTGACCCCGGCGGCTCCCGGTCGGGCTCGACGACGGCGCTCCCGCGAGGGGGCGCCGTTTCGCTGTCTTGGCCTCGTTTGACTTACGGTTATCCGGGTGGGCGGCGGATCAATCATCCCCAGTCTTTACCGATCATCAGCGATTCCACGACAAATTCCGCCAAGGTCAGGGAACCGGGGCGGACCCAGATGGAAGCGCGTTTTCGCCTCCGGGACAGTACCGGCCTGGTGCTTCTGCTGCTGGCGCCACTGCTCGTCGTCGCCGTCCCGCGCTCCGAGGCGGTGGCGGTACTCGGCCGGCCCGGCGGCGGCATTGCCGAGGCGGCCGCGATCGTGACGGCGGCGGGCGGCACGCTGGTGCGGGCCGGCGCGGCCGGCCTGGTCGTGGCCCGGTCGAGCGAGGCGGGCTTCGTCGGGCGCCTCTACGGCGCCGGGGCGTGGCTGGTGCTCGATCCCGTCGTCGCCGGCGGCTGCGGCCCGGGACCCGACCGATACGACGATTCCTCTCCGTCACCGAGCCCTGCCCGATGATGACCGACGCCGACGACTTCCGCCGCTCCTACGCCCGCATCCTGGTCGGCCTGCTCTGGGCCCACGTTCCGGTGGCGGCGGCGCTGCCGCTCATCGCCGGCGACGGCGGCGCCCTCGCACCCGGGGCGGCCGCGACCCTGCTCGCGACGCTCGCCACCCTGTCGTGGTGGCGCGACGCGACCGGGCTGCGGACCCGGATCGCCACCGCTCTGGCGCTCGTCGGCATGGCGGCGGTGATGCTCTATGCCAGCGCCGGCCATCCCTGGCAGGTCGACCTGCACATGTACTTCTTCGCCTGCCTGGCGGTGCTCGCCGGCTGGTGCGACTGGCGGGTGATCCTGGCGGCCACCGCCGCCACGGCCCTGCATCATCTCGTCCTGAACCTGGTCCTGCCCGGCGCCGTCTTCCCGACGGGGGCGAGCCTGCAACGGGTGCTGCTCCATGCCGGGATCCTGGCGATCGAGGCGGCGATGCTGGCCTGGATCTGCCGCACCGTCGCCCGGACGCTGGCGGGGCTGGCGCAGTCCGGGCGCGAGATGAAGGCCCAGATGGCGCGCCTGCGCGACCTGGAACAGGAGGGCGAGACCGCCCGGGTGGCAGCCGAGCACGAGAGGCGCGAGAGCGTGATGCGGATGGCGGCGGCGTTCGAGGCGGCGGTGGGCGGCATCGTCGGCGAGGTCGCGGCGGCGGCCGGCGAGCTGCAGGCGACGGCCCACGCGATGTCCCAGAAGGCGGGCACCGCCGCCGCCCGCTCGGCCGAGGCCGAGGCCGCCGCGGGTCAGGCGGCGGGCGATGTCGGGACCGTGGCGGCCGCGACCGAGGAACTCGGCGCCTCGGTGCGCGAGGTCGGCCAGCAGGTCGGGGAATCCGCCGGCCTCGCCCGTGCCGCCGTGAGCGAGGCCGACCGCACCGCCGCCCTCGTCGGCGAATTGAGCGAGGCCGCCTCCCGGATCGGCGACGTGGTGAGCCTGATCTCGGGCGTCGCCGACCAGACCAACCTGCTGGCGCTGAACGCCACCATCGAGGCGGCCCGCGCGGGTGCGGCGGGACGGGGCTTCGCGGTGGTGGCGGCCGAGGTCAAGGAACTGGCAAGCCAGACCGCGAGGGCGACGCAGGACATCAGCGGCCAGATCGGCCGCATCCAGGGCGCCACCGGCGACGCCGTGCGGGCGATCGAGGCGATCGGCACGCGCATCCGCGGGATGGACGGGGTGGCCTCCGCCGTGGCGGCGGCGGTCGAGGAGCAGGGCGCGGCGACCCAGGAGATCATCCGCGCCATGGACCGGGCCGCCGCCGGCACCGGCTCGCTCACCGCCACCATCGGCGCCGTGGCGCAGGCCGCCGGCGAGACCGGCTCCGCCGCCGGCCGGGTGCTCGCCTCCGCCGACGCCCTGACGCATCAGGCCGAGCATCTCGGAACCGAGGTCGCGCGCTTCCTGCAAGGCGTGCGGGCGGCGTGAGCGCCGCTGGAACTGTTTGAGCAGGCCCCCTGTCGAAAAAATCAATAGATCTGCAAATCCCACCCACTCACCTCATCCTGAGGTGCGAACGAAGTGAGCCTCGAAGGAGGGCTCCAGAAATCGCCGAGACTTCTGGAGCCCTCCTTCGAGGTCAGTCGATCCGTGATCGACTGACACCTCAGGATGAGGTAAGTGGGTGGGATACCCAACCCCCTTTTCTTTCCGATAGCTCCTCAGGCAGGCGCTCAAGCGCGGCGACGCCGGGGCCGCACCAGCCGATCGAGGAAATTCCCGATCTCGCGCCGACGGCGCTCCGGCACCAGAACCTCTGCGGTGACGCCGAGGCGCCAGGCGAGGTCGGGACGCCCTTCCGGGTCGTGGTGCAGATCGCGAAAAGCATCGGCGTAAGTCTGGAGAGCGGCCTCGTCCGGGCAGAGGCCCGCCTCCACCACCCCGCTCGCCGAGAGCCGCAGCATCGCCGCGACCTCGTCGAGGTCGAGCTCCGGATGGTACTGCGTCCCCCAGAACACCCCGTCCCCGAGGCGGATCTCGATCGCCTGGACGTCGAGGCGGTCGTTGCCGGCGAGCACCCGGCTGCCGGGCGGCGGCTCGATCACGGCGTCGTCGTGGATCGCCGGGGCGTCCCAGGCCGGGGGCGGCCGTCGAGGAGCGGGTGGCCCGCCCCGGACTCCGTGCGGGAGATCGCGCGGGCGAGCCCGTATTCCGGTCCGCGCGGGTTGCGGGCGGCACGCCCCCCGCGATGGTGGCGGCCACCTGCACGCCCCAGCACGAGCCGAAGACCGGGAGCCCGGCAGCGAGCGCCGCCCGCACCAGGTCGCATTGCCGGGTCACCGCCGGCCCGCCCTCCTCGACATGCAGGGTCGAGCCGGTGAGCACCAGGGCGTCGCAGTCGGCGAGCGCGCGGGGCAGCACCGCGTCGGAATCGGCCGGGGCGACGAGGTGGCAGACGGCATCCGGGGCGAGCGCCCGCAGGATGCCGGCATAGGTCTCGGCGGAGGTCTTGGCGCAGACCGTGAGATGCGTCTCGCGGCCGGCCCGGTCGTTCCCATCCGCCACCAGCAGGTGCAACATGTCGGCCCCTTGTGAGAGCAACCGCAACGCTCCCCGGACTCCCCCGTTCCCGACACGGCTTGCCGCAGCCCTCCGGCTGCGGAGCTAAGTGGCCGTGATTCTTCGACAAAATTTCGGTTAACGGCCCTTAAACCCGCCTCATTTAGCGTCTCTTGAATGCCCCGCGTGGGCCGGAAATGTCCGCGGGCGAAGAAGAACTCGGGGCGAAGGGGAACTCGGCGGGATGGCGAAGGGTCGGGAGCGGAAGGGTCGGGTCGAGCCGCGCTTCGAGGCGGATGGCCCCGGAGATCCGGCATCCCTCGACCTGCGCCTGTCGCGCGGGGACCGGGCGGGAGGCGGCGTGGCCAAGGACACATCCAGGGGCAAGGCCGCGCCGAAGCGGTCGGCCCGCGCGGCCGCGGCACCGCGGCGCCGGCGGCGCTCGTTCCTCGGCACCCTCGTCTACGGCACGATGATCCTCGGCCTGTGGGGGCTGGTGGCGGTGGCCGGCATCGTCGCCTACCACGCCTCGCAGCTGCCGCCGATCGACCAGCTCGCGGTGCCGAAGCGCCCGCCCAACATCGCGATCCTGGCCTCCGACGGCTCGCTGCTCGCCAATCGCGGCGAGACCGGCGGGCGCACGGTGAGCATCCGCGAATTGCCGCCCTACCTGCCCCGCGCCTTCGTGGCGATCGAGGACCGGCGCTTCTACTCGCATCTCGGCATCGATCCGGTCGGCATCGCCCGCGCCATCGGCCAGAACCTGACCCGCCGCGGCGTCGCCCAGGGCGGCTCGACCCTGACCCAGCAGCTCGCCAAGAACCTCTTCCTGACCCAGGAGCGCACCGCCTCGCGCAAGATCCAGGAGGCGATCCTGGCTTTGTGGCTCGAGCACACCTACACCAAGGACGAGATCCTCGAACTCTACCTCAACCGGGTCTATTTCGGTGCCGGCGCCTACGGCGTCGAAGCGGCGGCGCAGCGCTACTTCGCCAAGCCCGCCAAGGACGTGACGCTGGCCGAAGCCGCGATGCTCGGCGGCCTCGTCCAGGCGCCCTCGCGGCTCGCTCCCAACCGCAACCTGCCCGCCGCGCAGGCCCGGGCCGCCCAGGTGCTGGCGGCGATGCAGGAGCTGGGCTTCGCCAAGCCGGCCGACGTGAAGGTGGCGCTCGCCCAGCCGGCGAAGCCTGCGCGGGCCAAGGGCGGCGGCTCGGCCAATTACGTCGCCGATCTCGTGATGGATGTGCTCGACGATTACGTCGGCAAGATCGAGTCCGACGTCGCGGTGCAGACCACCGTCGATCCGGCGATCCAGGCGGTGGCCGAGCGGGCGCTGGTCGACGAGCTGAACCAGAAGGGCGGACGCTACAATGTCGGCCAGGGCGCCGTCGTGACGATGCGGCCGGACGGGGCGATCCGCGCGCTCATCGGCGGGCGCGACTACGCCCAGAGCCAGTTCAACCGCGCCACCACCGCCAAGCGCCAGCCCGGCTCGGCCTTCAAGCCCTTCGTCTACCTCGCGGCGATCGATCGGGGCCTGACCCCCGACACGGTGCGGGAGGACGCGCCGGTCAACATCAAGGGCTGGAACCCGGAGAACTATTCGCGCAACTACAGCGGCCCCGTGACCCTGCGCGACGCGCTCGCCCACTCGCTCAACACCGTGGCGGTGCGGCTCGGCATGGAGGTCGGCCCGAAGGCGGTGGTGCAGACGGCGCAACGCCTCGGCATCACCTCGCCGCTCCAGGCCAATGCCTCGATCGCGCTCGGCACCTCCGAGGTGACGCCGCTCGAGCTGGTGGGCGCCTACGCGACCTTCGCCAATGGCGGCATGGGGGTGATCCCCTACGTGATCGCCAGCGTGAAGACCTCCGACGGAAAGACCGTCTACAAGCGCGCCCCGAGCGGGCTCGGCCGGGTGATCGACCCCAACGCGGTCGGCATGATGAACGCCATGATGCACGAGGTCTTCGTCAGCGGCACCGCGAAGAAGGGCGACATCCCGGGCTGGGACCTCGCCGGCAAGACCGGCACCAGCCAGGATTTTCGCGATGCCTGGGTGATCGGCTTCTCCGGCACCCTGGTCACGGGCGTCTGGCTCGGCAACGACGACGGCGAGCCGACCAAGAAGGTCTCCGGCGGTAACCTGCCGGTCGAGATCTGGAACCGGGTGATGACCACGGCCCTGCGTGGCGACAAGCCGGTGCCCCTGCCCGGCGCCGCCCGCTGGCGCCGCAGCAGCAACGCCGTCGCGTCCGCCAACCCCGCCCCCGCCGAGCCGCAGACGCTCGGCGGCCTGATCGACGGCCTCGTCGGCGGCGGCCAGGCCCCGGCGCGCCAGCCGGCCCCGCAGCGGGGCGGACCGCCGCGGGAGGACAAGAACTTCCTGGAGCGGATGTTCGGGATCGACTGATACCGACGGTCGTTGGAAACGACCTTTGGTATCACACCCTGATATCGAGCCGCTGGCCCTGCCCGGGCGGGGCCGGGGCATTCGCCGTCTCGGCCACCAGGCCGGCGACGGCGCGTTCGGCATCGAGCTGGCGCCGGGCCGCGAGGGCGGCGACCTGCTGGGTGAAGGCGGCGCCCTGGTGGGAGATGGCGCCGGGGTTGAGGGAGGCGGTGCTGAGGCTCATCCCGCCATCCTGCGCCGAACCCTTGAGCGAGGCGTGAAGATATCAGCTCAAAAGCTGCGACATCCGGGCGAGTGCGGCGGCAAATCCCGCGAGCGGCACCGTGATGGTCTCGGCCTCGCCGTTGGGCTTGGTGCCGGTGACGCGCAGGTTCACGGCGGTCTTCATCGCATCCGTGGCCACCGTCGGGAAGCTGATCGGCACGATGCAGCCGGCCTGGACGCAGGAGGTGTAGGGCGCGCCCTTGCCGAGCGTCGCGTCGTCGAGCTTGAAGGTCACGCCGGGCTCGATCGACAGGCCGAGCGGCATCAGCATGAGGCCGCTGCTGCGCCCGTCCTGGGGGCGTTCAGCTCGATGCTGAAGCGGCGCTGGCCGGTCTGCGCCACGCCCTGCGCCTGCGACAGCTGGCACTGGCGCTTGTCGTTCTCGCGGGTGCAGCTGATGGTCCAGTCGCCGTAGACCTCGCTCACCGCGCTCGCCCCGTTGGGCCAGGCGCCGGTCGGAGCCGTCACCGCGGCGGGCGCCGCCTCGGCCTTCGGGGCGGGCTTGGGCGCCGGACGGCGGGGCTTGGGCGCGGCCTTGTGGGTCGGAGCCGCCTCGGCCGCCGGGGCTTCGCCGGCGGGCTCCTCCTGGGCGCGCGCCGGCGAGGCGGCGAGCAGCGCGAGGACCAGGAGGCTGGCGAGGGACGGACGGATGGGCGACATGATGCAATCCTCGACGCCCGCGCACGCCGGGGCGCGGGCCTTCACTCTCGCGGCCCGCTCTAGAGCGGGACGCACCGGAAGGGAAGCCGCGGCGGATGCGATCCCGCCGTCATGCCCTTGAAATAACTTGGATTTATTCCAATCAACCGCCTCCGCGTCAGCCGGTGGCCTCGTGCCGTGATCGGCGTCAGCCGGTGTCCTCGTGCCCCGATCGGCGTCAGCCGATGTCTTCGTGCCACGTGCGGCCGTCGCGCTCGATCAGGGCGATCGCCGCGGTGGGGCCCCAGGTGCCGGCCGGATAGGGGCGCGGCGGCTCCGGGCGGTCGGCCCAGGCGTTGAGCAGGGTGTCGGCCCAGGCCCAGGCGGCCTCGACCTCGTCGCGGCGCATGAACAGGGTGGCGTTGCCGCGCACCACGTCCATCAGCAGGCGCTCATAGGCATCCGGGTAGCGCTGGTTGAAGGTCTCCTCGAAGGAGATGTCGAGGCCGGTCGACCGCAGGCGCATGCCGCCGGGCCCCGGCTCCTTGGTCATCACCTCGAGCTTGATGCCCTCCTGCGGCTGCAGCCGGATCACCAGGCGGTTCGGCTCGCGGGCGAACTCGTCCGAGAAGATGCTGAACGGCGAGGACCGGAACTGCACCACGATCTCGGAGACCTTTTGCGGCAGCCTTTTGCCGGTGCGCAGGTAGAACGGCACCCCGGCCCAGCGCGGGGTCATCAGTTCGAGCTTCAAGGCCACGAAGGTCTCGGTCAGGCTCGTGCGGTCCTCGGCGAGGTCGGCGACGTAGCCCGGCACCGGCTGGCCGTTGACGGCCCCGGCGACGTATTGGCCGCGCACGGTGCGCAGCGGCACCTCGTGGGCGGGAATCGGCTTCAGGGCGCGGAGCACCTTCAGCTTCTCGTCGCGCACCGCGTCGGCATCGAGGGAGAGCGGGCTCTCCATGCCGAGCAGGCAGAGGAGCTGCAGCATGTGGTTCTGCAGCATGTCGCGCAGCGCGCCCGACGTATCGTAATAGCCGCCGCGGCCCTCAACCCCCACGGTCTCGGCCACCGTGATCTGCACGTGGTCGATCACGTCGGCATTCCACAGCCGCTCGAAGATCGTGTTGGCGAAGCGCAGGGCCAGCAGGTTCTGCACCGTCTCCTTGCCGAGGTAATGGTCGATGCGGAAGATCTGGCTCTCGGGAAAGACCTTGCCGACCTGGTCGTTGATGGCCCGCGCCGAGGCGAGGTCGTGGCCGATCGGCTTCTCCAGCACCACGCGGGAGCGCTCGCCGATCAGGCCATGGGCACTGAGGTTGCGGCAGATCGAGCCGTAGAGGCTCGGCGAGGTGGCGAGATAATACGGCCGGACGTGGTCGGGATGCTCGGCGAGCAGGTTCGCCAGATCCTCCCAGCCCGCATCCCCTGCCCCGTCCACCGCCACATAGGCCAGATGATCGAGGAAGCGCGTCACTGTGTCGGAATCACGGTCAGCGGCCGGGACGTGGCGCTCCAGGGCCGCGGCGGCGAGGTCCCGGTACTCGCCGGTGCCGAGATGGGTGCGCGCCGCCGCGATGATGCGGCTCTCCTCCGGGATCTGCCGATCGCGGAAGCGGTAATAGAGCGCCGGCAGCAGCTTGCGCATCGTCAGGTCGCCGGTGGCGCCGAACACGACGGCATCGAAGGGGGCGACGGGGATGATCTTGTGCATCGGGTGACGGGTCTCCCGCTGGGGCCGGCCGACCCTGCAAGGGCGCGGCCAGTCGGTGCATCTCGCGGCTTGTCCTACCCGCGACCTCGTCCTTGGCAACCACCGGAACGGCCAACGCCTGCGCCATGTCGCAGCCGGTCCGACGAAAGGCGCCGAGGACAGGACTGGGCAGGGCTTCGCCGTGCATCACGGTTGCCCGGGCGCGTGACCGGGGTGCGTCCGGTGGGCGCGAGATCGAGGGTCGGGCCCTGCGATATAGAGGCCGGCTGCCGGTATGGGAATCAGGCTCGGCCCCGCCTTGGCGCGGCGAACCCTGGATTCCCGCCATCCTTCGGGTCCGGGGATGGAGGCCGGTCGCGCTCCTGCCCGATCGCGCCTGTACATCGCTCCTACACGATGTCGGCGGTCGCGGCGCGATTCCGCTCGCCCCCCGCATCCCGGGCCAGTTCCTCCGGCACCAGGGTCGCCGCGTCCTGCCGCGCCGCGAGCGCGGCGAGGCGGACCGGGCGGTACTCCCAGGCATCGACCCCGACGTCGCAGGAGCGGGTGGTGTCGGGGAGCGTCCCGTGGGTATGGCCGTAGAGGTGGCGGGTGCCGCGCCACAGGCCCGGCCAGGCCCGGTGGGCGTAATGCGCCAGGAACAGCCGCCATTCGCGGCCATCCTCCCGCAGGGTGACCCGCGCGCTCTCGACCGGCGGGTCGGCCCAGGGCAGGTCGAGGACGCGGTTGCTGTCGTGGTTGCCGCGCACCAGGCGCTTGACGCCGTTCAGCCGCGAGAAGATCGCCGCGCAATGGGCGCGTTCGGCATGGGCCGCGAAATCGCCGACATGCCAGACCTCGTCCCCGGGCCCGACGACCGCGTTCCAGTTCGCCACCAGGGTCTCGTCGTGGTGGTCGATCGCCGTGAACAGGCGGCCGCGCTGGCGCAGGATGTGGCTGTCGCCGAAATGCGTGTCGGCAGTGAAGAAGACGGCCATGCGCCCCCGGATCGAGCGTGACGGATGCAGGATCAGATGGGGCGGCGGACGCCGACGGCACGGGACGGATCGCCGCGTCGGCGGGTGCGGCGACCGGTCCCCGATCCGGAGGACCGCATCCGGGCGGCGATGCACCGGCCGTCGCGTCCGGCGTCACCCCGGGGCCGCGCAGCGGGACCCGGGATGGCGTCGGACGGTGTCGATTCGGGGAAAGAGAAGCGTCGGCTCCTCAGTAGCTCCGGCCCGCCCCGTAGCCGTAGCCGTCGCGAGGACGCACGCGGGCGCCGTAATCGACGTCGCGCTGGGAGCGCCGCTTGGCCAGGGCCCGGCCGGCGAGGCAGCCCGCCACGGCGCCGACGACGCCGCGCTCGGCCAGGTAATGCCCGGCGATGCCGCCGATGATCGCCCCCTTGATGCAGCCCTTCGCCTCCGCCGCGCCGGCGCCCATCAGCGTCACGACCGCCACCACACCCGCCTTGACCACGTTGCGCATGATGCCTCCTCGCATTCTCGCGACATGATCAACGGCCAGGCTCGGCCGCCGTTCCGTGGCGGCAGTGTCCGCGCGACGAGGGAGGCCGGGGCCGAAGAAATCGGCGTCCGAGAGCTTGGCAACCTTGACGAGCCGGACGCGATCGGTCGTCAGTCAACGATTCTTTACCGGCCGCCGTTACGACAGCAAGGCTGATTCGCCGAGGTGACATGTCCGAACCAGGCAGCCAGGAACCAAGCTCCGACCTGCCGCATGGTGGCGGCGGTCCGAACCTGCGCGCCTCGATCCGGCGCGACCAGCTCGAGGCGGTACGCCGCAGCGTGCAGCACGCCATGCCGGTCAACGCGGCGCTCGGCGTCACCGGAGCGCTGGTCGCGGCCCATTTCGGTCTCGGCGGTGTGGGTCTCGTCTGGTTCACGGCGTCCTCGATCGTCAACCTCACCCGGTTCGGCCTGTGCCGGGCGCCCTGCCTCGGTCTCACCACCGCCGAGGACGCGCCGCCGGACCTCGCCCGTGCCGCCTCCGGCGCGGTCGACCGGCACCTGCATCTCGCCACCGCGGCGGCATTCCTGTCGGGCCTCGTCTGGTCCCTGACGGCGCTGCTGTGCGACGGGTTCACCGCGCCCCAGAGCCTGTTCTACCTCGTCGTGGTCTGCGGCATCACCGCCGGCGCCGTCACCCACGGCATGGCCTATGCGGCGATTCCCGCGAGCTTCATCACGCCGCCGCTCCTGACGGTGGCGGGCTGCCTTGCCTGGAGCGGCGGGTTCGAGCGCACCTGCCTGGCGCTGACGGTGGTGCTCTACCTCGCGGCCCTCCTGCGCAGCGCCATCGAGACCGAGCGCGGCTTCCGCCGCACCTCCAAGCTGAAGAACGAGGCCACGGCGCTCGCCCGGGCCCGCCAGGAGGCGCATGCGGCGGCGAGCGCCCTGGCCGACGAGATGCGCCGGCGCGCCACCCACGACGCCCTCACCGGCCTGATGAACCGGGCCGGCTTCGCGCAGGCGGCGGAGGCGCGGATCCTCCTCTCGGGTCCCGCCCCCTGCCTGATGCTGCTCGACCTCGACGGCTTCAAGTCGGTCAACGACGTCTACGGCCACTCGACCGGCGACCGGGTGCTGATCGAGGTGGCGCAGCGCCTGCGCCGGACCCTGCCGCCCGGAGCGGTGGCGGCCCGCTTCGGCGGCGACGAGTTCGCGGTGCTGTACGACCCTTGCACCGATGCCCCTTGCACCGACGGCCCTCGCGCCGACTATCCTCGCGCGGGATGGCCGCCCGCGGATCTGGCGGCGGCGCTGATCGGGGCGGTGGTCGAGCCGTTCGAGAGCTTCGATGCGGGCCGCCTCGGCGTCAGCATCGGCCTGTGCCACGCCCACGGGCCCAGCCTGACCCAGATGCTGAGCTGCGCCGACGAGGCGCTCTACGCCGCCAAGGCCGCCGGGCGGAACCGCTTCCGGATCTTCGACGAGGGCCTGCGCGGCCACCTCGAGATGCGGCGCGACGGCGAGCGCGACCTGTCGCACGCGCTGGCCGAGAACGGCCTCGCGGTCTGGTTCCAGCCGATCTTCGGCGAGGGCGGCACCCGCATCGCCGGCCTCGAGGCCCTGGTGCGCTGGCACCACCCGGTCCATGGCTGGATCCCGCCCGGCGAGATCGTCGCCGCCGCGGCCCGGTCCGGCCTGTCCGAATCGCTCCTGCGCTTCATCCTGGAGCAGGTCTGCGGCGCGATGCAGACCTTGCGGGCCGACGGCATCCGCGACGTGCGGGTGGCGATGAACGTCTCGCCGCGGGAGATGGGGCAGCTCCCGGTCGACGAGATCGTGCTCGACCGCCTGCGGGCCCTGGGCCTGTCGCCCGCGCTCCTCGAGATCGAGATCACCGAGGAGACCGCCCTCGACATCGAGGCGGTGCAGCACAAGCTCCTCGCGCTGTCCGGCGCCGGCATCCGGGTCGCCCTCGACGATTTCGGCACCGGCTACTCGTCGCTGGCCTCGTTGCGCCAGCTCAGCGCCGGCCGGGTCAAGATCGACCGCAGCCTGGTCACCGGCCTGTCGGCCTCCGACGACAAGCGCGGGCTGGTCCAGGCGGTGCTGGGCCTCGGCCGGTCCCTCGGCCTCGAAGTGGTGGCCGAGGGCATCGAGACGGCCGACGACCTCGCCAGCTTACGCCATCTCGGCTGCCCGTTCTTCCAGGGTTACCATCTCGGCCGTCCGGTCCCGGCCGACCAGGCGCTCCGCCAGGTCCTGGCCCGCCGCACGGACGCCGCCTGAACCTTCCGGAGATCCTGCGCGCGGGCAATCCGCCGGACCAAGGAGATTTCGCACCAGTGGCTGCCGGCCGGCTTCGAGAGGTCGGGCCACTTCTTCGACGCGCCGGTGGGCCGCGGCGGCGGCGGCGGGGCTCCTCACGGCCGTCGCCGTGCTGGAGACGCTCGACCGCAATCCGGACAAGGGCCTGTCGCAGGTCCATGCGGCGCTCCCCACCACCTTCGGCTCGCCGACCGTGTCGCCGCATTGCGCCGACGAGGAGGAGTACGGGGTGGTCGAGAGCCCGGTCTCGCGGGCGCGGCTGGATGAGATGGTCCGGGCGGTGGACGGCGTGCTGCGGGAGAACAGCCAAGTCGGGGCCTCCAACCAGACGATCCGAGAGACTATTCGAGCAGGACTTCTAACCCAAGACTTGAGGCAGGCGGGATCATCCTACCCACTCACCTCATCCTGAGGTGCGAACGAAGTGAGCCTCGAAGGAGGGCTCCAGGGATCGCCGAGGCTTCTGGAGCCCTCCTTCGAGGTCAGCCGATTTTCAATCGGCTAACACCTCAGGATGAGGTGGAAGGGTAGGATATATCCTACTTCTTCTCAGTTTTTGTCAAATCACTCTGCTCAAACAGGCTCTGACACCTCGGCGCGTCCCCGCGGCGTTCGGGGGCTTGGAGCATGCTCAGACGAAGGGATGCCGGTTCGCCGAAGAAGATGCGGCGAAGACAAAGGCCTTGAGAGCTTCGCGATGGCAACGCGATCGCGAAGCGCTCTTGGCGGATTGGCGGTGGCGGGCCAACGCTTCGCCCGCTTAGGGTCTTGTTCCGTCGCAGATTGTTCGCGCCGAACCGGTAGCCACTCCGGCGAAATCTGCTTAGGTCTCTCCCCGTGCCGCGCACCCGCCGAACGGGCGCCGGACGGGAGGAGACCGACCCTATGCAGCCGATTCTCGACGCCTACGACGCCCGCGCCATCCTGCCGGAGGATGGCTGCGCCGGGGCGCTGGCCGGCCGGATCTGGCGGCCGGAGCTGAGCGGGCCGAGCGTCGTCGCGGTGCGGCAGGCGGCCGGCGGTGCGCCGGAACTCGTCGACATCACCCGCGCCTTCCCGACCATCCGCGACCTGTGCGAGGCACCCGATCCGGCGGCCGCCCTGCGGGGAGCCGTGGGCGAAACGGTCGGCCCCCTCGACGCGGTGCTGGCCAACACGCCCCCCGACACCCGCGACCCGTCGAAGCCCTGGCTCGTCGCCCCCATCGACCTCCAGGCGGTCAAGGCCGCCGGCGTGACCTTCGCGGTGTCGATGCTCGAGCGGGTGATCGAGGAGCGGGCGCGCGGCAACCCGGACGCCGCGGCGGCGATCCGCCTCGAGGTCGGGCGCCTCGTCGGCGACGACCTGCGCCGGCTCAAGCCCGGCTCGCCGGAGGCGATGGCGCTGAAGGACGTGCTGGTGGCGCAAGGCGCCTGGAGCCAGTACCTCGAGGTCGGCATCGGCCCCGATGCCGAGATCTTCACCAAGGCGCAGCCGCTCTCTTCCGTCGGCTGCGGCCAGGAGGCCGGCCTGCATCCGGGCTCGCAATGGAACAACCCGGAGCCCGAGGTGGCCCTGGTGGTGGCCTCCGACCAGCGCATCGTCGGGGCGACGCTCGGCAACGACGTCAACCTGCGCGATTTCGAGGGCCGCTCGGCCCTGCTGCTCGGCAAGGCCAAGGACAACGCCGCCTCCTGCGCGCTCGGCCCGTTCCTGCGCCTGTTCGACGGCGGCTTCTCCCTCGACCATGTCCGCCGCACGGTGGTGAGCCTGGAGGTGACCGGCGAGGACGGGTTCCGGCTGTCCGGCACCTCGGCCCTCTCCGAGATCAGCCGCGACCCGGCCGACCTCGTCGAGGCGATGATGGGCGGGACCCACCAGTATCCGGACGGCGCGGTCCTGTTCCTCGGCACGATGTTCGCGCCGGTCGAGGACCGGGGCGCAGCCGGCCAGGGCTTCACCCACAAGGTCGGCGACCGGGTGGTGATCCGCAGCCCGGCGCTCGGGGCGCTGGTCAACCGCATGCGCCATTGCCAGGATTGCGAGCCCTGGACCTTCGGCGCGGCGGCGCTGATGCGCAACCTCGCCGCCCGCGGGTTGCTGCAGGGGTGAGAAACCGGTCGCGACCGTCGCGACCGTGACATTCCCGTCACGAAAACCGTAGACCCCTTCTCGGACGAGCGTGGACGGTTGCCGGCGATATAGCCTTGGCTATACCTGGCGACCGGACCGAGACGGGGACGTGGCGATGCGGTGGACGGGCGGAGCGGGGATCGGGGTGGCGCTCGGCCTGTGCGCCGGGGCGGCGGCGGCGGCCGATCTTGCCGTCCCCGCCCCCTCCCCGGCCGGGCCGTCCTTCGTCGACTGGTCCGGCCCCTATCTCGGCATCGAAGGGAGCGCCGGCGCCTCGTTCGGCAATTACCGCTTCGGGCCGAGCACCGTCGGCGGCCGGCCGATCCCGGCCTTCCAGAGCGGCGATTCGACGAGGCGCTCGGATGCCGGCCGCACCGCCACCACGGCGGTCGGCGGCGTGTTCGGCGGCTACAACTGGCAGACGGGGCCCTACCTCTACGGGATCGAGGCCGACCTCTACGGCGCCAACCTCAAGCGCCCGGTCCCCTCGAATGCGGTCGGCCTCGGCTACGCGGACGTCGATCCGGCCTTCAGCGTGATCCGGGGCAAGACCGACCTCTACGGTGCGGTGCGGGCCCGCCTCGGCTATTCGTTCGAGAGCTATCTGGTCTACGCCACCTTCGGGCTCGCGGGCGCCGATGCGCGGGTGCTCGCCACCTATCCCGACCTCGCGAGCGGCGCGGTGGCCACCGCGCGCAAGGACCTGTCGTTCCTCGGCTTCACCCTCGGGGCCGGGGTGCAATACGCCATCACCCCGACCCTCGCGCTCGGCCTCGACTACCGCTACGTCGATCTCGGCCGCTCCGGCCGGTTCGATCTCGGCAGCGTGCCGGGCCTCGGTCCGGTCTCGACCCAGGCCGCCTTCTCGTCGCACCAGATGATGGCGCGGCTCTCCTGGTACCCCTACGGCCTCAGGCTGCCGGCGGAGGTGGCCGAGGACGCGCCGGCCAGCCGCGATACCGGCCGCTACTCCTTCCACGGCCAAACCACCTTCATCACGCAGGGCGTGCCGGGCTTCCGCGCGCCCTATCGCGGCGAGAACAGCCTGGTGCCGAACCAGGTCCAGTCCACCACCACCGCGACCCTGTTCCTCGGCGTGAAGCTGACCGACAGCACCGAGCTCTACTACAACCCGGAATTCTCCCAGGGCTTCGGCCTGTCGCGGACGCTCGGCGTCGCCGGCTTCGTCAACGGCGAGGCGCAGAAGGCCGGGGCGCCGTTCCCGAAGCTGCGCTCCAACCGCTACTTCATCCGCCAGACCTTCGGGCTCGGCGGCGCCACCGAGGACGTGCCGGACGGCGTCAACCAGGTGGCGATGACCCGCGACGTCGAGCGGATCTCGGTGGTGGCCGGCAAGTTCGCGCTCGGCGACTTCTTCGACGGCAACGTCTACGCCCACGACCCCCGGTCGACTTCATGAACTGGTCGATCTGGGGCTCCTCGGCCTGGGATTTCCCGGCGAACCTCCCGGGATTCACGCAGGGCGTGATGGTCGAGTACAACCGGCCGGACTTCGCCATCCGGGCCGCCTACACCCAGGTGCCGAAGCAGCCGTCGAACGACGTGCTCGACCCGCGGGTCTTCCAGCGCGCCGGTACCAACATCGAGTTCGAGGAGCGCCACGTCCTGCCCGGCCTCGACCAGCCGGGCAAGCTGCGCATCGGCCTGTTCAGCAACGTCGGCAACACCGCCAATTACCGCCAGGTCGTCGACCTGACGCAGAGCGGGATCTACGACGACATCAACGACGCCGCCTCGGCGACCCGCCGGCCGCGGCGCAAGACCGGCGCCTACATCAACCTGGAGCAGGCGCTGACGCCGGATCTCGGCCTGTTCGCCCGGGCCAGCGTCTCGGACGGCCGCAACGAGAGCCTGTCCTTCACCGATGTCGACCGCTCGATCTCGGGCGGGTTGTCGCTCAAGGGCACCGCCTGGGAGCGGCCGGGCGACACGCTCGGCATCGGCGGAGCGATCAACGGCCTGTCGCCGTCCCACCGGGCCTATTTCGCCAATGGCGGCCTCGGGCTTCTCATCGGCGACGGGCGGCTCAACTACGGCACCGAGCGCGCCTTCGAGACCTATTATGCGCTGAGCCTCACCAAGGCGGTGACGGTGTCGTTCAACTACCAGCTGGTGGTGAACCCCGCCTATAACCGCGACCGGGGTCCGGCCAACTTCTTCGGCACCCGCCTGCACGCCGACTTCTGAACGCGAATCTTCGGCGCCCGTTCGGATGGGAGGCGGCGTCGGGACCTTTCCGGCCGCGAGGCGGAGCCTGGAAGCCGTCGCGGGCGATGTTTCACGGGTCGAACCGGAAACCAGCGCGATCCCCCGACAGCCGTCTCGGGCCGGACAACGCCGTTTCGACCCGAGAGGGGAATTCCGGCAACGAACGGATTCCTCATACCAATGGCCCAAGATGCTGACGCATCGGGCCATTGAACCGTCTCGAATTGTCTATGCCAAGCCAGAGGCTTGACGAAAATTCGAGAACGGAACCAAAGGTCGTTTCCAACGGCCGTTGGTATCACACCGCGAAATCTGCCGTGCGATGACCGCGCTTTACGGCATAGAGTGCCATGTCGGCGGCGTGAACGAAGTCATCGTAGCTCATGTCGGGACGGTGCAGGGCGACGCCGCAGGACATCGAGAGCGACAGCGCGCCCCCGCCATCGAGGGGGAGCGGAGATCGGCGCAACGCGTCGCCGAGCCGTGCGGCGACGAGGCCGGCCTGATCGGCGTCGTTCCCCGCGAGCAGGATCAGAAACTCGTCGCCGCCGACGCGGCCGATCACGTCGTACTCACGCAGGCCGGCGCGCAGAACGGCAACGAGATGGACCAAAGCCTGGTCCCCCGCACGATGGCCGTGCCGGTCGTTGACCTGCTTGAACAGGTCGAGGTCGAGGGCGACGAGGCTCAAGGGCGCGCAGGCCGGATCCTGCATCGCCACCTTCGCCGCATCGCGGAACGCGGCGCGATTGAGGATTCCCGTCAGGGCGTCGGTGGTCGCCAGGCGCGCGAGCTCGGCTCCTTGAATCCGCAAGGCTTCGGCGCTCCGCGACAGCGAGGTGAGGCGTGCGCCCCGGGCGGAGAGGGCAGCCGCGACGGGCAGGCAGGTCAGCAGCAGGCCGGCCAGGAAGAACTGGAACAGGACCGCCTGCTCGCGCGGGTCCGAGGCGATCGCGGCGATCGGCCCCCGGCCCTGCATCGTCGCGACGGTACCGATCACGGCGATGCCCATCACCGCCAGCGTCGTTCCGAGCCGGCCGACCCGGAAGGTCGCCAGCATCACCGGTCCGAACAGCACGAAGAGCACCGGCCGCACGGCGACGAAGAACACCCCGTAGGCGATCGACGCGGCCAGCACCTGCAGGCCGACCGCCTCCATGCGCTGCTGCCAGTTCTTGTCGGCGAAGCACCGGAGATAGTCGCCCCGCAGCAGCGCCAGGAAGAACGGCGTCAGGATCAGGAGTCCGAGGCCGTCGCTGAGGATCCACGAGACGAGCGATCCCTGGAAGTCCTGGCCGAACACCAGCCAGGCCGTGGCGGCGCCGCCGATCCCGCTCAGGGCCGGGGCGACGAGCCCGCAGACGACGATGAACCGGCCGACGACGGAAGGCGCGCTCAGCAACCCGTCATCGGCCACGGCGGGCCGGAGCAGGTGGGCCGCGACGCCGATTTCGACGAGGTTGCAGGCGGCATAGAGCAGATGGCCGGCGCTCGGCCCCGCATGATCGCATTCGCGGCCAGGTTGGCCACGAAGCCGGCGACGAACACACCCGCCCGGGCTCCCGGGCGGCGGTCGAGGAGCGCTGCCAGGAGCACGGCGTTGGCCGGCCACACGGCGGCGATGTCGCGTCCGTCGCTCGTCAGGTGGATCGTGCCGGCCGCCAGCACCAGGGACAGAAGGCCGACGACACACTCTTCCAATCTTGCTGTCACAGAAGGACCCACAAGTTCCAGCGTCGCCTGTTGCGGCATCAGAGCAGTGATGCATGGGTTAGATAAAATTGCAATGATTGAATTTCGAACAACGCAATGAAAATTCGCCCATCATTCACAATATAAAACTTTAGTATTGGTTATATCGCGTTACATGCGGTCGCAAAGCGCAATTTTTGCTTGGCATAAATTGAGTTAATTCATTCTCAGGTGGCATTCGCGTGGTCAGCAGCCGGTTGCGGCTTTGGCTGCTCGATCGTCCTTCGATAGCGGCTCTCCGTGTTCACATAACAAATCATCGGACATGACAATTGGAAAATCAATTCATCGATATATCGTAACCGTTAAAACAGTGTGTCTCTCCAACAGCGTGAGGAAAAAACGGTATCCTTGCACGGCTCGGCTTGCATCATCGGCAATCAAGGATCCCGGGTTCTCGGCTACGTGCAAGCCGAGGATGACGGCACGACAGGCCGGCTTGCCTACCCCATCGATCGATACCTTCGACCAGGCCCGGAAGGCTGGAGCAGCGTCCGATCACGATGCATCGGGCATTGTTCCGGGTCCCTGATCGTGTCGCGTTGTCTGGGATGAGTCGACACGACTTCGTCAAGAAACGCTCTCAAGCGCCGCCATACGACTTTTGGACGATGCACCCTCGGGTGGTGTGCCCTTTCTGCCGGCACGCGAGACCTCGCCCCGGTCCGGGGCCGGCAAGCGGCACGATGCTGGACCCTGACGTAATCCGGGCAAGTCCGCCCCCGCTCTCGACGGGAGGAGGGATGAGCATACGGGCAGGAGGCATCCGGAGCGAAGCTGAACCGTGATGCCGTCGGTACGACGACTTGCGCCCACCTGCGGACGCGCCACCACCTCGACCTCGGTGTTCTTCCGTCGGCAGGAGGAGGAGAGATCCACCGTTGCGGCGCCGGCAACCGCGCCCCGCCGCAATGCTCGGCACCATCACGCCTGAATCACGGGGCCGGCGGATCGCTCGGACCGGGTAATTCTGCAACATCGCCGATGATGAAGCCGAAAATTTACCGACAAAGTCTGCGCTGTCTCCCGCCCATCGTCTTCATACATTGGACGCCGACAACGACGTAAAAACGTTCGTTCGCGATGATGATCCGACAGATATCCCCGCCCATTGCGGGACGATGATCCTGTAGGCCAGTCGAGCGACAATCATGGGCCTTCGTCCGGGGGCACGCTCCATGCGATCCAATCCGAACGGGCAGCCGATCCTCACCGGCTATCAGCCCGATATCGACGGTCTGCGCGCCGTCGCCGTGCTGGCGGTGATCCTCTACCATGCCGGCCTCGTCTGGATACCCGGCGGCTTCGTCGGGGTCGACGTGTTCTTCGTCATCTCCGGCTACGTCATCACCCGCGGATTGCTGCGGGAGGCGGCGGGCGGCGGCATCGGCCTGGCGGCTTTCTACGCCCGGCGCATCCGGCGCATCCTGCCCGCCCTGACGGCGACCCTGGCGGTCACCTCGCTGGCGGCCTGGTGGATCCTGCTGCCGCCGCAATTCGAGGATTACGCCGGCAGCGCGGCGGCCTCGGCGCTCTCGGTGGCAAACCTCTATTTCTGGCGCGCCTCGGGTTATTTCGACGCCGCGGCCCTGTATCGGCCGCTGCTGCATACCTGGTCTCTCTCGGTCGAGGAGCAGTTCTACCTCGTCCTGCCGGTGTCGCTCCTGCTGGCACTCCGCCTGCGCCTGCGGCCGCTCTTGTGGCCCTTCGCGCTCGCCGCCCTGCTCTCGCTGGGGTTGAGCCTCTATGCCGGCCGCGCCGCGCCGACGGCGAATTTCTACCTGCTGCCGACCCGGGCCTGGGAGCTCCTCGCCGGCACCCTGCTGGCGATGGCGCCGCCGGCGCGGACGATGCCGGCGCCCGCCCTGCGCCGGATCGCCGGCTTGGCCGGGCTCGCCCTCATCCTCGCGCCGTCCCTCCTCTACACCGAGGCGACGCCCTTCCCGGGCGCCGGCGCCCTGCCGCCCTGCCTCGGCACCGCCCTGCTGATCCGCCTCGGCGAGGGACAGGGACCGCGCGGGGCGGCGACCCGCCTGCTCGCCGCCCCTCCCCTCGTCGCGATCGGGCTGATCTCCTACTCGGCCTATCTCGTGCATTGGCCGCTGATCGTGCTCGGGCGGATCGCCCTGATGCGGGACTTCACCACGCCCGAGACCGTCGCGGTGATCGGCGCGACGCTTCTCCTCGCCGCCCTGTCGTACCGGTTCATCGAGCGGCCGTTCCGCCACCCGCCCTCGCCCGCGCGGCGGATGCGCCCGGTCTTCGCCGGCGGGCTCCTCGCCACGCTGGTGATGGCCGGCCTCGGCTGGGCCGGCGCCACCAGCGGCGGCCTGCCCGGCCGCTTCCCCGATTTCCGCCTGCGGCCGGTGGCCGGCAGCGAGACCTGGAACCACCGCACCTGCTTCCTGTTCGCCGACCAGAGCTGGCAGGCCTGGGACCCGGAGGGTTGCGTCCGTACGCGGGCCAAGGACGGGCTGGTGCTGCTCTGGGGCGACAGCTTCGCGGCGCATTACGTGCCCGGGCTGATCCGGCACGCCGACAGGCTGCCCGGCCGTCTGGTCCAGTACACGGCGGCGGGGTGCCGGCCGGTGCTCGGCACGAATTCGCACGTCCTGCCGCATTGCCGGGCCTTCAACGACAACGCCCTGGCGCTGATCCGCCGGCTCGGGATCCGCGACGTGGTGCTGGCGGCCCGCTGGGGGGCGCAGCGCGACCGCGCCCTGCCGGAGCGCCTGCGCGAGACCGTGGCGCAGGTGATGGCGCTGGGCGCCCGCATCCACGTCGTCGGGCAATCGCCGGAATTCCCCCTCGATCCCGCCTTCCTGGCCTACCACCAGCGCCGCGACCCGCCGGAGGATGCGGGACGCTGGCGCCCGGTCGAGGGTCTGCACCTGAACCACGCCCTGCGGGCGGCCTTGCCGGCGGGCGCCGCCTTCGTCGATCCGGCGGCCGCCCTGTGCGCGGGCGGAACCTGCCCCTTCGCCCGCGGCGAGACCTTCTTCTACGCCGATACCGGCCACCTCTCCTCGGCCGGCGCGGCGCTGGCGGTGGAGCGCTTCCTCGAGGCCGGCCTGTTCGCCCCGCCACGCTCCGCCGCGGCGCTTCCCTGAGGCTCGATCACGCGCGGGCGACGGCGACCTCGCCGTCGTCCAGCAGCACGAAGCGGATGCCCGCGGCGCGCAGGGTCGCGACCGCCTTGTGGCGGGACCGGGCGCCCTGCCCCTCGGCATTCTCCTCGAGGCGCCGCACCGTCGAGAGCGACAGGCCGCTCGCCTCGGCGAGGGTCGTCATCGACCAGTCGAGCAGCGCCCGGGCGGCGCGCAGGTGGTGCCCCTCCACCGCCTGCTCCAGGCCCGGGCGCAGGTCGGTCGCCGCCACGGCGGGAGCGAGCGCGGCGGGGTAGATGAGGCCGTTGCGCTCGATCAGGCGGCCCTGGTCGTCATGGACCGGGACCGACAGCACCCGGTACCGCTCGGGCTCCCGGTTCCGGTGACGGATCAGCGGGGCCGCCTGGAACACGCCGCCGGCGGCGCGCTGCGCGACGCTGTCGCGGAACGCCGCCCGTTCATCCGGTACCACGTCGGCGAAGGGATCGGCATTGATATCCTCGAGCGGGCGTCCGGCGAGCCGCGCCGCCTCGGCCGGGAAGCGGAACTGCCCGTCCAGGCCGACGGGGACGAACAGCATGCGGGCCGCCGCGAACCAGGCGCTCTGCCGGCGCTGGTCGGCCCGGCGCAACCGCATCAGGGCGGCCGAATCGGTCACGTCGAGGACGAGGCCGGCCGCGGCGCGCGGCCGGCCCTCCGGCGACAGGTGCAGTTCGGTGCGCATCGTGAGGAGGCGCAGGGTCCCGTCCGGCCGCATGACCCGGACCTCGCGCTCGGGCAGCGCGTAGCCTTGCATCAGGTCGGCGGCGCTCGCCAGATGGATCCGGTCGTCGGGATGGACGAGGTCGACGAGCAGCGCGTAGCTCGGCGGCGCCAGCCGCGGATCGAGCCCGAGCAGGCGATGCAGGCCGGGCGACCAGGTTTGCCGGTCGGAGGCGAAGACCCAGGCCCAGTTGCCCGTCAGCCCGGCCGTCTCCGTCAGCCGCAGGAAATCGGCGGGGGCGAAGGACAGGTCTGCCGCACGCATGACGCCTCGGTTCCCGGTATCGCGATGCCCTGAAATCCGCTTCGGTCCCCGTGGCCCCGGCCCGAAACTTACAGGCCATGCGGCTCGCGAAGGCAAGGCCGGAACGCGGGGTCGGCAGGCAGGCCTCGACGGCATGACACCCATGACGGCACGCCGATGACGACGCCATGCCCTGGCCTGCCCGGGCCCGGACGATATAGCGTGCGCGCAACGAACCGAGCCGCGGTGCCCGCATCGCCGCCAGGAGGAGACGCCCGAATGACCGAGACCGACGCCCTGCGGCACCCGGAGATCCGCGAGGAGGTCGCCAAGCTCTGCGCCCGCTTCCCCGACGAGTACTGGCGCCGCCTCGACTCCGATCGCGCCTATCCGACCGACTTCGTCAACGCGCTGACCGAATCCGGCTACCTCTCGGTGCTGATCCCCGAGGAGTATGGCGGCTCGGGCCTGCCGCTCTCGGCCGCGGCGGCGATTCTCGAGGAGGTGCAGCGCTCGGGCTGCAACGGCGCGGCCTGCCACGCCCAGATGTACACGATGGGCACGGTGCTGCGGCACGGCACGCAGGCCCAGAAGGAGCGCTACCTGCCGGAGATCGCCGCCGGCCGCCTGCGGCTCCAGGCCTTCGGCGTCACCGAGCCGACGAGCGGCACCGACACCACGGCGCTCCGCACCACCGCGCGGCGCGAGGGCGACAAGTTCATCGTCAACGGCCAGAAGATCTGGACCAGCCGGGCCGAGCATTCCGACCTGATGCTGCTCTTGGCCCGCACCACGCCCCGCGACCAAGTGGCGAAGAAGACCGACGGCCTCTCGACCTTCATCGTCGACATGCGCACGGTGCTCGGCCGCGGCCTGACCATCCGGCCGATCCGCACGATGATGAACCACAATTCCTGCGAGGTGTTCTTCGACAACATGGAGGTGCCGGCCGAGAACCTGGTCGGCGAGGAGGGCAAGGGCTTTCGCTACATCCTCTCGGGCATGAATGCCGAGCGGCTGCTGATCGCCGCCGAATGCGTCGGCGACGCCAAGTGGTTCATCGCCAAGGCCTCGGCCTACGCCCGCGAGCGCCAGGTCTTCGGCCGGCCGATCGGCCAGAACCAGGGGATCCAATTCCCGATCGCCAAGGCCTACGCCAACATGCGCGCCGCCGAGCTGATGGTGCAGGAGGGCTTGCGCCTCTACGAGGCCGGGGCCAATCCGGGGGCGGAGGCCAACATGGCCAAGATGCTCGCCGCCGACGCCTCGTTCGAGGCGGCCAATGCCTGCATCCAGACCTTCGGCGGCTTCGGCTTTGCCGAGGAATACGACGTCGAGCGCAAGTTCCGCGAGACCCGGCTCTACCAGGTCGCGCCGATCTCGACGAACCTGATCCTGTCCTACATCGCCGAGCACGTGCTCGGCATGCCGCGTTCCTACTGACGGATCGCGGCCGCCCCTGGCGCCGGACCACCGATCCGGCCATAGGGGCGGCCATGGCCGCCGCTCTCGCACCGCTCCTGTTCCTGCCCGGGCTCCTCAACGACGCGGTGCTGTGGCGCGCGCCGATCGATGCGCTCGCCGACCGGGCCGCCGCCTCGGTGGCGGACCTGACCCTCGACGACAGCGTCGCCGCGATGGCGCACCGGACGCTCGCGGTCGCGCCGCCGCGTTTCGGCCTCGTCGCCCTGTCGATGGGCGGCTACGTCGCCTTCGAGATCCTGCGCCAGGCGCCCGAGCGGGTGACGCGGCTCGCCCTGTTCGACACCACCGCCGCCCCGGAGACCGACGCCCGCGCCGCGACGCGGCGCCAGGGCATGGATCAGCTCAAGGTCGGCCGCTTCGCCGGGGTCACGACGCGCCTCCTGCCGACCCTCGTCCACGCCTCGCACGTGCATGGGCCGGTGGGCGAGGCGGTGAAGGCGATGGCCGAGCGGGTCGGCGGCGCGGCCTTCCTGCGCCAGCAGCGCGCGATCCTCGACCGCCCCGACAGCCGCCCGCTCCTGCCGACGATCCGGGTGCCGACCCTGGTGGCGGTGGGCGAGGACGACCGGCTGACCCCGCCGGCGCAAGCCCGCGAGATCCATGACGGCATCGCCGGCTCGCGCCTGCACGTCCTGCCCGAATGCGGCCACCTGCCGCCCCTGGAGCGGCCGGAGGCGGTGAGCGCGTTGCTGCGGGACTGGCTGGCGGCGTGAGGCGTCAGGCCGGCAAAGACCCGACGATCACGGACGATTTTGCCGGCAGCACGAAGGTTCTGTCATGCCGCCGCGTCGCGCACCGGCTCGATCCGCTCTAACTCGGCGCCGATCTCCGCCAACGCCGTTTCGCTCTCGAACCGGATCTGAAGATTGAGCCAGAACATGTGCGAGGTGCGGAAGTAGCGAGCCAGGCGCAACGCCGTGTCGGCGCTGATGCCGATCTCCTGCTCGATGATGCGCTCGATGCGGGAGCGTGGCAGATGCAGGGCCCGTGCGACCGTGTCGGCCGTCAACCCGAGCGGCGTCATGAAGTCTTCGCGCAGGATTTCGCCGGGATGAACCGGCGGCAGCACCGTCACACTCTCGGGATCGTCGAAGGACCGCCGCAGGGTGTCGAGCGTGATGGTGTCCGACATGGCTGGCCTCCTCAATGGTAATCCGTGAACTCGACCCGCTCGGGCCCTGCTTCGGTCCACACAAAGCAGATCCGGAACTGAGCGTTGACCGCAATCGCGTGTTGCCCCGTGCGGTCCCTTTCGAGCGGATGCAGCCGGTTCGAGGTCGGGATCTTCAGGTCGTCCAGCGACGTCGCGCCATCCAGGGCGATCAGACGACGACGGGCGGCCTTGAACAGGTCGGCGGGGAACCCCTTCGGACAGCGGCCCCGGAACACGGCTTCGGTGATGCGATCATGGAAGCTCTGAATCATCACCGCGACGTGTTGCCGTCAACGAGACGAGCATCGCTTCGAGCCCGCACAGCGTCAAGGCGCTGCCCTCAGCGGTTCCCCGCCGCCGGCCCGCCCGCGGTGCCGCCGGAACCGGGCGGTCCCGCGGTCGGGCTGCCCCCGATCCACACCCCGGATTGGTACCGGGCACGGAGGTGCTGCTCGGATTGCCCGGCAGGTTGGTGGTCGGGCGGGAGGCCGGCGGCTTCGTGCCGGTGCCGGGGCCCGGGGCGCCGACGGCGTCGCTCGGCGGGGGAACCCGGGCGGTCTGGGCCTCGGCGGCGCCCGCGGCGGCGAGCGTGAGAGCGAGGGCGAGGGTCACTCTGATCATCGGGTTGTCCGTGCGGAAGTCTCGCCTCCTCAACATCCGGACGGCCCGCGGGTTCGATCTTCCAGGGGAACGATTCCCGGCAGAGGCGTGGGAGCCTCCCGCCGCCCGATCGGCCGCGCCGGCGAGACCGGCGCCATCGCGGCAGCGCGCGAGACCATGACCCGCACCCGCCGGCTGGAGGATGACACCACCGCGGCGGCGGACCTGTCGCGCCATTCTGAGCCCCTGTCGTGCGAGGTGCGGCGCGTCCTCGCCACGGTGCGGGCCGCCTGACCGGTCAGATAGCCCCCTCCGCCACGTCCCGCATCAGCCCCGGCACCTCGCCGGGCAGTTCGCGCGCCAGGAAGCCGATCGGCCCGCAGCTCCGGCCGAGGCGCCGCCCGGCCTCGCCGTGGAGAAACACGCCCCAGGCGGCGGCCTCGGCGGGCCTGGTGCCGCGGGCAAGCAGCCCGACGATGATCCCGGCGAGCACGTCGCCCGAGCCCGAGGTGGCGAGGCCCGCGCCGCCGCCGGAATAATGCCAGGTCTCGCCGGCCGGATCGACGATCCAGGTCTCGGCGCCCTTCATTACCACGACGGCGCCGAGCCGCTCGGCCGCCTGCCGCGCCGCGCCGAGGGGGTCGGCCTCGACCGCGTCGCGCTCGCAGCCGAGACAACGCGCCATCTCGCCGGCATGCGGGGTCAGGACCACCCGGCCTGCCCGCGCCCGCACCGCCTCTTCCTGCTCGCACAGCCCGTCGATGCTCGCCGCGTCGAGGACGAAGGGGGCCTTGGCCGGGCCGGTGAGGAGGGCGGCGGTGAGCGCCCTGGTCGGCTCGCCCGAGGCCATACCGGCCCCGACCAGGATCGCGGCGGCCCGCTCGGAGCGCGGCAGCAGCACCGCGGCGGCCTCGCGGTGATCGACATGGCCGTCCTCGCCTTCCGGCAACCGCACCACCAGGGCTTCGGGCACCGCCAACGCCGCGTGCGGTGCCGTTCCGGCGGCGATCGACATCTGCAGCTTGCCGGCGCCGGCCCGGAGCGCCGCGGTGCCGGCCAGGATCGCGGCGCCCGGCACCTCGACCGAGCCGGCGATGACGAGGGCGCTGCCGCGCGCCTCCTTGCTGCCGCTGCCCGAATCCGGGAGGGGCAGGCCGCGCAGGGTCGCGGCGTCGATCGGCCTGATGGTCTCTCGCGTCATCGGGCGGCTCCCGTGGCATCGGGCTCGGCGGTCACCGGGGCGCCGGCCCGGGTCAGGGGCGCCACGAAATTGTAGCGTTGCAGCACCAGCTTGCCGCTGCTGCCCTTGTGCGGGTCGAAGGCGTATTCGGTCACCGCGCAATTGGCGACGTCGCCGTCCCGGTCGATGCCCAAGATCTCGTCCTCGGTCATCCCCTCGATCAGGTAGCGCAGGCACAGGACCACGACCTGATGCCCGACCACCAGCACGCGCCGGCCGCCGTAATGCAGCGACACGGTGTCGAGGGCGCTGCGCAGGCGCAGGATCACGTCGCACCAACTCTCGCCACCCGGCGGCCGGTGGTAGAACTTGCCGAGCAGCCCACGCAGCTCGGCCTGTTCGGGATGGAGCCGGGTGATGCCCTCGCGGGTGAGCCGGTCGAGGATGCCGAATTCTTTCTCGCGCAGGCGCTCGTCGGCGACGTAGTCGAGCAGCGTGTCGGCGACGCCGCCGGCCTCCCGGATCAGCCGCGCGGTGGACTCCGCCCGGCGATAGGGCGAGGTCAGCACCACGTCGGGCCGCTCGGAGGCCGGCATCTCCGCGAACCAGCGCCCGACCGCCGCGGCCTGGCGCTCGCCGAGCGGGCTCAACGGCACGTCGACGTCGCGTTCCGTGATGTCGATATGGGTGTGCCCCGCCGCCTGGGCGGCGTCGCGGGCGACGTTGCCGGCGCTCTCGCCGTGACGCACGATCCAGATCCGGTCCGGCCAGCGCTGCTGCATGATGGAGCTCCCCCTACTCCCGGGGAGCTAGCGGAGACGGGCCGCGCCGCAAGCGCCCGGGGCCAAAGGGATCGACCACGATTCAGGCGGGCGCCGCGGCATCGATCCCGGGTTGCCCCCGGGATCGACCGGAATCCGGGAGGATCAGGAGGCGAGGTCGGCCATCCCCTCCCCGGGTGCCAGGCTGGTCTCGTCGCACAGGCAGATCTCGGCATGCGACGGATCGAGGCCGTCATCCGCCCCGACCTCAGACGGGTTGCCGGACCACATCACGGCCCAGTCCCGGAACAGGCTCGCGGCATCGACGGGGCTCGGCGTCTCCTGCGACACGACGGCCGGAGCGGTCGCCCCGTCCGGCCCCTCCGCGACAGGAATCGCCGCCTCGCCGGCTTCCCCGTCCGACGCGCCGAGGATCAGGTCCCGGTCGGCCTCAGGGCCGGTGCAGGGCAGTGCCTCGCCGCCATCGACGGGGTCGAGCGGCCGCGGCGGCACGGTCATGCCGGTCTCCGACGCGGAAGCGTCGGGGTCGCGCAGGGTCGGGCTGAACGGCGGCGGCGCGGTCTCGGCGATGGTCCCGGTACCGTCATCCGCGACCGTGAGCGAGACGCCGTCTCCGGCGACGGTGTCGGCCTCGCCGACTGCCAGGGAAGCGGGCTCGCCCTCGGGCGTCGTACCGCTTTGGGTGATATCGCTGGACACTCTATCCTCCAAAATTATGATGATTGATTGCTTTTTTTAAAATATTACATTGATTTAACCGTAAATCATTAACAAATTTAAGACGCATAATAGTGTTCGATGCAACTAGGTTATTTGCTGTTTTCTACCCATATATCTAAGTTATACCGCATCGCTCCGGAGCCGTAAGGGCAACGCCTGAAATTCTGACCCTCAGGCTGGAGAGATCGAGGCGGAACACCGTCTGCGGAGTTCAGCGCCATCGGCGGTTCTGGATTGCACTTCGGGCCCCCTCGATCCCGTGCTCCACTTTCGCAGTCTCAGAATGACGACGAGGGGTTGATGGCCCGAGCGAGCCGGACGGATTTGGACTGTCGCAGGGCTGTCCGGGGAAAGAAAAAGGCGCGTCTCCCCTCTCCCACACCTTGCAGCGATACCGGGCAAGCCCGGCATCGCCAGGAGAGGGGATCCCGCGTTTGATTCCAAAGGGTATTTTCCCCCGGACAGCCCTGCCCCCCACGGGGGGAGGGTGGCGAACGGAGTGAGCCGGCAGAGGGACAGCCCGACGCTTCAGGGCTTGGCGCCCTTCAGACAGGCATCGACCTCATCGCCATCCAGCGGAGCGAACCAATCGGGATCGGTGCCGACCAAATCCTCGCCCCGGCACACGGCCTCGACGAGCCCCGGCAGATCGCTCCGCCTCGGCTGCCCTGAGCGACAGAGGTCGCCGTGCAAGGCCAACCATCTGTAACGCACCCATCTGGCCAAGCTCTTGCAAGCCGCCCCCGGCGCAGGCGGGGTTCCGGTCCCCGCCGAAATCTGTGAGAACTAGAGGCAGCCGGCGGAACAGCCGGGGCGGGACAGGACCACATGCAGGACGATCGGCGGCCGATCGCCAACGACCCGCGGCTGGCGGCGATCCGCCACGTGCTCACGGTCAACGGCCGGAGCGTGGCGGTGGAGGCCGCCCCCGCCACCCGCCTCCTCTACGTGCTGCGCAACGACCTGGCGCTGAACGGCCCGAAATACGGCTGCGGCCTCGGCCAGTGCGGCAGCTGCACGGTGCTGGTCGACGGACGGGCCATGCGCTCCTGCGCGATCCCCCTGCGTGCCGCGGTCGGACGCCGGATCACCACCCTCGAAGGACTGGCGGAAGGCGGGCGGCTGCACCCGGTGCAGGAGGCCTTCATCGCCGAGAACGCGGCCCAATGCGGCTACTGCCTCAACGGCATGATCATGACGACGGTGGCGCTGCTCGCCGCCGATCCGGACCCGGACGAGGCCGGGATCCGGGCGGCGCTCCGGGGCAACCTGTGCCGCTGCGGCACCCATATCGAGATCCTGCGTGCCGTGCGGTCCGCCGCCGAACGGCTGCGCACGGCGCCCCGGGGAGACGCGGCATGACCCGGGATCCCGCGACCGAGAGCCGGCATTGGCAGGAGGCGGGCGATCGCCTGCTCGTCTACCGCGAGACGATGGGCCGCCCGCCCCGCCTCGGCGACGCACCCGGCGCCGCCCTGGCGGCGGGGCCGCAGCGCGCGCTCTATCTGGGCCTCGACGGCGAGGGCCGGGTCACCGCCTTCAACGGCCATGTCGATCTCGGCACCGGCATCCGCACGGCGCTGGCCCAGATCGTCGCCGAGGAACTCGACGTGCCGCTGTCCCACGTCGCCATGGACCTCGGCCACACCGCGACCGCCCCCGACCAGGGCGGCACCATCGCGAGCGAGACGATCCAGATCGCGGCGATCCCCCTGCGCCAGGCCGCCGCCACCGCGCGGCGCCACCTCGTCGAGGCGGCCTCGCGCCGGCTCAACCGCGGCACCGCCGAGCTGGTCGTCGAAGCCGGCCATGTCCGGGTCGCGGCGGAGCCGGACCTGAGCGTGGCCTATGGCGACCTCGTGCGGGGCGCGCGCACCGAGCTGACCCTCGATCCCGACGCACCCGTGAAGCCGGTGGCGGATTACACCCTGGTCGGCCGGCCGGTGCCGCGGGTCGACATCCCCGCCAAGGCGGTCGGCGCCTGGACCTACATCCACGACGTGCGGGTGCCCGGCATGGTGCATGGCCGGGTGGTCCGGCCGCCGACACCGGGCGTCGATTCCACCCTCGGGCACCTTCTGGTGGCCGTGGACGAGGCCTCCGTCGCCCATGTCCCGGGCCTCGTCGCGGTGGTGGTCGTCGGCGATTTCGTCGGAATCGTCGCCGAGCGCGAGGAGAACGCCGCCGAGGCGGCGCGATGCCTTGCCGTGACCTGGCGGCCCTGGTCGGGTCTCCCCGACCTCAACCGGCCCGAGGCGCCCTTGCGCGACAATCCCGCGACGGCGCGCACGCTGCTCGACCGCGGCGACGTCGAGCGGGCCCTGGCCCATGCGCAGCCGCGGCTCGACCGCACCTATGTCTGGCCCTACCAGATGCACGGCTCGATCGGGCCGTCCTGCGCCGTGGCGGAGTTCAGGGACGGCGATCTGGTCGTGTGGTCGGGCACCCAGAACCCGCACGTCCTGAGAAGCGACCTCGCGCTCCTCCTCGACATGCCGGAGGAGCGGATCGCGATCGAGCGCCACGAGGCGGCGGGCTGCTACGGCCGCAACTGCGCCGACGACGTGGCGGCCGACGCGGCGCTTCTCGCCCGGGCGGTCGGCCGGCCGGTGCGGGTGCAGCTCACCCGCGAGCAGGAGCATGCCTGGGAGCCGAAGGGCGCGGCGCAGGTGATGGACGTGCGCGGCGGCCTCGATGCCGAGGGAGGGCCGGCGGCGTACGATTTCGAGACTCGCTATCCCTCGAACGGCGCCCCGACGCTGGCGCTGATCCTCACCGGCAAGGTCGCGGCGACCCCGGCGGTCTACCCGATGGGCGACCGCACGGCGGTTCCGCCTTACGCCTTCGGCAACGCCCGGGTGACGGTGCACGACATGCCGCCGATCGCCCGCGCCTCCTGGCTGCGCGGCGTCTCGGCCCTGCCCAACACCTTCGCGCACGAATCCTACATCGACGAACTCGCCATCGCGGCAGGCATCGACCCGATCGAGTACCGCCTGCGCTACCTCGACGATTCCCGCGCCGCCGATCTCGTCCGTGCGGTCGCCGAGCGCGCTGCCTGGGTGCCGCATGCCAGGCCCGGCACCCACGGGAGTTCCGGCGACATCCTGTATGGGCGGGGCTTCGCCTACGCGGTCTACGTCCACGGGCCGTTCCCCGGAAAGGCCGCCGCCTGGGCCGCCTGGGTGGCCGACGTGGCGGTCAACCGGGTCACCGGGGAGGTGGCGGTGACCCGGGTGGTGGTCGGCCAGGATTCCGGCCTGATGATCAACCCGGACGGGGTGCGCCACCAGATCCACGGCAACGTGATCCAGTCGACGAGCCGGGTGCTCAGCGAATCGGTCGGCTTCGACGCCACCGGGGTGACGAGCCGGGAATGGGGCAGCTACCCGATCCTCGCCTTCCCGCAGGTCCCCGAGATCGACGTGCTGATGGTGAAGCGGCCGGAGGATCCGCCGCTCGGGGCCGGCGAATCGGCCTCGGTGCCGAGCGCGGCGGCGATCACCAACGCGCTGTTCGACGCCACCGGCATCCGCTTTCGCGAACTCCCACTCACCGCGGATGCCGTACGCGCCGCCCTCAACCCGCCGCGGATCGCAGGCCCCGACGCTGCGCCGCGCCGGCGTCGCGGCCTCCTCGCCGGGCTGTTCGGGGCCGGCGCCGGAGCGCTGGCCTTGGCCACCACCCTCCTGCCCTGGCGCCCGGCCTATCCGTCGATCGAGCGGCCGGATCCGGCGGCCTATTCCGCCGCCACGATCGCGCAGGGGCGCCTCGTCGCGGCGGCCGGCGCCTGCCTCGTCTGCCATGTCGGGCCGGACGGCAAATCCTTCGCCGGCGGGCGCGGGCTCGAAACGCCGTTCGGCACCGTCCACGCCTCGAACATCACGCCCGATCCGGGCGCCGGAATCGGCGCCTGGTCCTATACCGCCTTCGCCCGGGCGATGCGCGAGGGCGTGTCGCGCGACGGGCACCACCTCTACCCGGCCCATCCCTATCCGAGCTTTTCCGGTGTCTCGGAGCGCGACCTGCAGGCGCTCTACGCCTACCTGATGGCGCAGGCGCCGGTGGCGAATCCGACCCCCGAGACGAGCTTGCGGGCGCCGTTCAACCTGCGGCCGCTGATGGCGGGCTGGAACGCCCTGTTCCACCGCCCGCCCGCCTTCGCCGATCCGGCCCGCAGCCCGGACTGGAACCGCGGCGCCTATCTGGTGGAGGCGCTCGGCCATTGCGGCGCCTGCCACACCCCGCGCAACGCGCTCGGGGCCGAACGACGGGGCGCGGCCCGCCTCGCCGGGGGCTTCGCCGACGGCTGGGAGGCGCCGGCCCTGACCGGCCTGTCGCGCGCGCCCCTGTCCTGGACCGAGGACGATCTCTTCGCCTACCTGCGCACCGGCCGCTCGGCGCGCCACGGCAGCGCCGCCGGCCCGATGGCCGACATGGTCGCCTCGCTGGCGCCCCTGCCGGATGCCGACATCCGCGCCATGGCGATCTACCTGACGAGCCTCGCCGGCGAGGCGCCGGCAGCCCGGCCCCACCGCGCCGCGGCGGTCGCGAGCCCTCCCCTCTCCTCCGCCCTGTTCCAGGGCGCCTGCGCCTCCTGCCACGAGGGTGGGGCCGGGGAGAGCTGGTGCCGCTCGGCCTCGTCACCGCGGTCCACAGCGCGCACCCGGACAATTTGATCCAGGCCATCCTCAACGGCGTCGCGGCCGCGGCCGAGCGCTTCCCGAATCCCGATCCCGCGGCGCCGCCCGCCGCGATGCCGGCCTTTCGCGACACCCTCACCGACCGCCAGGTGGCGGAGGTCGCGGCCTATACCCGCGCCCGCTACGCACCCGGCGCGCCGGAATGGACGGGGCTGGAGGCGGCGGTGGCACGGGTGCGCGGGCTGACGCCGCATGCGGCGTGGTGATGGATCTCCCGGATCGTATGCGCGGCGACCGCACCATCGAAGGATGGTCGAGGCAGGCTGCATCTCTTCCGTTTTGTTTCCGGATCCCCGTCCGCACATCGCGGATCGATCGGCCCCGGAGCAGGATACGACAGTCGTTACTCGCCGGAACTTAGATTAGAATCATACAAAACAAAGATTCGACGTTTGAAAGCCGGGACCGCCTCGCCTAAGAGGGCGGCCGACAGGGCGCGACGGTGCCCATTTTCGGACATTGCGAGCGAGGAGCACCCCATGGCCGACGGATCCACCTTCGTGCAGGCCTTCACCATCCTGTTCCGGGAGGGGTTGGAGGCGCTGCTGGTGGTGGCCGCGCTCGCCGCCTTCCTGCGCCGGGCCGGCGGCGCCGACCGCATCCGCCCGATCTATGCCGGGGCCGGCCTCGCGGTGCTGGCGAGCTTCGGCATGGCCTGGGTGTTCGAGGCCTTCTTCGACGGCAACCACAACGACCTGATCGAGGCCGGCGTAATCGTGGTCGCCGCCGCCCTGATGTTCACGATGAGCGGCTGGCTGTTCCTGCGCCAGGACCCGGCGGCCTGGAAGGCCGAGATCAACCGCATGGCCGAGCGGGCGATGAGCGCCGGCACGCTCGTGTCGCTCGCCGGAATCGCCTTCCTGGCGGTGTTCCGGGAGGGCGCCGAGACGGTCCTGTTTCTGCACGCCCTGGCGCGCACCGCCGGCGGCTTCGACGCCTCGCTCTTCGGCGGCCTCGCAGTCGCGGCTGTCGCCCTCGCGGTGGTGTTCGTGGCGATGCAGTGGCTGGCGCTCCGGCTGCCCCTGCGCCCGGTCTTCCTGCTCACCTCGGCCTTCCTGTTCGTGATGGGCCTGCGGATGGTCGGCGCGGCGATCCAGGAATTCCAGGAGCAGGTGCTGCTGCCGGTCCACAACGATGGGGTGCCGGAACTCGTCACCGAGCTCGGCTTCAACGGCAGCTGGGAGGCCCTGGCCGTCCAGGGAGCGATCGTGCTCTGCGCCGTCGTCTGGCTGGCGACGCAGCGCACCCGCCCGGTGGCCGGCGTGGCGGCGCGGCCGCAAGTCTCCGCTTGAGCAAGTGTCAGCCCGAGAGCCTGTCTGATCGAGTCAAGCACTGACTCCCACACACGACCTCATCCTGAGGTGTCAGTCGATTGAAAATCGACTGACCTCGAAGGAGGGCTCCAGGGATCGCGAAGACTTCTGGAGCCCTCCTTCGAGGCTCCTTTCAGTCGCACCTCAGGATGAGGTCGCGAGAGGGATGGAAAAGGTCGTTGCGGCTAAATTTTCGCAAATCGAACAAGCTCTGAGAGCCAGTTTGAATTGGCCGACGGCATTGAAAACCTCGACGTCATCCTGGGGCCGCGGAGCGGAACCCGGGATCCATAACCGCTGACGACGCCGGGCAAGGCGGCCAGCGTTCCGCTTCATCCTGCACCGTCAGCGGTTATGGATCCCGGGTTCTCGTCTTCGACGAGCCCCAGGATGACGTCGAGAGATGTCGGTCTGTGTGCCGGATCGATCGGCGCAAAAGCTCAGATTGGCTCCGAGGGCAAGTCTCGGCCTGAGATCCTTTCTCGGCCTGAGATCCTTGCATTCGGGGCGGGAGCGCCCCGGGTCGGCTTCCCGGTCAGGACCCGTTCGCGCTAAGGATCCGGGACTTCTCCGGGAGGTCCCGTTGTCCGACGTCACCACGCTCTACTACTCGCCGGGTGCCTGCTCGCTCGCGCCCCACATCGCCCTCGAAGAGACCGGCGCAGCCTTCGAGGCGGTGAAGATCGATTTCTCCAAAGCCGAGCAGCGCGGCGGCCGCTACCTCGCCGTCAACCAGAAGGGCCGGGTGCCGGCGCTCGCCGAGGGCGAGTGGGTCCTGACCGAGAACCCGGCGATCCTGCGCTACATCGCCCGCAAGCATCCGCAGGCGGGCCTGTGGCCGGAGGACCCGCGGGAGGAGGCGCGGTGCGCCGAGTGGCTTGCCTGGATGTCCTCCACCATCCACCCGGCCTACGCCCATATCCGCCGGGCCGAGCGCTACGCCACCGACGCGGCGGCGATCGAGGACGTGAAGGCCAAGGGCCACGAGACCTGCGCCGATTTGTGGACGATGATCGAGGTCGGGCTGTCCCGCGGCGGCTGGGCGGCGGGCGAGCATTACAGCGTCGCCGATCCCTACCTGCTGGTGTTCTGGCACTGGGGCCGCGGCCAGGTTCTGGGCTACGACATGGCCCGCCAGTTCCCGTACTGGACCGATCACGCCCGCCGCATGGCCGCGCGGCCGGCGGTGCAGCGCGCCTTCGCCCGCGAGGGGCTGCCCCTGCCGGCGTGAGGGGCGAACGGCGGCGGGCCGGTCACGATCCCGGTCCGCACGCCGTCGAGCCGGCAACCCCAATGGTCGAATCCGCGCCCGGAACGGACCAGTCATGTGCGCGTTCGCGCGCATCCCCTCTTCCTTGACGCGAATCACGCCGCTACAAGCCGGCCGTCGCACGGCCGCTCCAGCGCCCGGAGCGTTCGAAATTCTCGCCATCTGCACAAGGGGGAGCCGCCATGCGGGTCTATTACGATCGTGATGCCGACATCAATCTGATCAAGGGCAAGAAGGTCGTCATCGTCGGCTACGGCAGCCAGGGCCACGCCCACGCGCTGAACCTGCGCGATTCCGGCGTCAAGGACGTGGTGATCGCGCTCCGCAAGGGCTCGGCCAGCGCCAAGAAGGCCGAGGCCGAGGGCTTCACGGTCATGGAAGTGGCCGACGCCGCCAAGCAGGCGGACGTCGTCATGATGCTGACCCCCGACGAGCTGCAGGGCGAGATCTACCGCGATTCGCTCCAGGCCAACATGAAGCAGGGCGCCGCCCTGCTGTTCGCCCACGGCCTCAACGTCCACTTCAACCTGATCGAGCCGCGCGCCGACCTCGACGTGCTGATGGTCGCCCCGAAGGGCCCGGGCCACACCGTGCGCTCCGAGTACCTGCGCGGCGGCGGCGTGCCGACCCTGATCGCCATCGCCCAGGACGCCTCGGGCAACGCCCACGACCTCGGCCTGTCCTACGCCTCGGCCAATGGCGGCGGCCGCGCCGGCATCATCGAGACCACCTTCAAGGAAGAGTGCGAGACCGACCTGTTCGGTGAGCAGGTCGTGCTCTGCGGCGGCCTCGTCGAGCTGATCAAGGCCGGCTTCGAGACCCTGGTCGAGGGCGGCTACGCCCCCGAGATGGCCTATTTCGAGTGCCTCCACGAGGTGAAGCTGATCGTCGACCTCATCTACGAGGGCGGCATCGCCAACATGAACTACTCGATCTCGAACACCGCCGAGTACGGCGAGTACGTGACCGGCCCGCGCATCATCACGCCCGAGACCAAGGCCGAGATGAAGCGGGTGCTCACGGACATCCAGAACGGCACGTTCACCCGCAACTGGATGCTCGAGAACAAGGTCAACCAGACCTCGTTCAAGGCGACCCGCGCCCGCAACGCCGCCCACCCGATCGAGGAGGTCGGCGAGCGCCTCCGCGGCATGATGCCGTGGATCAAGGAGAAGGCCCTGGTCGACAAGGCCAAGAACTAAGCTTTTTCGATGCCGCGGCCCGCTCGGGCGGGCCGCGGCGCAGCCTTGCGAAACGCCGCGCGGACCGCCTGTCCGCGCGGCGTTTCGCGTTGTCGAGAGCGGCGAGAATCCGAGTGGATCCGGCCAGCCGTGCAGATGCAGCGACGCTTCCGGCCGCTGCTGCGAGATCTGGCCCCCGCCTGCGCGGCTCCTCCAGGCGCATTCCAGGATGTGGCGGCGGCTACTCTTTACTCATTGGAAAAATTTAACATAGATCAAATTTGCAGTGCGGGCGGCGAAAGCCGATGGCACGCCTCAACGCATGAGACGAAGAGATCATATATTATCTACGATCGGGCATAGTGCTCGACTGTCGAGGCGGTCCGTCCCCGCGCCCATCGCGGCATCACGACCGACAGGGAGGCGATCCGCAGGCCCCTCAGGTCCGTCAATGACTCGACAGATCATCCCGGGGTGCTGCAAGGCGCCGCGGGCAGGCCGCCGTTGACGCAGCGCAGCACCGCGCGATCTCGCCGGCATGATCGACCACCCCGTCCTCTTCTGCCTGCACTTCCTCGGAGGCAGCGCCCGCATCTGGCGTCCCCTCGCCGAGCGTTTCGGGCCCCACCTGCGCTGCGTCGCCATCGACCTGCCGGGTTTCGGCGACGAAGCCGACCATCCGGGCGCAGACGTCGCCGCCATGGCCGACCACGTCGCGGCCCGCATCAAAGCCGAGGGCCCGCCCGGGCCCTTTCTCATCGCCGGCAACAGCATGGGGGCGAAGGTCGCCCTGGCGCTGGCGCGGCGCAGCGAGGACGGCGATTCGGCGCTCGCCGGCCTCGCCGGGCTGGTGCTGCTGGCGGGCTCCCCGCCCTGCCCTGAGCCGATGGAAGAGGAACGCCGGCAGGCGATGATCGCCTGGATCGATGCCGATCCGGAGACACGGCAGCGGGAGGCCGAGGCCTTCGTCGCGGCGAATGTCGGCGCACCCCTCGCGCCGGAGGACCATGCCCGGACGGTCGAGGACGTGCTGCGCGCCAACCCGCAGGCCTGGAAGGCCTGGCTGGCGAACGGCGCCAAGGAGGATTGGCGCAACCGGATCGGCATCCTGACGACGCCCGCCCTGGTGGTGAGCGGGGCGAAGGACGGCGATCTCGGGCCGGAGGCGCAGGCCGCGCTGACCCTGCCCCACCTCGCCCGCCACCGCCACGAGGTGGCCGTCAGCGCCGGGCACCTGCTGCCGCTGGAGCGGCCGGAGGCTCTGGCGACGCTGATCCGCGACTTCGTCGCGGCCCCGCCGCAAGCCGCCGAAGCCCCTGCCCTGCCGCCGGCCTTCGCGGCGCTGATGGGGTCCGACCGGGTCAATACCCGCCTGCGCACGACCCTGCGCGAGCGGATGCGCGAGCCCGACGGCCCGTTCTGCTTGCAGCCGGACGAGCGCGCGACGCTTCGAGCCTGCCTCGACCGGGTCTTGCCGCAAGCGGGCCCGGGACGGATCGATCTCGCCCGCCGCATCGACGCGCGCCTCGCCTCCGGCACCGGCGACGGCTGGCGCTTCGCCGCCCTGCCGCCGGACGCGGACGCCTGTGCCCGGGCGCTCCGCACCCTCGACGGGGCCGCGCGGGAGGCGCACGGACGCTCCTTCGCGTCACTCGGCGGGCCCGAGCAGGACGCCCTTCTCACCCGCGCCACCTCCGGCGACCTGCCGGAGATCCAGGGCGGCCTCGCGCCCGATCTGATGACCTGCTGGTTCGAGGAGTTGCGGGGCGAGGCGGTGCGCACCTACCTCGCCCATCCGGCCGGCCTCGCGGCGATCGGCTTCACCGGGATCGGCGCGGGCGGCGACGACGCCGATGCCCTGCCCGGCTATCGCCTGACCGGCCTGAACGAGCGCGAATCCTGGGAAAAGCCCGTTCTCGACACCGTGGGAGACGCCCGATGAACCTCGCGGGGCAGAAGCGTTACGGCACCGACGAGGTCGTCGACGTGGTGGTGGTCGGCACCGGGGCCGGCGGCGCGCCGCTGCTGGCCGAACTGGCGGCGGCCGGACTCAAGGTCGTGGCGCTGGAGGCCGGGCCGAATTTCGATCCCGCCGGATACGGCTTCGACGAGACGCTCGCCGACGAGATCTACTGGACCGAGGAGCGCTTGAGCGGCGGTTCGACGCCGGAGGCCTTCGGCGCCAACAACAGCGGCACCGGCATCGGCGGCTCGACCCTGCACTGGGGCGCCTTCGTGCCCCGGGCCGACCCGCGCGACTTCCGGCTGAACACCGAGACCGGCGAGGGCTGCGACTGGCCGATCGAGCATGCCGAGCTGGTGCCGTTCTACGACCGTGTCGAGGCCTTCATCGGCACCTCCGGCCCGACGCCCTATCCGTGGGACGAGGCGCGCCGCTTCCCGCTGCCGCCGGTCCTGCGCAACGGGCCGGCCCAGATCATGGCCTCGGCGTGCCGGACACTCGGGATCACCGCGACCGACGCGCCGGCGGCGGTGGTCTCGCGCGACTTCACCGTCGATCCGGCCGTGCCGGAGCGCAAGGCCTGCATCAATTGCGGCTTCTGCCACCAGGGCTGCCGCACCCGCGCCAAGGCCAGCATGGACGTGACCTACCTGCCGCTGGCCGTCGCCCGCGGGGCCGAGATCCGCGCCGAGGCACGGATGCACGGGGTCGAGCGCGACAAGGCCGGGCGGATCACGGCCGTGATCTACCGCAGCGGCGGGCGCGACCATCGCCAGCGTTGCGCCCACCTGGTCCTGTGCGCCGGCGCCGTCGAGACGCCCCGCCTCCTGCTCCATCTCGACCTCGCCACCGGCAGCGGCCAGGTCGGGCGGAACTATATCGGCCACGTCGCGACGCAGGTCTGGGGCACCTTCGCCGACGAGGTGGGGATGAACCGGGGCTATCCGTCCTCGCTCATCACCGAGGATTACACCCGGCCGAAAGGCGCCGACTTCGCCGGCGGCTACCTGGTGCAGAGCCTCGGCGTCGAGCCGCTGACCTGGGCGAACTCCGTTGCCCGCGGTCGCGGCCTGTGGGGCACGGCGCTGACCGACTACCTGAAACAGTACAACCGCGTCGCCGGCATCGGCATCAACGGCGAGACGCTGCCCTGCGACGCCAACATCCTGACCCTGTCGGACGAGACCGACGCGCTCGGGATGCGAAAAGCCAAGATCGACTTCGGCTACGGCTCGAACGAGGACAGGCTCAACGCCCACGCCACCAAGGTGATGCGCGGGATCTGGGAGGCGGCGGGCGCCTCCGACATCTGGGTGCTGGAGCGCGTCGCCCACACGCTGGGCACCTGCCGGATGGGACGGAACCCGGACACCTCCGTGGTCGATGCCTATGGGCGCAGCCACGAGGTCGAGAATCTCTGGATCTGCGACGGCTCGGTCTTCCCGAGTTCGCTCGCGGCCAATCCGGCGCTCACCATCATGGCGTTGTCCCTGCGCACCGCCGGCGCGTTCCTGAAAGGCACCCGATGAGCGACGATCCCCGCACGGCCTATCCCCGGCCGCCCTTCCCCGGCGCGCAGCAGCAGCCGCGCCCCGGCCTCACCGGCCCGATGGACCCGGCCCCGGACCACGGCGAGGAGAGTTACGTCGGCAAGGGCCTGCTCACCGACAAGGTCGCGATCGTGACGGGGGGCGATTCCGGCATCGGCCGGGCGGTCGCCATCGCGTATGCCCGCGAGGGCGCCGACCTCGCGATCTCCTACCTCGAATCTGAGGAGGAGGATGCGCAAGCAACGAAAGCCTGGGTCGAGAAGGCGGGCCGGCGCTGCCTGCTGATCCCCGGCGACCTGCGCGACGAGGCCCATTGCCGGGCGATCGTAGCGAAGACCGTCGCCGCGTTCGGCCGGATCGACATCCTGGTCAACAACGCCGCCGCGCAGGTGGTGAACGAGGGCCTCGACGACGTGACCGCCCACGATGTCGAGGGTTCGTTCCGCGCCAACGTCTTCGCGATGTTCTACCTGGCGCAAGAGGCCGTGAAGCACATGCGGCCGGGCTCGGCGATCGTGAACTCGACGAGCCAGCAGGCCAAGGTGGCGGATGCGAGCATGCTGGTCTACGCCGCCACCAAGGGCGCGATCAGCACCCTGACGGTCGGGCTGTCGAACCTGCTGGCCCCGAAGGGCATCCGGGTCAACTGCGTCGCTCCCGGCCCGGTCTGGACGCCGATCCAGCCGATCGTGAAGAAGCCGGAGCAGATCGAGCAGCTCGGCGCCGACACGCCCCTCGGCCGCGCCGGCCAGCCGGCGGAGCTGGCGCCCGCCTACGTGCTCCTCGCCTCCCGGGAGGGCAGCTACATGACGGGTGCGCTCGTGCCGGTGACCGGCGGTCAGCCGATGCTCTGACGGTAGGTCAGGCTATCGCCCGGCGGGGTGTTCGCCCGGACACCCCGCCCTAGCCCCTCGGGCACGATGCCGGCCCGCCTCGACCCGGCGGCCGAAAAGCCCGGGACGGCCGAGAAAACCCCACCACAACATCGGAACGGCCGCCCTCCGGCCTCGTTGTTGCGGCAAATCCACGGAGCACACCGACATGACGGATACCAAGGGCAAGGCCGGCCAGCCGCGCAGCCACCGCACCCGCAACGGCACCGATTCGAATGCTAAGAGCGTCTCGATCGAGACCCTGAATGCGCGCCTCGCCGACGGCATCGATCTGGCGCTCGCCGTCAAGCAGGCGCACTGGAACCTGAAGGGCCCGCAATTCATCGGCATCCACGAGATGCTCGACGGGTTCCGCACCGAGCTCGACGACCTCAACGACAAGGTCGCGGAGCGGGCCGTGCAGCTCGGCGCCACGGCGCTCGGCACCGCCTCGGTGGTGGCCGCCTCCTCGAAGCTGACCCCCTACCCCACCGACGTCTACGCCATCGCCGACCACCTCTCGGCCCTGATCGACCGCTACGCGGCCTATGCCAACGCCGTGCGCGAGAACATCGACCAGACCGACGAGGCGGGCGACGCCGGCACCGCCGACCTGTTCACCGAGGTCTCCCGCGCGGTCGACAAGCAGCTGTGGTTCCTCGAGGCCCACGTCCAGGAGCCGACCGGCGCGATGCGCGACGGGGACGGCAAGGGCGCGCGCTGAGGCGAGGAGCGCTCGCGGGGGCTGGCGCTTGAGCCGGCCCCGGGCGTCGAGCGTTGGATTTGTGTATTTGAGCTGACTAGCTTCGCTCAACGCTGCTCAAAACCTCCGCGTCATTCCGGGGCCGCGCAGCGGAGCCCGGAATCCAGAACCGCCGATGGTAAAGAATAGAGCGGACAGCGGGCCGCTTCATCCTCTCCCACCTGAGTGTCTGGATTCCGGGCTCCGCTGCGCGGCCCCGGAATGACGGGAGGTTGTCAAATCTATTGGGGCGAATCAAAATAAGGCTCGCCGACCGGGATCAGCACGCCGGGGGGAGTGACGATGCCCTGGGATGCCACCCTCGCGATGCTCAGCTTTGCCTTGTTCATCTCGGTGACGAGCATCGCGGGCGCCTGGTATGCCGTCTACCGCTTCGAGCGGAAGTACGGCCAGGCGGGGCGCACCGGCACCCCGCCCGCCGAGTAGCACGCTACATCGCCTCCGCACCGCGCCCCATCGCGGCGACGCCGGTGCGCGAGACCTCGACGAGCCCCACCGACGCCATCAGCTTGACGAAGCGGTCGATCTCGTCGGTCGTGCCGGTCAGCTCGAACACGAACGAGTGCAGCGTCGCATCGAGGGTGCGGGCGCCGAAGGCAGCGGCGAGCCGCATCGCCTCGACCCGGTGGTCGCCCTTGCCGGCCACCTTGACCAGCGCCAGCTCCCGCTCGAGCGAATCGCCCTGAAGGGTCAGGTCGACCACCCGGTGAACCGGCACGAGCCGGTCGAGCTGCGCCTTGATCTGCTCGATCACCGCATTGGTGCCCGCCGTCACGATGGTGATGCGGGAGATGTGCCGGGCCTCTTCGGTCTCCGACACCGTCAGGCTCTCGATGTTGTAGCCGCGGCCCGAGAACAGGCCGGCGATGCGGGCGAGCACGCCGGGCTCGTTGTCGACGATGACCGCCAGGGTATGGCGGTTCACCGGCTCGACGCGGACCGGATCGGGGTAGTGGGTGTTCATGGCGTTCATCGTCCTCAACCCTTGCCCGCTCAGACCAGCATCTTGCCTTCGTCGGAGATCACGTCGCCCAGGTCCGCCCCGGTCTCGCCGAGGTAATCCGAGAGCAGCATCTCGTTATGCGCCTTGCCCGACGGGATCATCGGGAAGCAGTTCTCGGTCTTGTCGACGATGCAGTCGAAGATGACCGGGCCGTCATAGTCCAGCATCTCGGCGATCGCCGCGTCGAGGCTGCCGGGATCGGAGCAGCGGATGCCCTTGGCGCCGTAGGCTTCCGCCAGCTTGACGAAGTCGGGCAGGCTCTCCGAATAGCTCTCGGAGTAGCGCGAGCCGTGCAGCAGCTGCTGCCACTGGCGCACCATGCCCATGTACTCGTTGTTCAGGATGAAGATCTTGACCGGCAGGCGGTACTGCACGGCCGTCGACATTTCCTGGATGTTCATCTGGATCGAGGCTTCGCCGGCGATGTCGATCACCAGCGCGCCGCGATGCGCCAGCTGGGCGCCGATCGCCGCCGGCAGGCCGTAGCCCATGGTGCCGAGGCCGCCCGAGGTCATCCAGCGGTTCGGCTCGTCGAACTTGTAGTACTGGGCCGCCCACATCTGGTGCTGGCCGACCTCCGTGGTGACGTAGGTCTCGCGGTCCTTGGTCGCCTCGTAGAGGCGCTGGACCGCGTATTGCGGCTTGATGGTGGTGCCCGACGGCCAGTAGCCGAGGCATTCGCGCGCCTTCCAGCCGCGGATCTTCGACAGCCACTCGGTCAGGCGGCCCTGGTCGGGCTCCGGCGTCACGGCCCGCCACTCGCGCAGCATGTCGGCCAGCACCGAGCCGCAATCGCCGACGATGCCGATATCGGCCTTGACGGTCTTGTTGATCGACGAGGCGTCGATGTCGACGTGGATCTTCTTGGAGAAGGGCGAGAAGGCGTCGAGCCGGCCGGTGATGCGGTCGTCGAAGCGGGCGCCGATGCACACCATGACGTCGCATTCGTGCATCGCCAGGTTGGCCTCGTAGGTCCCGTGCATGCCGAGCATGCCGAGGAACTGCGGGTCCGAGCCCGGAAAGGCGCCCAGACCCATCAGGGTCGAGGTGACCGGGAAGCCGGTGGCGCGGGCGAGCTCGCGCAGCAGCGCGGAGGCCTCGGGCCCCGCATTGATGACGCCGCCGCCGGTATAGAAGACCGGGCGGCGCGCGCCCGCCATCAGCGCCACGGCGGCGCGGATCTTCTCAGGGTCGCCCTGGGTCTGCGGGTTGTAGGTCTTGTGGCTGTTGTCGACCGGGCGGCGGTAGACGCCGCTGGCGAACTGGATGTCCTTCGGCAGGTCGACGACCACCGGGCCGGGCCGGCCGTGCGAGGCGACGTAGAACGCCTCGTGCAGGATCCGCGGCAGGTCCTCGATCGATTTGACCAGGTAATTGTGCTTGGTGCAGCTGCGGGTGATGCCGACCGTGTCGCATTCCTGGAACGCGTCGGAACCGATCAGGTGCGTCGGCACCTGGCCGGTGATGCAGACGAGCGGGATCGAATCGAGCAGCGCGTCGGTCAGGCCGGTGACGATGTTGGTGGCGCCCGGCCCCGAGGTGACGAGCACGCAGCCGACCTTGCCCGACGAGCGGGCATAGCCCTCGGCGGCGTGCACGGCGCCCTGCTCGTGCCGCACCAGGATGTGCTTTACCGTGTCCTGGTGGAACAGCGCGTCGTAGATCGGCAGCACCGCGCCGCCCGGATAGCCGAACAGGGTGTCGACTCCCTGATCCTGAAACGCCCGGATCACCATCTCGGCGCCCGTCATGACCTCGCCCGCACTCATCGTCGCGCTCCGTTCCTTGGGTCTCGTCCGCGCTCTCGGGTCCGTTTTACGCAACAAAAAAGGGCCCCGAAGGACCCTGCATGCGCCACCCATGGGATGCCGGGCTTCTCAAGCCCGCCCCTTCGGTGGCGCCTCCGCTACAATAAGGACCGTACGCATGCTGTGGAAAGCCTGCCCTTTAGAGAGTGGCGCGGACCCTACGCCCCACGCCCCATAGGGTCAACCGGTTTCACCCCCCCGTTCGGGCAGGAGGGTCGTTCGGGTCGGCGGATCGGGAGCGCCGGTCCCGGCGGAGACGGGCCGGGACGCGCGGATTTTGCCGGGGAGCCGGGCCCCTGCACGGCATCACCGCTTGACAGGGGCGGCGACGCATCCTTAGCTGCGGTTATTGCAGCCGCCATGCGGTGTGCGGCACCCGCACTGATTGCTCCAAACTCGATACTCAAGGGGCAGTTGCATTTTTCGTGGCGGCTTTTCTCGCAAGTGATTCTTTTCGTGCGGCCGTACCGCACCTTCAAGGATAAATGATGCCCAATCCCCCCCGCAGCGCCCTGTTCATCGACGGCGCCAACATCTACGCCACCACCAAGGCCCTCGGCTTCGACATCGATTACCGCAAGCTCCTGGCCGATTTCCGGGCGCGCGAGAATCTGGTCCGCGCCTTCTACTACACCGCCCTGATCGAGGACCAGGAATATTCCTCGATCCGCCCGCTGATCGACTGGCTCGATTACAACGGCTACCGCGTCGTCACCAAGCCGGTGAAGGAGTTCACCGATTCGAGCGGCCGGCGCAAGATCAAGGGCAACATGGACATCGAGCTGACGATCGATGCCATGGAGCTCAGCCCCTATATCGATCACATGGTACTGTTCTCCGGCGACGGCGACTTCAAGCCGCTGGTGGCGGCCCTGCAGCGCCGGGGCGTGCGGGTGACCGTGGTCTCGACGGTGCAGACCCAGCCGCCGATGGTCGCCGACGAGCTGCGCCGCCAGGCCGACGACTTCGTCGACATCGTGCAGCTGATCCCGCGCATCGGCCGCGACCAGGGCGAGCGCCCGGTCCGCGCGCCCCGCTCCCTCGGGCCGGACGGTCCGCGCGACATGGGACCTCGTGATGTGGGACCTCGTGATATGGGACCTCGTGACCTCGCCCCCCGGGACCCGGGCGAGCGGGCGCCGCGCGCCGCCGTGAACCTCGAGAACCGCTACGGCATCCGCCAGCCCGACGAGGACGACGCCGAGGATTGATCCCGGCTGCGGCCGCGCCACTGCTCGCCCGGCCCGGCGCCCGATCGGGCGCCGGGCCGTTTTCGCGAGGCGACCGGTCAGCCGCCGGCCCGGGCCAGGGATGCGAGGCCGCCGCGGGTCTCGACCGGCGCCGTCCAGCCCATGGCTTCGAGCCCCGCCGCGCGGGCGACGAGGGATCCGGCCAGGCGCTCGCGCAGCTCGCTCCGCCCGGTGAGCCTCAAGGCCGCATCGAGGAGCGCCTGCGGCACCGGCACGAGTCCGGGCCGACGCTCGAGGCCGGCGCGGAGGGATGCGATCATCTCCGGCACCCGCAACGGCTCGGCCTCGGCGACGATCAGCGGCCGGCGCAACGGGCCGGGCGCCCGCAGCACCGCATCGACGGCATCGCTCAGGGATTCGACCGAGACCAGGGAGCGCCGGCCGGACAGGCCCCCGAGGGGGAGCGGGTACGGCGCCCGGGCGAGCCGCATCAGCGCCGCCATGTTGCCCTTCTGGCCCGGACCGTAGACCAGGACCGGCCGCAGCGAGACCGAGTCGATGTCGATGCCGGCCAGCGCCTCCTCGGCGGCGAGCTTGGAGCGGCCGTAAGCATCGGTCGGGGCCGGGGCATCGGCCTCCGTCAGGAGGCGTAAGGCCGATGGCCCCGACTGGGCCCGGATCGAGGACAGGAACACGAAGCGGCGCACCCGTGCCCTCGCCGCCGCCTGGGCAAGGCCCCGCGTCGCCTCGGTGTTGAAGGTCCGGTAATCGTCCTCCGGCGCCCCCGACATCGCGTGGGCGAGGCCCGCCGAATGCACCACCGCGTCGGCGCCGCTGAGCGCCGCCGCCATGTTCTGCGGCCGGGAGAGGTCGCCCACCACGGCGCCGCTGATGCCCGGCGGCAGCTCCACCGGCCGGCGCAGCAGCACCCGCACCCGGTAGCCCCGGGCGCTCAGGGCCGCCAGGAGATGGCGGCCGATGAAGCCGGTCGAGCCGGTGAGGGCGACGAGGGGTGCGGTCATGCGGCGGCGTTCCTCACGGCAGGCAGGGAGAAGAGCCGGAGCAGCCCGGCGACGAGCCCGGCGCCGAGCGCCAGCCCCGCGAGGGCCATCGTCCAGCCCGGCGCGGCGAGCGTCGCGGCGGCGAGAAGCGCCAGGGCGAGGTTGAGGACGAAGACCGCCCCGATCACGAAGGGAACGGAGCGGCCGTTGGTCGTGGCGCGCTGGTAGAAATGGCTGCGATGCGCCTGCCAGACCTTGTCCCCGGCGAGCGCCCGGCGCCCGAGGGTCAAGGTGGCGTCGGCGAGATAGTAGAGCGGCAGCAGGATCGCGGCGGCGAGCCCCCCCTCCCCGGCCAGCCGGTAGAGCAGCCAGGCGACGACGAGGCCGATCGGCAGCGAGCCGACATCGCCGAGGAAGAGCCGTGCGACCGGCCGGTTGAACGGCGCGAAGCCGAGAAGCCCGCCGAGCAGGGCCGCCGCCACCAGGGTCGCGTCCCCGGGCAGCCGGCCGGCGAGGCCGAAGGCCAGGAGGGCGGCGAGCAGGGGCACCATCTCGGCCACCGTCATCCAGTCGAGCCCGTCCATGAAGTTCGTGAGGTTGACGAACCACAGGCCGGCCAGGACCGCGAGGGCGCGCTCGCACCAGAGCGGGATTCCGGGCACCAGCTGCCCGCCGGCGGCGGTGAGCACCAGCACCACGCAGGCCGCCTGGAGCGGCAGGCGCAGGCTCACCGGCAGGGGCCGGATGTCGTCGACGGCCCCGACCAGCGCCAGGGCCACCGTGCCGACAGCGAGGGCCGCGACGTCGCCGCCCGGCATCCCGGAGAATCCGAACACCACCGCGAGCGCCGCCGCCACCACCGCGATGCCGCCGCCCTGCGGGGTCGGGATCCGGTGGCTCGACCGGGCATTGGGCCGCGCCAGGGCGTAGCGCTGGAGCAGCGGCCGCAACGCGACGATCAGCCCGGCCGACAGGGCCGCGGCCAAGGGAATTGCAACGAGGGGGCTGAGCGGCATCGCGACGGGTTCGGAGGGAGGTGGGCTCCCCACCCCTACCCTACCCGCCGGGCGCCAGCCAGACCATGCCTCACGCCGGGGAGGCCAGCGGCTTGCCCGTCTCGACGATGTAGGTGCTGACGAGGCGCACGGGCTTTCCACCGCTCCTGGCCCCACCATGCGGCACACCCGCCGGCACCTGGAACCCATCGCCGGTCTTGAGCATCCGGGTCGGCTGACCCTCGATCGGCAGCTCGATCTCGCCCTCGACGACGTAGCCCGATTCGATCCCCGGATGGGTGTGGCGGCCGACCAGCATGCCGGGCTCGATCTCGACCTCGGCGGTGATGGTAACGTAGCCGGGCATCGGCCCCTCGGTCTGGCCCAGCATCCTGCGCTTCACCCCCGGCGTGGCGGCGGGCGGCGTCTGCGCGCCGGCGTCGACGGCGAGAAAGCCGGTCAGGCTGCAGATCGCGCACGAGGCGAACCCCGCGAAACCGCGGCGCGTCAGCATGGTGTTCCTCCCTCGACCCGCGCTCTCTTGGATCGGCGCGGTTCGGAGAGTGTGCGCCCGCCTACGGGACAGTCAAGACAACGTGATAGACCAGAAAACGACGAAACACCGACCAAGGCGTCATCCCATCCACGACCTCATCCTGAGGTGCGACCGGAGGGAGCCTCGAAGGAGGGCTCCAGGGATCGCAGAGGCTTCTGGAGCCCTCCTTCGAGGCTCACTTCGTTCGCACCTCAGGATGATATTAGCGGGTAGGATGATCCCGCCCGCCTCAAATATTGGGTAGAAATCCTGCTCAAACAGGCTCTCAGGATGAGGTCGCGGTTTGGAATTGAAGGCACACTGACGAGTGCGCACCCCGACAGGCTGTCGGCATGTCGGAAAACGGGCCGGCGCAACGAGGCTCCGGCCATCTCGAAAGAGAGGCGTTACACCAATGGCCCAAGACGCTAACGCATCGGGCCATTGAGCCATCTCGAATTTTCTATGCCAAGCCAGAGGCTTGACGAAAATTCGAGAACGGAACCAAAGGTCGTTTCCAACGACCGTTGGTATTACCTCAGAACACCTCTTCCCGCCGCGGCTCCGAATCCTCCGCCTCGCGCTTCGCGATCGACCGCTCGACCACTTTGGCGAGGCCGACCATAATCGTGTCGAGCGCGTAGTCCTTCGGGGTGTAGATCGCCGCCACGCCCATGTTCTTCAGCACCAGCTCGTCCTCCGACGAGATGATGCCGCCGACGACGACCGGGATGTGGTCGAGACCCTCTTTGCGCAGCAGCGCCCGGACCTCGCGCACCAGCGGAACGTGCGAGCCCGACAGGATCGACAGGCCGATGATGTGGGCGTTGCGCTCGCGCGCCTTGGCGACGATCTCCGTCGGGGTCTGGCGGATGCCGTCATAGGTCACGTCGAAGCCGACGTCGCGGGCGCGCAAGGCGATCTGCTCGGCGCCGTTCGAGTGGCCGTCGAGGCCGGGCTTGCCGACGACGAGCTTGGGCGCCTCGCCCAGGCGCTCGCCGAGATCGGCGATGAGGAGGCGCGCCTCCTCGGCCGCCCCCGAAGTGACGGTCTCAGGGGTCACGCCGGTGGGGGCGCGGTACTCGCCGAAGACCTGGCGCAGGCGCTCGCCCCACTCGCCGGTGGTGACCCCGGCCTTGGCGCAGGCGATCGAGGCCGGCATCACGTTGCGGCCCTCGCGGGCCGAGGCCTCGAGCTCGTCGAGGGCCGCCGCGACGGCCGCCGCATCGCGCTGGGCGCGCCACGCCTTGATGCGGCCTTGCGCCTCCATCTCGACGGTCTCGGAGACGGTGAAGATCGCCCCGTCGCCGGCGGTGAGCGGCGAGGGCTCGCCGTTCTGGAACTTGTTGACGCCGACCACGACCTGCTCGCCGCGCTCGATCGCGGCGATGCGCTTCGCGTTCGATTCGACGAGCGCCCGCTTCATCAAGCCGGTCTCGATCGCCGTCACCGCGCCGCCGAGCGCCCCGATCCGGGCGAGCTCCGCCCGGGTCTCGGTCTTCAGGGCCTCGACCTTGGCGTCGATGGCGGTCGAGCCGTCGAAGATGTCGTCGTATTCGAGGAGATCGGTCTCGAAGGCGAGGATCTGCTGCATCCGCATCGACCATTGCTGGTCCCAGGGCCGCGGCAGGCCGAGCGCCTCGTTCCAGGCCGGCAGCTGCACCGCGCGGGCGCGGGCGCGCTTCGACAAAGTCACGGCCAGCATCTCGATCAGGATGCGGTGGACGTTGTTCTCGGGCTGCTGCTCGGTGAGGCCCAGCGAGTTCACCTGCACGCCGTAGCGGAAGATGCGCTTCCGCTCGTCGGTGATGCCGTAGCGATCGCGGGTGATCTCGTCCCAGAGATCGCTGAACGCCCGCATCTTGCAGATCTCGGTGACGAAGCGCATGCCCGCATTCACGAAGAACGAGATCCGCCCGACCACGTCGGCGAAGCTCGCCTCGTCGAAATCGGGGTCGTCGCGCACCGTGTCGAGCACCGCGATGGCGACCGCCAGCGCGTAGGACAGTTCCTGGACCGGCGTCGCCCCCGCTTCCTGCAGGTGGTAGGAGCAGACGTTCATCGGGTTCCATTTCGGAACCTGGCTCGTCGTGAACAGGATCACGTCCTTGGTGAGCCGCAACGACGGCCCCGGCGGGAAGACGTAGGTGCCCCGCGACAGGTATTCCTTGATGATGTCGTTCTGGGTCGTGCCCTGGAGGGCCGAGAACGGCGCCCCCTGCTCCTCGGCCACCGCGAGATACAGGGCCAGCAGCCACGGGGCCGTGGCGTTGATGGTCATTGAGGTGTTCATCTGGGACAGCGGGATGTCCTGGAACAGGGTCCGCATGTCGCCGAGATGCGCGATCGAGACGCCGACCTTGCCGACCTCGCCCCGCGCCAGCTCGTGGTCGGGGTCGTAGCCGGTCTGGGTCGGCAGGTCGAAGGCGACCGACAGGCCGGTCTGCCCCTTGGCGAGGTTGCCGCGGTAGAGCGCGTTCGATTCCGCCGCCGTGGAATGGCCCGCATAGGTGCGGATGATCCACGGCTTGTCCCGCTTGACGTCCGGCTCGCCCATCTGCGCCCTCGCCCTCGTTGTCCGCTGTGCCCGCGGGCCCGGATGCCCGCCCTGACGCAGCAATGGTAACCCTACCCGGCTTGACCGTCATCCATGACGTAAGACCGACGCCACGGCCACGTCGCCAAATGGGCTATTGAGGCCCCTTGGAACGGCGCTAGAATTCTCGGTGCAGTGCATCATACCGAGGGAGGGTCCGCAATGGCAGCGAGCGCCGCGCTGGAACCGGTGGCAAAGAGTGGGCCCCAGGTGAAGGATCTCTACGAGATCGGCGAGATTCCGCCGCTCGGCCACGTCCCGGCGAAGATGTATGCCTGGGCGATCCGCCGCGAGCGCCACGGGCCGCCGGAAACCTCGATGCAGATCGAGGTTTTGCCGACCTGGGCGATCGGCGACGACGAGGTGCTCGTCCTCGTGATGGCCGCCGGCGTCAACTACAACGGCGTCTGGGCCGGCCTCGGCGAGCCGATCTCGCCGTTCGACGTCCACAAGGCCGATTTCCACATCGCCGGCTCCGATGCCTCGGGCATCGTCTGGGCGGTCGGCGCCAAGGTGAAGCGCTGGAAGGTCGGCGACGAGGTCATCGTCCACTGCAACCAGGACGACGGCGACGACGAGGAATGTAACGGCGGCGACCCGATGTTCTCGCCGACGCAGCGCATCTGGGGCTACGAGACCCCGGACGGTTCCTTCGGCCAGTTCTGCCGGGTGCAGTCGCGCCAGCTGATGCACCGGCCCAAGCACCTGACCTGGGAAGAGAGCGCCTGCTACACGCTCACGCTGGCCACCGCCTACCGGATGCTGTTCGGCCACGCGCCGCACACGATCAAGCCGGGCCAGAACGTGCTGATCTGGGGCGCCTCGGGCGGCCTCGGCGTGTTCGGCGTGCAGCTCTGCGCGGCGGCCGGCGCCAACGCCATCGCGGTGATCTCCGACGAGTCGAAGCGCGACTACGTCATGAGCCTGGGCGCCAAGGGCGTCATCAACCGCAAGGACTTCAACTGCTGGGGCCAGCTGCCCAAGGTGAACTCGCCCGAGTTCAACGAGTGGACCAAGGAAGCCCGCAAGTTCGGCAAGGCGATCTGGGACATCACCGGCAAGGGCAACGACGTCGACATCGTGTTCGAGCATCCCGGAGAGGCGACCTTCCCGGTCTCGGCGCTGGTGGTGAAGCGCGGCGGCATGGTGGTGTTCTGCGCCGGCACGACCGGCTTCAACATCACCTTCGACGCCCGCTACGTCTGGATGCGGCAGAAGCGCATCCAGGGCTCGCACTTCGCCCACCTGAAGCAGGCGGCCGCCGCCAACCAGTTCGTCATCGACCGCCGGGTCGATCCCTGCATGAGCGAGCTCTTCCCCTGGGACAAGATCCCGGAGGCCCACACCAAGATGTGGAAGAACCAGCACGCCCCGGGCAACATGGCGGTGCTGGTGAACTCGCCGCGTCCGGGCCTGCGGACCTTCGACGACGTGCTGGAGCTGTCCGGCTCCCGCTGACGCGGGTTGCGCTTCCCGCCGCATCGGCGAGTTGCTAGAACACCTCCGAACTGACGCCGCGCGGGGACTTGCCCCGCGCGGTGCGCATCTCGGACGAAGCGAATCATGGAAAAGTTCACCGTGCTGGAGGGCGTTGCGGCCCCGCTGCCGATCGTCAACGTCGACACCGACCGCATCATCCCCAAGCAGTACCTCAAGACGATCAAGCGCACCGGCCTCGGCAAGGGCCTGTTCTCCGAGATGCGCTACCGCGACGACGGCTCGGAGAATCCCGACTTCGTCCTCAACCAGCCGGCCTACCGCAACGCCAAGATCCTGGTCGCGGGCGACAATTTCGGCTGCGGCTCCTCGCGCGAGCACGCCCCCTGGGCCCTGGCCGATTTCGGCATCCGCTGCATCATCTCGACGAGCTTTGCCGACATCTTCTTCAACAACAGCGCCAAGAACGGCATCCTGCTGATCACGGTGTCGCCGGAGGACCTGGAGAAGCTCCTCGACGACGCCAATCGCGGCGCCAACGCGACGCTGACGATCGACCTCGAGAACCAGCTCATCAAGGGGCCGGACGGCGGCACCCTGCATTTCGACATCGATCCGGGCCGCAAGCACAACCTGCTCAACGGCCTCGACGATATCGGCCTGACCCTGGAGAAGGCGCCGGCGATCGACGCCTACGAGCAGAAGCTCGCCGAGCGGCCCTGGGCCTGAGCGCTTGCTTGGTTAGTCTCTCCAGATATCAAAACCACCTCGTCATTCCGGGGCCGCGCAGCGGAGCCCGGAATCCATATGTGGACGGCCCCTTCTCGCAAGCGGAAAATTCCGGCCAAGCTTTCGCGTTGCATCCATATGTCCGGCCTTGGTGCGGCCCTGGGGCCGCGGCCAAAATGGTGGTTCGCGACACGCTCTCCCATCAGAAACACGGCCTCGAACGGCCCCTGGATTCCACGGATTTTTCGCGCGTCACAGACAGCGTAGCCGACCACTCATCTTCTGCTTGCAAGCTCACGGGCGCCTCACCGGCTCCCAAACTCCTTCAATCCGCGCTGACCTCGCCTCGCCGACAAGACTGCCAGGCCCTGCTATACTGCCAAGCCCTGCTCCCGATCAGATCCTACCCCCGATCAGGCCTGGGCCGGCGCAGCCCCGCCCACAGCAGCGCCGGCCCAGGCCGGGTCGTACGAGCCCCCGCTCACCAGAAGACGCCAGGCAATCCGCGCCAGCTTGTTGGCCAGCGCCACCGCCACCACCTTCATCGGCTTGCGTGCCAGAAGCCCCGTCAGCCAGCCTTTCAGCCCGCCGCTGCCCGGCTTGTGGTGACGCAACACCGCCATCGCGCCAGCCACCAGCACGCTGCGCAACTGCTCGTCACCCGCTCGCGTGATCCCGCCTAGCCGCTGGCGGCCCGCCGTCGAGTGGTCCTTGGGCGTCAGGCCCAGCCACGCCGCGAAGTCCCGGCCGCTGTCGAACGCCGCGGGATCGGGCGTCTTCATCACCAGCAACGCCGAGGCGACCGGACCCAGCCCCGGCACCTCGCTCAGCCGCTGGCAGGTCGTGTTCTCCCGCTGCCAGAGCTTGAGCTGGCGGTCAGCCTCTTGCACCCGCTCGTCAGCATCCTGGTACTCCTCCCATAGATCCGCAAACAGCGTGCGGGCCAGGTCCGGCACTGCCGGCTCCTTCGCGAAGCGCTCCGCCAGGTCCGCGAGATGGGCCAGACCCTGCGGGACCGTGAGCCCGAACTCGGCCGCGTAGCCGCGCAGGCTGTTGCTGATCTGGGTGCGCCGCTTCAGCCGCTGCTCGCGCAGGCCCGCCAGCATCTGCGCGGCCTGCTGCTCGGGCGTCTTGACCGGCACGTAACGCATCTGCGGCCGGCTGGCTGCCTCGCACAGGGCTGCCGCGTCCCGGGCGTCGTTCTTGGAGCGCAGCACGTAGGGCTTGACCAATTGCGGAGCGATCAGCCGGACCGTGTGGCCCATCGCCCCCAGCGTGCGGGCCCAGTAGTGCGACGCCGCACAGGCCTCCAGCACCACCAGGCAGGCCGGCTGCTTCTCGAAGAACTCCTGCATCTTGGTCCGGGTCAGCTTCTGCTTCAGGACCACAGCCTCGGACGCATCGACGCCGTGCAGCTGAAAACTTCCCTTGGACGTATCCAGCCCAATGCGGGTAACCTCGGTCATGGACGGCCTCCTCGGATGAGATCCCAACGACCTCATTCTGGCACACTGATGCCGATCGGGGGGCCGTCCACACCATCAGACACTCAGTTGGACGAGAAAGAGGCGGAACGCTCGCCGCTCTGTTCTGGATCACCTGCGGTTCTGGATTCCGGGCTCCGCTGCGCGGCCCCGGAATGACACAGAGGGTGTCAAATCTGAGGAAGCCAATCAAACACCTTCGGAGTCCCCGCTCTCAGGTGGGCTGATCGACATGCAGGAGCGGTGTCGGCCGATATCTGCCCTGGCCCGACGGCTTAATGCGAAAAATAATCCCGTCCGGCCGAAGGGCGGTTCGTCGCGGCGAAACCCGTTTCAGTCTCCGATTCCATCAGGTTTTCCTTAACCCTGATGACGCCCTATTCCGGTGCTTGGATCGGCGAAACGGGAGAGATTTCTGCATGACACGGCGCGCGACCCTCACGGCCGCCACCCTGCTCTGCCTCGCCGGGTTCGGCCTGCCGCAGGCGGCTTTGGCGGATTTCCGCTCCTGCCTCGCCGGCATCGGCCAGGATGCGGCGGCGGCCGGCGTCTCGCCGGCGGCGTTCCAGGCGGCGACGGCGGGCATCGCCTTCGACGACAAGGTGATCGAGCTGTCCCAGGCCCAGCCCGAGTTCAAGACACCGATCTGGGACTACATGGCCGCCCTCGTGGACGACGAGCGGGTCGATGACGGCCGCGCCGCCATGCGCCAGCACGCCAACGCCCTCGCCCAGGCCGAGGCGCGCTACGGCGTCGACCGCTACACCATCGCGGCGGTGTGGGGCGTCGAATCGAATTTCGGTAAGAACCTCGGCAAGATGCCGCTGGTGCAGTCGCTCGCGACGCTCGCCTGCGGCGGCACCCGCCGGCGCGAGTTCTTCCGCAGCGAGTTGATCGCCACCCTCAAGATCATCGACCGCGGCGACATCGCGCCCGAGCGCCTGACCGGCTCCTGGGCCGGCGCCTTCGGCCAGACCCAGTTCATGCCGACCACCTATCAGCGCCTCGCGGTCGACCTCGACGGCGACGGGCGGCGCGACGTGGTCGATTCGGTGCCGGACGCGGTCGGCTCCACCGCCAACTTCCTGCGCGTCGCCAAGTGGCACAACGGCCAGCCCTGGGGCTACGAGGTGCGGCTGCCCCGCGGCTTCAACGTCGCGGCGGCCGGGCGCAAGAACAAGAAGCCGGTGGCGCACTGGGCCTCGCTCGGCGTCACCCGGATCGACGGGCGGCCGCTCTCCGGCGAGGGACCGGTAGGCATCCTGGCGCCGGCCGGCGCCGACGGGCCGGCCTTCGTGGTGACGAAGAACTTCGACGCGATCTACTCCTACAACGCCGCCGAATCCTACGGGCTCGCCATCGCGGTCCTGTCCGACCGCCTGCGCGGCAAGGGCGGCGTGCAGACCGCCTGGCCGACCGACGACCCACCCCTGTCCCGGGCCGAGCGCCGCAGCCTGCAGAGCGCGCTCACCGCCCGCGGCTACGATGTCGGCGAGCCGGACGGCAAGGTCGGCGCGAAGACCCGCGAGGCGATCAAGGACATCGAGCGCCGGCTCGGCATGCCGCAGACCGGGCGGCCCGGCGGCAAGGTGCTTGAGGCGCTGTTGCGGGGTAATTGAGCGCCGGTCTCCGCCCTCCCCTCGCGCGGCGACGCGCGGGGGAGCGGCGTCGTCCCATATCGTTCGTTCCTACTTCTGGCCGCACTATCAGCGACGGGGGTGCGCCGTAACCGGCTTTCCCACCCGCGACCTCATCCTGAGGTGCGACTGAAAGGAGCCTCGAAGGAGGGCTCCAGTTAGCTCAGAGACGTCTGGAGCCCTCCTTCGAGGTCAGTCGATCTTCGATCGACTAACACCTCAGGATGAGGTGGTGGATGGGAGCGGCGAACGTACCGCTGAGCCCTAGCGCCGGGTCTTACAGTCCAATCATCTCGGTCCAATCCCCGGATCACCCCTCCAGCCCCGGCCAGATCACCCAGTGCAGGTCCGGCGTCTCGGGAAACAGCCGGCGGTGCTGGCTGACCGCGTAATTGTCGGTCATGCCGGCGATGAAGTCGGCGACCCGGCGCGGGGTGCGGGGATCGTCGGGACCGGAGAGGCCGGCGCGCCATTCGTCGGGCATCCGGGTCGGGTCTTGCCGGAAGGCGGAGAACAGGTCCTCGACGATCGAGGCGGCGCGGCGGCGCACCGCCATCACGCCGGGATGGCGGTACATCCGGGCGAACAGGAAGGTCTTGATGTCCCGGTCGGCCGCGGCCATCGCCTCCGAGAAGGCGACCACCGGAGCCGCGGCGTGGCGGATCGCGGCGGCGTCCGCGGGCTGCAACGCCGACAAGCGCCGCTCGGCCTCGGCGATCACATCCTCGACGAAGCGGGTGATGACCCGGCGGGCGAGCTCGTGCACAACCCGCGAGCGCTCGAGGCCCGGATAGGTCCGCCGGATCTCGTCGAGGAGGCCGTCCAGGAACGGCACCTCCGCCAGGTCGTCGAGGCGGAACAGGTCGGCGCGCAGGCCGTCGTCGAGGTCGTGGGCGTCGTAGGCGATGTCGTCGGCGAGCGCCGCCACCTGGGCCTCGGGCCCGGCGAAGGTCGACAGTTCCAGGTCGTTGACGGCGTTGTACTCGGTGATCGCCACCGGGATGCCGCCCGCCTCGTAATGCGGCGTCGGCCGCCCGTCGCGGGTCAGGAGCGGGCCGTTATGCTTGACCAGCCCTTCGAGCGTCTCCCAGGTCAGGTTGAGCCCGTCGAAGGTGGCGTAGCGGCGCTCCAGCCGCGTCACCAGCCGCAGGGCCTGGGCGTTGTGGTCGAAGCCGCCGTGATCGGCCATGCAGGCATGCAGGGCATCCTCACCGGTATGGCCGAAGCAGGTATGGCCGAGGTCGTGGGCGAGCGCGAGCGCCTCGGCCAGGTCCTCGTCGAGACCCAGCGCCCGGGCGAGCGCGCGGGCGATCTGGCTCACCTCCAGGGTGTGGGTCAGGCGGGTGCGGTAATGGTCGCCCTCGTGATGGACGAAGACCTGGGTCTTGTGCTTCAGCCGCCGGAAGGCCGCCGAATGCACGATCCGGTCGCGGTCGCGCTGGAAATCGGTGCGGGTCGGCGAGGCCGCCTCCGGGATCAGCCGCCCGCGCGACGCGAACGGGTCGCTGCCGAAGGGGGCCCGCCAGCGCTCGCCTGTCCGTCTCACGTTCCCGCTCCCCTCTCGCGCCGCTGTTGCGGCGCACGCCCGCACTTCTTATGTTGCCATCGCACGCCGGACCCCCACCCGAGAAGCCGTCGATGACCCCGATCACCCTGACGTCCCGCGCCGCCCGCCGCATCAACGAGATCATGGGCGCCGAGCCCCCCGGCTCGATGCTGCGCATCAGCGTGAATGGCGGCGGCTGCTCCGGGTTCCAGTACGCCTTCGACATCGCGAAGGACCGCGCCGACGACGACCTGGCCGTGGAGCGCGACGGCGCGACGGTGCTGGTCGACCCGACCTCGCTCCCGTACATGGAGGGCGCGACGATCGATTTCGTCAACGACCTGATCGGCCAGTCGTTCAAGATCGAGAACCCGCAGGCCACCGCCTCCTGCGGCTGCGGCACCTCGTTCTCCCTGTAATCCCGCTCTTCATCCCCCTCGCCTGCCACCGTTCCGGGACGTTCCGCCATGACCCGCTTATCCAGAACGGGCGTGGCCCGGGCCGCGCTCGGTGCCGTCGCCTGCGCCACGCTGGCCGCCGCCCTGCCGGCGACCGTGCCGTGGCTCGCCGGCCCCGCGCTGGCGCAGGATGCCGCGATCGCCCTCGACGAGGTGGTGCTGCCGCTGGGCCCCGTCACCCTGAAGGCCCCGAAGCTGGAGCTGCGCGGCACCGCCCTGTCGCGGGAGGAAGCGCGGTCGATCCTCGATCCGGCCGGCCCGGCGCCGTGGCGCACGCGGCTGGAAAAACTCTCCGCCCGCGAGATCGTGATCCCCGTCCTGCGGGTCGAGCAGCCGGTCGGCGGGCGGGTGCAGGTTGCGGTCTATCACGACGTGGTCGCCAAGGATGTCGCGGCCGGCCGGATCGGCACGCTGGAGGCCGGTGGCGCCACCCTGACGGTCGAGGGGCCGGGCCCCGACGCCGCCGGCGCCTATGGCCGGTTGAGCGCCCGCGAGGTCGACCTGCCGGGCCTGGCGCGCCTGTTCACCGAGCCCGGCGGCCCCGGCGCGGCGCCGATCCGGGTCTATGGCGGCGTCACCGCCGAGGACATCGCCATGACCGGCCCGGACGGGGCGGCCTTCCGCATCGCCCGCATTGATGCCCGCGACCTCACCGGCCGGCCGACCACGATCCCCTGGGCCGAATCGGTCCGGGCGCTGGCGGAGGGGGCCGGCAAAGCCGAGGGGCCGGAGCGCTCCCGCCTGTCGGGCCTCGCCGCGGACCTCCTCGACGGGATCGATGTCGGCGGGCTCGAGATCAGCGGCATCACCTTCGCGGCGCCGGGCGCCGGCCCGAAGCCGAACCCGGTCCAGGCGAGCCTCGCCCGGCTGACCTACGGCACCGGGGACGGCGCGGGCCAGGTGAAGGCTGAGGACCTGAAGGTCGAGGCCGCTGCCGGCCGCGTCGCGCTGAAGGACCTGACCCTCTCCGGCTTGTCGCTGAAGCCGGTGCTGGAGGGGCTGCGCCGCGCCGCCGCCGGCCCGCTCGATCAGGCCGAGCTGCGCCGCTACGCCCCCGCCATCGGCCGGATCGCCTTCGACGGGCTCGACGTCGACCTGCCGGCGGACGCCGCGCCGAAGGACCCGCTCACGGCCTCGGGCCCGATGCGCTTCGCCGTCCGCAAGGCCGCCCTGGCGATGAGCGATCCGCGCGACGGCGTGCCGACCGCCTCGCATTTCTCCTTCGACGGCTTCACCTGCGCGGTCCCGCCCGGCACCACGCAGTCGGTGCTGGCCGACCTCTCCGGCCTCGGCTATACCGGCCTCGACCTCTCCGGCACCCTCGATGCCCGCTGGGACGAGGCCGCCCGCGAGGTGACTCTTCGCGACGTGACGCTGACCGGCAAGGACATGGGTACCGCCCGGATCACCGGCACGATCGGCGGGATCGGCAAGGAGGTGTTCGACCCCGAGCCGATGGTCTCGTCCCTCGCCCTCCTCGGCGCCAGCGCCAAGTCCCTCGCGCTCACCCTGGAGAATGGCGGGCTGTTCCAGCGCTTCGTCGACCAGCAGGCCAAGGCCCAGAGCCTCAAGCCCGAGGAGCTGCAGCGCGAATACGGCACCGCGGCGATGCTGGGGATCCCGGCGGTCCTCGGCGGCTCGCCGTCGGCCAAGGCTCTGGGCCAGGCGGTATCGCGCTTCGTGGTCAAGCCCGGCCGCCTCTCGGTCAGCGCCGCCGCCAAGGATCCGGGCGGGCTCGGCCTGATCGATTTCAGCACCGCCCCGAGCCCGGGCAAGATCTTCGATCGCCTGGATGTGAGCGCAACTGCGGAGTAGTCAGCAAAAGACCTTGTTTGATCGATACCAGAGGTCGTTGGAAACGACCTTTGGTTCCGTTCTCGAATCTTCGCCAAGCCTCCGGCTTGGCATGGACAATTCGAGATGGCTCAATGGCCCGATGCGTGAGCATCTTGGGCCATTGATATGAGTCCGCTAAAGCCGACATTCTCCCCGTCATCCCGGGCCCCCGGCTGCGCCGGGCCCCGGAATGTCGAGAGATGCCGACATGCATGCCAGGCCGGCCTGCACGACCGTTCAGGCAGGCTCTTGCAACTGCTGGAACATCACCAGCGCATCCACGTATCCATGCTCGGGATGGCGGAACGCCAGCGGCAGTCGCCCCACGGTCGCGAAGCCGAGCGCGTGCCACAGCCGCACCGCCCGCTCGTTGGTGCTGACGACGAAGTTGAACTGCATCCCCCGATAGCCGCGCGAGCGGGCGTGATCGAGCGAGTGCCCGGCCATCCGCCGGGCGATCCCGCGTCCCGTCGCGCCTTGGCGCGTCATGTATCCGCAATTGCAGATGTGGGCGCCGCCGCCGGCCTGGTTGGGCCGCATGTAATAGGTGCCGAGGATCTCGCCGGCCTCCTCGGCGACGAAGGTCTGCTTGTCCGGTCCCATCCAGTAGGCCAGGGCCTCGGCCTCGCTCATCTGCGGGTCGAGGGTGTAGGTTTCGCCGGCGCGGATCACCGGGCCGATGATCGACCAGATGGCGGGGGCGTCCTCGGGGCGGGCGGCGCGGATCAGCATGGCGGCGCTCTTAGCGGGGGATTTCCCGGGGCGAAAGTGCGGGCGCCGGAGCGGGCGGTATTTCGCCGCGCGACGCCCGTTTTCGCCGTGCGAGGCTTGCCGGCGGTCCATTGCCGCCGAGGTGAGGACGGGCAGGAAACCGAGACGGAGAACCGGGATGGCGCTGTCGCGTCGCTCCCTTCTGGCCGGGGCCGCCATCCTGGCCGCCTCAGCCAAAGCCCGCGCGGCGGCGGATGCCGAAGTCGCGGTGATCGGCGCGGGCGCCGCCGGCCTTGCGGCGGCGGCGGCGATCCGGCGCAGCGGCCACAGCGTCGTGGTGCTGGAGGCGCGCGGGCGCATCGGCGGGCGGGCCTTCACCGAGACCGGCTTGGGCCCGGGGCGCAGCTTCGATGCCGGCGCCCAATACGTGCATTGGGCCGAGCGCAACCCGTGGCGGGAGATCGTGCGGGCGGCGGGCGTGCGCACCAGCGACGACGCCGCGAGCCCCTGGCCGGTCCTGGTGAAGGACGGCGTGCGGGCGAGCGAGAGCGAGCGGCGCCAGCGCCGGGCCGGCTTCGGGCGGGTCAGCGCCCTCCTCGACCATCCGGCCGGCCCGGACCGCTCGGTGGCGCAGGCCGTGGCCGGCGAGGACGAGGCGGCGCGGGCCGCGGCGACGGGGCTCACCCGCCTCACCCTCGGCGAGGAGCCGGACCGGGTCTCCGCCGCCGATTACGACCAGCTCTGGTCGGGCGACGACATCTGGGTCGACGGCTACGGCGCCCTGGTGGCCGGCCACCATGCCGACCTGCCGGTGCGGCTGGACACGCCCGTCACGGCGATCGACTGGCGCGGCCCGGGTGTGGCCGTCGAGACGCCGCGCGGCACGCTGCGCGCGGCCTGCGCCATCGTGACGGTGCCGGTCGGCGTGCTGGCCTCGGGCGCGGTGCGCTTCACCCCCGCCCTGCCGGCGGCGACGGCGGAAGCGGTGGCGGGGCTGACGATGGGCGCCTACACCAAGATCGGCCTCGCCCTCGACCTCGCCCGGCTGACAGCACAAGACCTGCGCGACGCCGTGATCCTGCGAAGCGGCACGCCCGGCCTCACCGCCTATCTGGAGATGCAGCCGTTCGGGAAGCCGTTGGCGGTGCTCCATTGCGGCGGCGACGGCGCCCGCGCCCTGTGCGAGGCGGGCGAGAGGTCGGCCCTCGCCGCAGCGACCGACCATCTCGTGAGCGTCTTCGGATCGGACATCCGGGCCGCCGTCACGGGTGGGCGCCTCGCCGCCTGGTGGACCGATCCGTTCGCCCGCGGCAGCTATTCGCTGGCCCGTCCCGGCCATCTCGCCGCCCGCGAGGCCCTGCGCCGGCCGGTCGCCGGGCGGATCTTCCTCGCCGGCGAGGCCGCGGCGGGCGGGGCGGCGATGACGGTGGGCGGGGCGACGCTCGACGGCGAGCGGGCCGCGCGGGACGCGCTCAAGCGGCTGGGTTCCTAAGCAGATTTCGCAAAAGTGGCTGCCGGTTTTGCGACAAAAATCTGCGATAAAACAACAACCTAAGCGGACGAAGCGTTGGCCTGCCAACGCAAGTCTGCTTAGGACTTCAATGCAGCGTCTGCCGCGGCCCCTCCGCCGGCCGGCGCTCCCAGGCCTGGACCAGGCTGCCGGCGACGCCGCCGTCGCACAGGCGGCTGCTGAGATCGCAGAAGATCTGCTCTCTCACCGCGAAGTCGGTCGCCATCTGCGCGTCGTCCGGCTCCTCGTCGGTCGAGGCGGTGAAGCGGTCGAAGGCGGCGGACATCTCCGCGAAGGCGAAGGCGACCGGCATGGTGCGGAAGACCGTGGCGCCGTCCGCATCGATGTCACCGGTATCGAGGTCGCGCATCCGCACGACGTAGCCGTCGGCATGCTCGACGATCTCGTATTGCCAGTGCCGGCCCTCGCAGGCTGCCAGGATCATCACGCCCTCCGTCACACCACGTGACAGCGAATGCCGGGGAGGCCGGGCGGGTTCCGGGGCGGCCGGTCCAGGCGATGCGATTCGGTCGGGATCTCGACGACGGAGGAGCGGGGCTGAGCAGACTTCGCCGAAGTGGTTACCGGTTCGGCGCGAAAAATCTGCGGCAAAACAAAAACCTAAGCGGGTGAAGCGTTGGCCTGCCGACGCAAGTCTGCTCAGCGCTTCGCGTAGCCCGCCTCGAAGGCGGCCCTGCCGCCGACGCGCAGCGAGGTGCCGTTGCCGAGATCGATGAAGCCCGGCGCCGTGGCCCGGACGGCGGCGGGTGGCGCCTCCCGGCATTCAGGCCGGTCGGGCAGGCGGACGCCGGGCGGGGCGTCCTGCGGGCAGAGGCGGGGCATCCGGGTGCCGCGCTCGCCCGCGCCTGCCGGCAGGACGGCGGCCACGAGGACGAGGGCGGCGAGAACGCGTGGATTCACGAGGCGGGCAGTCACGAAGTGGATTCCTGCACGAGGCGGCGTCCTGGCGGATCGGCACCAGGATAGCGGATCCGGTCCCGCCCCGCGACCGTGCGTCAGCGCCGGCGCTGTCCCATATCCGCCGGGGTGACCGAGAGGGTGATCGCCCGCCCGTCGCGTTCGATCTGGAGCGTCACGCGGCTGCCGACGCCCGCGGCTTCGAGCGCCGCGGTGAGATCGGCGAGCCGCCGCACCGGGCGGCCGTTCACCCCCATGACGATGTCGCCGAGTTCGCCGGTCGCCGGATCGACGCCCTGGAGGCCGGCCTGGGCGGCGGGCGAGCCGGGCAGCACCCGCACCACTACGAGGCCGTCGATGCCGAGCCGGGCCGCCGCCTCCTCGCTCGCCGCCACGATGCCGATGCCGGGGTTCGGGGTGCGGCCGGTGCGGATCAGGTTGGGCACCACCCGGTTGACGACGTCGACGGGGATGGCGAAGCCGATGCCCGCACTGGCGCCGGACGGCGAGAAGATCGCGGTGTTGACCCCGATCAGGCGTCCGGCGGAATCGAGCAGCGGCCCGCCGGAATTGCCAGGGTTGATCGCCGCGTCGGTCTGGATCACCCCGGAGAGCTCGCGGCCCTCCGCGGTCGGCAGCCGGCGCTGGAGCGCGCTCACCACGCCGGTGGTCAGGGTGTGGTCGAGGCCGAACGGGTTGCCGATGGCGTAGGTGAACTGCCCGACCTTGAGGTCGGCCGAGGTGCCGATGGCGATCGGCGGCGGCGCGGAGGCGACGCGCCCGAGCTTCAGGACCGCGAGGTCGTAGTTCGGATCGGTGCCGGCGATCGTGGCGGGCACGACCTCGCCGGTGGAAAGGCGGACCTGGATGTCGCCGCCGCCCTGGATGACGTGGTTGTTGGTGACGATGTGGCCGGCCGCGTCCCAGACGAAGCCCGAGCCGGTCTGCTCGCCCCCGCCCTCCCGGCGCTCGCCGGTCTCGGGATCGAAGGTCACGGCGCCCTGCCGCGGGCGGGCGAAGACGTAGACCACCGACGGCGCCGCGCGCTCGAACAGGGCCACGGTCGAGGCCTCGATCGGCGACAGCTCGCCCCGTGCCGTCACCGCCCGGGGCGCATCGGCGGAGAACAGCAGGCTCGTGACGTAGGGCTGCGCCACGAACAGGGCGAGGAGCACCAGCGCGGTGGTCAGGGCGACCCGCAGGAAGCGATCGGGCACCGGGTTCGTCACTCCAGATGGGCACGGGTCGACAGGGCGCCTGCCGAAAGGGAATAGGCAGTGCCTGGCAGGGAAGTGGGCCGGGCGGTGCCCGCGTCAATGGCCGCGCTCGGCTTGGGTTCGGCCATGGTGAACGCCCTCGTGAAGGCTTTTGGCCGGGTTGAGCCCGCCTCCAGCGCGTAGGAGATGACCATCGAGACGAACCGGGAGCCGAATTTTACCGGCGACACCGCCGCACGGCCGGCGGCCTGGTGCGGGTCGATCCATCCCGCATCTGCTCAGGCAGGTGCTCGTCAGGCAGGTGCTCGGAGAGGTTGCAGGCATGGGAGCGGGTCTCTAGGCTTGAGGCCTCCCCAAACGAAAGGTCCGGAATGCTCCGCAAGCCGTCGCTGTCCCCTCGCGCCTTCGCCCGTCTCGCCCTTGTCTCCCCCCTGGTGCTCGTTCCGATCGCACTCGCGAGCCACGCCGAGGCCTCACCCCGCCAGAGCCGGACGGAGGCCTGCGCGCGCGCGCGCAGCGACGGCGAGCGCCAGACGCTCGGCTGCTGGCGGCTGCGGCACGAGGCCGGTCGCGGCCAGCGCATCCATGGCGGCGCCGCGGTCGCGGAGTTCTACGCCACCGTGCCGGCGGAGCGGGAAACGGCCGAGTCGAAGGCCGACCAGCGCCGGCGCGACTGGGTCCGGGCGCGGGCCCGCGGCCGGGTGGCGGGGGCGAGGAGGCGCGCTGATCGCCCCGCGCCTTCCGACCTTCAACCCATTGGCCGCAGCGGCACCGCCCCCTATAAGTTGGCGACAAGGAACGCCAGCAACGAGAGCCGCAGGCCGATGACCCGCATCCCGGATTTCTCGGAAATCGCCTTCGCGCCGGCCGCGGCGGTCGCTCAAGCCGCGACCGCGACCGCCGCCGAGCCCTGGATGACCCCCGAGGGCATCCCGGTGAAGGAGTTTTACGGCCCGCAAGACCGGGACGGGATCGATCTCGCGGGCTCCTATCCGGGCATCGCGCCGTTCCTGCGCGGGCCCTATCCCACCATGTACGCGACCCAGCCCTGGACGATCCGGCAATATGCCGGCTTCTCCACGGCGGAGGATTCGAACGCCTTCTACCGCCGCAACCTCGCGGCCGGGCAGAAGGGGCTGTCGGTCGCCTTCGACCTCGCCACCCATCGCGGCTACGATTCCGACCACCCGCGGGTCTCGGGCGATGTCGGCATGGCGGGCGTCGCGATCGATTCGATCTACGACATGCGGACGCTGTTCTCGGGGATTCCCCTCGACCAGATGACCGTGTCGATGACGATGAACGGCGCGGTGCTGCCGATCCTCGCCCTCTACATCGTCGCGGCCGAGGAGCAGGGCGTCGCCCCGGACAAGCTCGCCGGCACGATCCAGAACGACATCCTCAAGGAGTTCATGGTCCGCAACACCTACATCTACCCGCCGGCCGGGTCGATGCGGATCATCTCGGACATCTTCGCCTATACCTCGGCCAACATGCCGAAGTTCAACTCGATCTCGATCTCCGGCTACCACATGCAGGAGGCCGGCGCGACGCAGGACCTGGAGCTCGCCTACACGCTGGCCGACGGCGTCGAGTACATCCGCGCCGGGATGGCGGCGGGGCTCGACGTCGACAAGTTCGCCCCCCGCCTGTCGTTCTTCTGGGCGATCGGGATGAACTTCTTCATGGAGGTGGCCAAGATGCGGGCGGCGCGCCTGCTCTGGGCCTCCCTCGTCAAGGACTTCTCGCCGAAATCCGCCAAGTCGCTGGCGCTGCGCACCCATTCGCAGACGAGCGGATGGTCGCTGACGGCGCAGGACGTGTTCAACAACGTCACCCGCACCTGCGTCGAGGCGATGGCGGCGACGCAAGGGGGCACCCAGTCGCTGCACACCAACGCCCTCGACGAGGCGCTGGCGCTGCCCACCGACTTCTCGGCCCGCATCGCCCGCAACACCCAGCTGTTCCTGCAGCAGGAGAGCGGCACCACCCGGATCATCGATCCGTGGGGCGGCTCCTACTATGTCGAGCGGCTGACCCAGGACCTCGTCGCCCGGGCCTCGGCCCATATCCGCGAGGTCGAGGCCTTGGGCGGCATGGCGAAGGCCATCGAGGCCGGCATCCCGAAACTGCGCATCGAGGAGGCGGCGGCCCGCACCCAGGCGCGGATCGATTCGGGCCAGCAGGTCATCGTCGGCGTCAACCGCTACAAGCCCGACGGCGACCGGGCGATCGACCTCCTGCGGGTCGATAACGGCAACGTCCGCACGCTCCAGATCGACAAGCTCAAGCGCCTGCGCGGCGAACGCGACGGCCGGGCGGTGGAGGCGCGGCTCGCGGCCCTGACCGAGGCGGCGCAGGGCTCCGGCAACCTGCTGGCGCTCGCCGTCGAGGCGGCGCGGGCAAAGGCCACGGTGGGCGAGATCTCGGAGGCTCTGGAGCGGGCCTGGGGCCGGCACCGGGCCGAGATCCGGGCGATCTCGGGTGTCTACAAGCGGGAGATGGGCGGCATGTCGGCGGCGGTCGAGCGGGTGCGCGGGCTGGTCGAGGCCTTCGAGGAGGCGGATGGGCGCCGTCCCCGCATCCTGGTCGCCAAGATGGGCCAGGACGGGCACGACCGCGGCCAGAAGGTGATCGCCTCGGCCTTCGCCGATCTCGGCTTCGACGTCGATATCGGGCCGCTCTTCGCCACCCCCGAGGAGGCCGCGCGCCAGGCGGTGGAGAACGACGTCCACATCGTCGGCGTCTCGTCGCTCGCCGCCGGCCACCTGACGCTCGTGCCGGAGCTGAAGCGGGCGCTCGACGAGGCCGGCCGGCCCGACGTGATGATCGTGGTCGGCGGCGTGATCCCGCCGGGCGACTTCGCGGCGCTCCGCCAGGCCGGCGCCTCGGCGATCTTCCCGCCCGGCACCGTCATCGCGGAGGCCGCCTCCTCGCTGATCGGCGAGTTGAACGCGCGGCTCGGCTACGCGGCGCGGGAAGCCGCCGAGTAGGGGGGCCGCTCGCGTCTCAAAACGGTCACGGTTTCGGCGCCAAGGGCGGAGCTTCGCCCCTCCGGCTGATTCCAGGGCCTCCAGTCCTTGTCCGCTTTCGTCGACGCGCCCTCCCTCCCCGCTTCGCCTGCCGCATCGCGGCCGCCCCGGCAGGCCCTCAACCTGCGCTGGCTCGCCGGCAGCCTGCTCACCGGGATCACCGGCGCCGGGCTGATCGGCGTGGCGCTCTTCCTCGCCGCCGCCGACGGCGTGGTCGCGACGCCGCCCGAGCGGGCCCTGCCGCCCCATGGCGAGGGCGGCTCCGGCGACGTCGCCCGCAAGGGCGACCGGCTGGTGCGCGACGAGATGATCGTGGCGACCAAGACCGCCTTCAAGGCGCCGATGAGCGAGCGCGCCGGGGAGCGCGAGGTGATCCGCGTCCACGCCTACGTGCAGATCGCCACCGAGTTGCCCCTGCGGGCGCCCGACGTGCCGGTGCCGCCCTTCGACCCCCTGCGCAGCGCCCGGATCGAGGCGCCGGCCGCCGCCGAGGGCGATACCGATCCGGCCGAGACCGCCGTCACCCTGACGCGCAGCCCTCTCGCCGAGGCGGCGCTCGACGACGAGGCGCCGGCCCTCACCGATGCGGAGGTCGACGCCCTGGTCGCCGAGACCCAGAGCCTCGCCGGGGGAACGCTGCCGCCGGCCTTCCCGGCCGAGCGCCTGCTGTCCCGGGCCCTGCGGCCGGCCGCCCTCCCCGACGATCCGGGGGTCGAGGCGCGGTTCCGCAACATCGAGGTCCGGATCCTCCCCGAGAACCTGACCGAGATCCCCGAGACCAGCACCGGCGGAGAGGATGCACGCCTGTTCGAGGAGCGCGACGTGGTGCTGGCCAAGGACCAGAGCCTGGCGGACCTCCTGAAGCGCAACGGCGCGGAGCCGGCGCGGCTCGCCGCCATGCTGGCAAGCCTCAGCGCCCGGGCGAAGGGCGAGCTGTCCGAGGGCCAGCACGTGCGCCTGCTCATCGCGCCGGAGGGCGACAGCAAGGGGAGCGCGCGCGGCATCGTGCGCGTCACCCTCTACGGCGAGGACGGCATCCAGGAGATCGTCGCCGCCAACGACCGCGGCGGCTTCGTGTCGGTGGCACCGCCCCGGGCGGGGGCCGCGCAGGACGACGACGACGAATCCGGCGTCACCCTCTACGAGAGCCTGTACGGCACCGCGCTCAAGAACGGCGTGCCGCGCCCGATCATCGAGGAGATGGTCATGGCGCTGGCGACCTCCACGGACCTGCAGCAGCGCACCAATGCGGGCGATCGGGCCGAGTTGTTCTTCACCGAGGACGACGACGCCAAGCCCGAACTGCTCTATGTCGGACTGCGCATCCACGACGAGACCTACGGCCTCTATCGCTACCGGGTGCCCGGCACGCCCGAGGTCGACTACCTCGACCCGAACGGCCGCTCGAGCCAGAAATTCCTGATGCGTCGCCCGGTGGCGGAGGGGCGGATCTCGTCGCCCTTCGGTCCCCGGCTGCACCCGATCCTCGGCTATTCCCGGCCGCATAACGGCGTCGACTGGGCGGCGACCCGCGGCACGCCGATCATGGCGACCGGCGACGGCACGGTGGTCTCGGCCGGCGCCCGATCGGGCTACGGCAACCGGGTCGAGCTCCAGCACGCCAACGGCTACACCACGGCCTACAACCACATGGCCCGGATCGCCCGCGGCATCGCGCCGGGCGCCCGGGTGCGCCTCGGCCAGGTGATCGGCGCGGTCGGCACCACCGGCCTCTCGACCGGCCCGCACGTCCATTACGAGGTCGCGATCAACGGCCGCTTCGTCGACCCGATGAAGATCCGCCTGCCGAGCGCCCGCGAGCTGACCGGCCCGAACCTCGCCGCCTTCCGCCAGGCCGAGGAGCAGATCGACGCGCTGCGGCAGAAGCACGGGGGCAAGACGGTGGCGGAGCGGACGTGAGGGGATTCCGTCGCTGACGAAAGAAGACGCCGCATTGCCCGGCCTGCCCTCGCCCCCAAGCGGGCGACGCCTGTGCAAGCCTGGGGCGCACCTTGTGTGGAATCGCCGGTACGTATATACCTCGTATCGACAACCGATATGTGTCAGGGTGTGTGTTTGAGGGTTAGCAATGCTCGTGCAGTTCGCAAAATGGGGCAATAGTATCGCCCTGCGTATTCCGAGCCACGCATTACGTGAGCTTGGCGCGGCAGAAGGCACGACGGCAGACCTGAGCGTCGAATCCGGAAAATTGATCGTGAAGCCCATTCACCAGCAGCCCCGCTACTCGCTCGACGAGTTGCTCGCCGGCATCACGGAAGAGAATATTTATGAAGAATATTTCGCGGATGCTCCGCGAGGCGCAGAAATCGCCTGATCAGCCGCACTGCCCGGATTTCGGCGAAATTATTGCCCTCGACTTCAGCCCGCAGGCCGGGCGCGAGCAGGCCGGCATCCGCCCGGCCCTCGTGCTTACGCCGAAGCGCTATAATACAGTGACGCGGCTTTGCATCGTCTGCCCGATCACCAGCCGCGTGAAGGATTATCCTTTCGCGGTTCCGGTCCCGCCGGGCATTGCCCTCCCGCCAGGTCTCGGCCTCCTCGACGGAGCGGAACAGGACAGCTTGCGCGGCGTCGTGCTGTCCGACCAAGCGAAGAGCGTGTCATGGCACGAGCGCGGTGCGTGCCCGCTTGCCGTTGCTCCGCCCGAACTGATGGCCGACGTGCGCGCCCGCCTCGCGGCCTTGATCGGGCTTGCCTGAGAGACGATCGCGGCCGCCCGGTCAGGCAGGCCTTCCCGTCAGCCACGTCCTCGCCCGCACCAGATCCGCCTGCGACAGGCCGTGGCCGGCGGGCAGCACCTCGTGGGTGACGGCGGCGCCCGCCTGATTCAGCATCGCGGCGAGGCGCGCGGCGTTGTCGGCGGGCACGATCGGGTCCATCCGGCCCGACAGGATCAGCACCGGCTCACCCTGAAGGCGCCCGGCCGGCGGGGTCGAGAGCGGCACCATCGCCCGCAGCAGCACGGCGCCGGCGAGCACGCCCGGATGCAGCAGCATCAGCGCCGCGGCGATGTTGGCGCCGTTCGAGAAGCCCACGGCGAGCGGCGCGGCGATGCGGTATTCCGCACGCGCCGCGGTCACGAAACGCGCCAGGTCTCCGGCCCGGCGCACCACGTCCTCCTCGTCGAACACACCTTCGGCGAGGCGGCGGAAGAAGCGCGGCGCGCCGCCCTCCAGCACCTGGCCGCGGGGCGAGAGCAGCGCCGCCCGGGCGACAGCGCCCGGCCCAGCGGCAGGAGATCGTCCTCGTCGCCCCCGGTCCCGTGCAGGAGAAGGAGCGGCACGGACTCCGCATCGGTGGCGGGTTCGAAGCGGTGCTGGAACGACAGGGCGGCCATCTTTTCGTACTCCGGAAATGCGTCAGAAGAGCTTCGCGACCCGCTGCGTCTCGCGGGCAAGCAAGTGGGCGTCGCCGGCCACCGCCACGAAGGCGAATCCGGCCTCGAAATCGGCCTTGGCGCCGGCCTCGTTGAAGTTGAGGAGGCCCGCTGCCTTGCCGGCTCCGCGGATGCGCGGCAGCGCCGCGGCGATCTCGGCCCGGACCGGGGCCGCGTTGGGCTCCCCGAGATGGCCCATGCTGGCGGCGAGATCGTTCGGGCCGATGAACACGCCGTCGACGCCCTCCACCGCGGCGATCTCGCCGGCGGCCTCCAGCGCCTCCCTGGTCTCGACCTGCACGATGACGCAGACCTCGCCCCCCGAGCGGGCGTGGTAGTCCGGCCGCAGGCCGTAACCGGTGGCCCGGGAGGTGCCGGCAAAGCCCCGGATGCCGTGGGGCGGGTAGCGCGTCGCGGCGACGGCCCGGCGCGCCTCCTCGGCGTTCTGCACGAACGGGAACATCAGCGAGCGGGCGCCCTGGTCGAGCAGGCGCTTGACCATCACCGGCTCGTTCCACGGCACCCGCACCACCGGCTCGGCGGTGCCGCCTTCCGCCGCCCGCAAGTGGTCGACGACCTGGATCAGGTCGTTGGGCGAATGCTCCATGTCGATCAGCATCCAGGCGAAGCCGGCACCGGCGGCGAGCTCGGTGATGCCGGGTGACCCGGTGGTCATCCACAGGCCGGCCTGCCGCCGCCCTTCAGCCAGGGCGCGCTTGAACGGGTTGTCGAAGGATTTCATGGCGTCTCCTCCCCTTTTTGATTTCAGGCTCGAAATGACCGGGTGAGCCGACCGAGCTGAAACCCTCCACCGTCATCCCGGGGCCGCGCAGCGGAACCCGGGATCCATCACCGCCGACATTGGAAAAAGAGGCGGATTGCGCTCCACCTTGTCCTGAAAGGCCAGCTGTCATGGATCCCGGGTTCTCGGCTTCGTCGAGACCCGGGATGACGAGGAGAGTTGTCGATTTTCGTGCCGGAACATTGGCACGACAAGTCGAGCAGGCCGTCAGACGGCCGGCTTCAGGTGCTTGAACATGTGCCCGCGCGCCTCGGCGTCGAGTTCCGCCTTGAAGGGGAAGCGGTCCTTCAAGGCGACGGCCTTCGCGGCGGCGGGGCGGGCGGTGATCGCGTCGGTATGGCGCTTCAGGTTCGGGAAGGCGTCGAAGGCGCCCTCGCCGAGCACGAAGGGCAGCATCCGCGCCCAGCCCCACACCGCCATGTCGACGATCCCGTAGGCGTCGCCCACCATCCACTCGCGCCCGGCGAGGTGCCCGTCGAGGACGCCGTAATGGCGCTTCACCTCGTACTGGTAGCGGGTGTTGGCGTACGGCACCGTCTCGGGGGCGAAATGGCGGAAATGCACCGCCTGGCCCGAGAACGGCCCGATGCCGGTCGCGACGAACATCAGCCAGGACAGGAGCGCGCCGCGCTCCTCGGCCGGCGGCAGATATCGGCCGGTCTTCTCGGCGAGGTAGAGCAGGATCGCGTTCGAATCGAACACCACCGTGCCGTCGTCGACGATCGCCGGCACCTTGCCGTTCGGGTTGAGCTTCAGGAAGTCGGGCGCGAATTGCTCGCCCTTGCGGGTATCCACCGCCACCGGCTCGTAGGGCAGCCCGGCTTCCTCCAGGAAGAGCGCGACCTTGGTCGGGTTGGGCGAGCCGTTGAAGTAGAACGTGATCATCCGGGCCTCCGGGAGCGGGGTGGCATGCGACAAGTCAGGCCCCAGATGCCGGCGCGGATCAATCGTCCGGCCTGAAACCCAGCGTTGCCGCGCAGGGCCTGGACTCCCGGCGCCGTTCCGCCATGGTGCCGGATCGAACCCGCGGAAAGACCCCCTCCCCTGTTCCTCACCCCCGACGAGTGGAGCGCGCTCCGGCTCAGCCTGCTGGTGGCGAGCGTGGCGACGACGGCGAGCCTGCTGCCGGGGCTTGCCGTCGCCTATCTCCTCGCCCGGCGGGAATTCCGCGGCCGGGCGCTCCTCGACGGGCTGGTCCACCTGCCCCTGATCCTGCCGCCGGTGGTGACCGGCTACGTGCTGCTGCTGGCCTTCGGGCGCCGGGGATGGTTCGGGCCGGCTCTGGCCGAGGTCGGGATCGTGTTCTCGTTCCGCTGGACCGGGGCGGCGCTCGCCTGCGCGGTGATGGGCTTTCCGCTGATGGTGCGGGCGATGCGGCTCTCCCTCGAGGCGGTCGACCGCAAGCTGGAACAGGCCGCCGGCACGCTCGGGGCCTCGCCGGCCGCGGTCTTCCTCGTGGTCACGCTGCCGCTCGCGCTCCCGGGCATCCTCGCCGGGGCGGTGCTCGCTTTCGCCAAGGCGATGGGCGAGTTCGGCGCCACCATCACCTTCGTGTCGAACATTCCGGGCGAGACCCAGACGCTTCCGTCCGCGATCTACACCCTGACCCAGGTGCCGGGGGGCGAGGCGGGGGCGCTCCGCCTCACCCTGGTCTCCGTCGCCCTGTCGATGACGGCACTGCTCGCCTCCGAGTGGCTGGCCCGGCGGGCGAGGCGCAGGCTGGGCGCATGATCGAGGTCGCGGTCCGGCACGCCCGCGGCGCCTTCGCGCTCGACGCGGCCTTCACGGCGGAGGGGCGGGTCACCGCCCTGTTCGGCCGTTCCGGCTCCGGCAAGTCGACCCTCGTCGACGTGATCGCCGGGCTGGTGCGGCCTGATCGCGGGCGGGTGGTCGTCGACGGCGTCACCCTGCTCGATACGGAGAACGGCGTGATCGTGCCGGTGCATCGGCGCCGGATCGGCTACGTGTTCCAGGACGCGCGGCTGATGCCGCACTTCAGCGTGCGCCAGAACCTGCTGTTCGGGCGCTGGTTTGCCCGTGACCGCACCGGCGGTCCGAGCCTGGAGGCGGTGGCCGACCTTCTCGGCCTCTTCCCCTGCTCGGCCGGCGGCCGGCCGGGCTGTCGGGCGGGGAGCGCCAGCGGGTGGCGATCGGCCGGGCCCTGCTCGCCCGGCCGCGGCTCCTCCTGATGGACGAACCGCTCTCGGCCCTCGACGAGGCGCGCAAGGCCGAGATCCTGCCCTACGTGGCGCGCCTGCGCGACGAGGCGCGGGTGCCGATCGTCTATGTCAGCCACGCGCTCGCCGAGGTGGCGCGCCTCGCCGACACGGTGGTGGTGCTGGATCAGGGCCGAGTCGCGGCCTGCGGTCCCGCCGCCGAGATCCTGCGCCGGGGCGCCCTCTTCCCGGGCCGCGACATCGGCGAGACCGGCGCCCTCCTGCACCTGCGGATCGTCGCCCACGACGACGCCTTCGGCCTTACCCGGCTCGACGGCGCGCCCGGCCGCCTGACCGTGCCGCGCCTTCCTCTGCCGGTGGGCACGAGCGTGCGGGTGCGGGTGCGGGCCCGCGACGTGATGGTGGCCCGCGAGGCGCCACGCTCGTTGAGCGCCCGCAACGTGCTCCCCGGCACCGTCACCGCCGTGACGCCGGGGGACGGCCCCCATGCCCGGGTGGAGATCGCCTGCGGCGAGGCGAGCCTCATCGCCGAGGTGACGCGCCTCGCCGTCCACGACCTCGCCCTCGTGCCGGGGCTGCCGGTCCTGGCGATCGTGAAGAGCGTGGCGTTCGACGAGGAGACGATCGGGGCAGTCGAGATCTAACGGAGTGCCGCAGCGAAGGCGCGTAGACGAGAGGGAGACAATCCCCCCGGCAGCCGCTATGGTCCTTGCGTCAGCGGACACCTTCCCGGCTGCGAAAGTCCATGGCGCGTGGATTTACGGCGGCATTCGCCGGCCGCCGTCGAAACCCGAAAGGGCTGAGCAGGCATGGCCGGGAAGGAGGTGAAGGATGTGAGCGGTTTTCCGATACTCACCATCACCATCGCGAAAAGCCCGACCGGATGGTCTCTGACCATCACGATCGGGCTCATGTAGCGGTTCGGATCGCTTGACAAGAGGGCTCGCGGGCGGCCACCTGCGGGTCCTCACTTCTTGAAGATAGGCCTGGTCGCTCCGTCAATCAATCGGCGAGCCCGAATCTTTCGGTGTTTCGGCACCGCCTCCGAAGGCCATGGGCATACCTGCCCGACACGAACGGAAACGGCGAGCCTTCCGGCCCGCCGCTCCGTCACCTCACCGGATGGTCTGTGCTCAGCGGGCGCCCGGCAGCCGCTGGGCCTGCGCCAGGTGATGCTGCACGACCGGCAGGGCCTGCTGGACGTAGGTGCGCAGGGCCGGGTTCGGGCCGGACTGGGCGTAGGCCTGGTAGTTGGCCACGGTCATGGCGTGGGCCTGGACTTGCATGCGGGCATAGGTGCGGTCGAAGGCCGGGCCGGCCGGGGTCTCGGCGAGTTCGGCGAGCATCGCCTGCTGCTGCGGGCCGAGCGGGATCGCGCCCGTGGCGGCGGTGGTGGTCACGTCACCGTCGAAATCGACCGCGTTGGCACCCATCCGCGCGCCGCGGGCCGCACCGGCACCGAGACCCTCGAGGCCGCCGACCGGGCCGCCCTGGAGGGTGCCGCCGACCACGCCGGCCGCCGCACCCGTGGCCGCGCCGACCGCGCCGCCCGCGATAGCGAAGGGCGCCTCGATCAGGCCGCCGATGCCGGCACCGGTGCCGCGGGCCACGTTCTCACGGCCGCCGAGCAGCGCGACGTTGGCGGCGCGGTGGTCGCGGATCATCTCGCGGGCATAGGTGCGGATCTGCGGGTTGCGCGACTTGTCGAGGGCGATCTGGCTCGACTTCACCTCGAACGCGTTCGACATCAGCGCCATCGAGCGGAACTCGTTGAAGTTGCCGATCTGCTGGGCGAAAGCGGGGGTCGCGAGCGCAACGGCAAGGCCGGTCAGGGCAACGAGCTTCTTCATGGGTGATCTCCTGAAAATCTGTTCTTGAGCGTCGGGCTCGGTCGACGACCGAATATCGAGCCGTTCATGTGGAGCGGCTTGGCAGGACGCTTTCGGTGCGGACAACGAGCTTTCGCGATCATTGTTCCCACCTTTGCGTCATCATCGTCATGGCCCGCCCCTGGCCGGATGGCGGCCCGCTCCGGTATGACGGCCCGCGACGTCCCGGACCGTCCGGGCACGACAGAGCGACGTGACCGGCCCTCCCGTGACCCGCCCCACCCTCCTGCCGCCGATCCAGGTCCTGCGGGCGCTCGCCGCCGTGATGGTCGCGGCCGGCCACGCGCAGTTCGAGGTCGCCGGCCTCGCCGCCCGGGCTGGACTGGCCTTCACGCCGGCGGCGTGGCTGCCCTGGCCGGCGGGGGTCGACGTGTTCTTCGTCATCTCCGGCTTCATCATCGTGCACGCCTCGAGCCCCCTGCACGGGCGGGCGGATGCACGAAGGACGTTCCTCGCCCACCGGATCGCCCGGGTGGTGCCGCTCTATTGGCTCGCCACGACGGTCGTCCTCGCCCTCGCCTGGGCGCGGCCCGGCCTCCTCGGCACCGGGGCCGAGGGGCCGGGCTATCTTGCGGCCTCCTACCTGTTCTGGCCGATGGCCCGGGCCGACGGGGCGGTGCAGCCGCTCTATTCGCTTGGCTGGACGCTCAATTACGAGATGGCGTTCTACGTCGTCTTCGCCCTCGTTCTGCCGCTCGGGCGACGGGCTGCGGTTCTCGGCGTGCTGGCGCTGCTGGCCGGCCTCGTGGTGATCGGACGGGTGGCGGGGCCGCTGCCGGTGGCGCTCGCGTTCTGGAGCGACCCGATCGTGCTCGAATTCGCCTGCGGCGCCGGCTTGGGCCTGGCGCGGCAGGAAGGATTGCGCCTGCCAGGCCTCGCGCGCCTGGTCCTGGCCGTCGCGGGGCTCGCCCTGCTGTCGCTCGCCGGCGAGACGCCCGCCCTCCCCGCTGCCTCGCCTGGGGCGGGCCTGCCTTGCTCCTCGTCGCGGCGGCGGCGCTCGGGCCGGCAAGCGAGACGGGGCGCCGGCTCCGCCCGGCCATCCTGCTCGGGGACGCGTCCTACGCGCTCTATCTCGCTCATCCCTTCGTCGTACGGGGCCTGCGCCTCGTCGCCGAGGCGAGCGGCCTCGCCGGCGCGATCGGGCCCGGCCCGTTGGTCGTCCCGATGCTGGTTCTCGCGAGCCTCGCGGCGATCCTGCTGCATCGCACCGTCGAACGCCCCCTCACTCGCGCCGCGCGAGCCCTGCTCGAACCGGCACGCACACCGCGATCGACGGCGAATTAAGCGCTGACAAGCCCGGATGTCCTCGTGCCGGGACGGCGCGAACCCGTTGACACTCCATCCGCGGCATGCTGTTTCGCTATGCGATACGCGCATAAGCGCGAGTGAGGAAACGCAGGGGTCACGCGCCGACATGGCTCAACCGACCACCCACGCCGAGGGACGCGCCCGAGCGGGTGCCGAGGGACGGGACATCGTCCTGTCCACCGAGGGGCTGACCAAGGAATTCAAGGGCTTCCGCGCCGTGAACGGCGTGACGCTCGAGGTGACGCGCGGCACCATCCACGCTCTGATCGGCCCGAACGGCGCCGGCAAGACGACCTGCTTCAACCTGCTGACGAAGTTCCTGACGCCGTCGGCGGGCTCGATCCGCTACAACGGCCGCGACATCACCGGCATGAAGCCGGCGGACGTGGCCCGGCTCGGCCTGGTGCGCTCGTTCCAGATCTCGGCGGTCTTCCCGCACCTGACGGTTAAGGAGAACGTCCGCATCGCCCTGCAGCGGCGCAAGCGCGGCGACTCGTTCGACTTCTGGCGCTCCGAGACGGTCCTGCGGGCACTGAACCAGGAGGCGCTGCAGCTGGTCGAGGCGGTCGGCCTGTCGGACTTTTCCGACATCCCGGCGGTGGAACTGTCCTACGGCCGCAAGCGGGCGCTCGAGATCGCCACCACCCTGGCGCTCGAGCCCGAGATGCTGCTCCTCGACGAGCCGATGGCCGGGATGGGCCACGAGGACGTCGACCGGACCGCGGCGCTGATCCGCCGGGTCTCGGCGAACCGCACCATCCTGATGGTCGAGCACAACCTGTCGGTCGTGGCCTCGCTCTCCGACCGCATCACCGTGCTGGCGCGCGGGCAGGTGCTGGCGGAGGGCGACTACGCCACCGTGTCGAAGGATCCCCGCGTGGTCGAGGCGTATATCGGAGCCGGACATGGCTGAGGCGGTGATGACGAAGCCGGTCCCCGCTGCGGGCGCGAGCGCCGCGCCGCTGCTGACGGTGCAGGGGCTCGAGGGCTGGTACGGCGAGAGCCACGTGCTGCACGGCATCACCTTCGACGTGAAGCCCGGCGAGGTGGTGACCCTGCTCGGCCGCAACGGCGCGGGCAAGACCACGACGCTGCGCGCCATCATCGGCATCCTGGGCAAGCGCAAGGGCTCGATCCGCTACGACGGCACCGAGACCATCGCCATGGCCTCGCGCAACATCGCCAAGCTCGGCTTGGGCTACGTGCCGGAGGAGCGCGGCATCTTCTCGAGCCTGTCGGTCTACGAGAACCTGATGCTGCCGCCGCGGGTGAAGCCCGGCGGGATGAATGTGGACCAGATCTACACCCTGTTCCCCAACCTCAAGGAGCGCTCGGGCAGCCAGGGCACCAAGCTCTCGGGCGGCGAGCAGCAGATGCTCGCCATCGGCCGCATCCTGCGCACCGGCGCCAAGCTGATCCTGCTCGACGAGCCGACCGAGGGCCTCGCCCCGGTCATCGTGCAGCAGATCGGCCGGACCATCGCCCGGCTGAAATCCGAGGGCTACACGATCATCCTGGTGGAGCAGAACTTCCGCTTCGCCCAGACCGTGGCCGACCGGCACTTCGTGGTCGAGCAGGGCCGGGTGATCGACATGATCCCCAACAGCGAACTCGACGCCAACATCGACAAGCTCCACACCTATCTCGGCGTGTGATGCGGGCGCGGGTCCTCCTCACGGCCCTGCTGGTGGGCCTCGCGCCGAGTGTGGCAGCGCTTGCGGGAACGCCGGTGAAGATCGGCGTGCTGAACGACCGCTCGGGCGTCTATGCCGACATCTCGGGCGAGGGCTCGGTCGTCGCCGCCCGCATGGCGGTGGAGGATTTCCGCCCCCTCGCGCGCGACCTCGCGGTCGAGGTCGTGGCCGGCGACCACCAGAACAAGCCCGCCGTCGGCGCGGCGCTCGCCCGGGCCTGGTACGACCGGGAAGGAGTGGACGCGATCTTCGACGTCCCGACCTCCTCGGTGGCGCTCGCCGTCCACCAGGTCACCCGCGAGCGGAACAAGGTCTTCGTCGATTCGGGCGCCGGCACCGCCGACCTCACCGGCCCGGATTGCTCGCCCAACACCGTCCACTGGACCTTCGACACCGTCGCGCTGGCCAACGGCACCGGCGGCGCCATGGTCAAGCGCGGCGGCACCACCTGGTTTTTCCTCACCGCCGACTACGCCTTCGGCGAGGCGGTGCAGCGCGATACCACGGCGCTGATCCTGCGCAACGGCGGCACGGTGCTGGGCAGCGTCAAGACGCCGTTCCCGGCCTCGGACTTCGCGCCCGCCTTACGCCAGGCGCAAGCCTCGGGCGCCAAGGTGATCGGGCTCGCCAATGCCGGCGGCGACACGATCGGGGCGGTGCGGGAGGCGGCACGGCTGAGGGTCACCGAGGGCGGCCAGGCGCTGGCGGGCCTCCTGATCTTCTCCTCGGACATCCATTCCCTGACCCCGAAGGTGGCGCAAGGGCTGGTGCTGACCGAGCCGTTCTACTGGGACCTCAACGACGCCACCCGCGCCTTCTCGGACCGCTTCGCCCGCCGTTTCGGGGGCCGCAAGCCCACCGCGGCCCAGGCCGGGGTCTATGCCGGGGTGCTGCACTACCTCAAGGCGGTCGCGGTCCTGAACAAGGCCGATGACGGCCGCCGCGTCGTGGCGACGATGAAGGACCTGCCGACCGACGACCCGCTCTTCGGCAAGGGGACGATCCGGCCGGACGGCCGCAAGATCCACGACATGTATCTGTTCGAGGTCAAGAAGCCGTCAGAATCGAAGGGCGAGTGGGATCTCTACAGGACGCTGGCGACGATTCCCGGCGTGGAGGCCTTCCGGCCCCTCGACCGGGGCGGCTGCCCGCTCGTCACCCAGGCCGCGCAGGCCGAGACGGCGGCGCAGGACGTGGGCGCGCGGCCCTGACGCGGGGCCGGCACGGCCTAACAACGAGAAGCGGACCGGGACAGGCCCGCCGGGATGTCGAGACGAGATTTCGAGGGAACGCCGCCGCGTGCGGGCGGCACCACCAGGGAGGACGTTTGATGCTGAAACGGTTGTTGCTCGCCAGCGCGCTCTGCGCCGTTGCCGCCAGCCAGGCTCTGGCGCAGACGCCGGTGAAGATCGGCGTGCTGAACGACCGCTCGGGCGTCTATGCCGACATCGCCGGCGAGGGCTCGGTCGTCGCCGCCCGCATGGCGGTGGAGGACTTCAAGGCCGCCGAGAAGGGCCTGAAGGTCGAGATCGTCGCCGCCGACCACCAGAACAAGCCGGATGTCGGCGCCTCGATCGCCCGGCAATGGTACGACCGCGACGGCGTCGACGCGATCTTCGACGTGCCGACCTCCTCGGTGGCGCTCGCCGTCAACCAGGTGACGCGCGAGAAGAACAAGGCCTTCATCAATTCGGGCGCCGGCACCGCCGACCTCACCGGGCCGCAATGCTCGCCCAATACCGTCCACTGGACCTACGACACGGTGGCGCTGGCCAACGGCACCGGCGGCGCCATGGTCAAGCGCGGCGGCACCACCTGGTTCTTCCTCACCGCCGACTACGCCTTCGGCCAGGCGCTCCAGCGCGACACCAGCGAGGTCGTGAACAAGAACGGCGGCAAGGTCGTCGGCGCGGTCAAGACGCCGTTCCCGACTGCCGACTTCTCGTCCTTCCTGCTCCAGGCGCAAGGGTCGGGCGCCAAGGTGATCGGGCTCGCCAATGCCGGCGGCGACACCATCAACGCCATCAAGCAGGCGGCGGAGTTCGGCATCACCGAGGGCGGCCAGGCCATCGCCGGCCTGCTGATCTTCTCCTCCGACATCCACGCCCTGACCCCGAAGATCGCGCAGGGCCTGGTGCTGACCGAGCCGTTCTACTGGGACCTCAACGACGGCACCCGCGCCTTCTCCGACCGCTTCGCCAAGCAGAACGGCGGCAAGAAGCCGACCGCCGTGCAGGCCGGCGTCTATGCCAGCGTGCTGCACTACCTCAAGGCGGTCGAGGGGCTGAAGTCGGCCTCCGACGGGGGCAAGGTCGTCGCCAGGATGAAGGAGATCCCGACCGACGATCCGCTCTTCGGCAAGGGCAACATCCGTCCCGACGGCCGCACGATCCACGACATGTACCTGTTCGAGGTGAAGAAGCCGGCCGAGTCGAAGGGCCCGTGGGACCTCTACAAGACCCTGGCGACGATCCCCGGCAACGAGGCGTTCCGCCCGCTCAACCAGGGCAACTGCCCGCTGGTGAACAAGAGCTGACGCTCATTCCGGCGGCGCTCCGCGAGCGCCGCCGGCCCATCCGAATCAGGCCCGGTCCCCACGCGAGTCGCCAGACCCCATGCCCACGATCCTCGGCGTCCCCATGCAGGCGCTCTTCGGCCAGCTCCTGCTCGGCCTCATCAACGGCTCGTTCTACGCCATCCTGTCGCTCGGGCTGGCGATCATCTTCGGCCTGTTGAACATCATCAACTTCACCCACGGCGCACAGTACATGATGGGCGCCTTCGTCGCCTGGATGCTGCTGAATTATGCCGGCCTCGGCTATTGGTGGGCGCTGCTCCTGGCGCCGATCATCGTCGGCATCTTCGGGGTGATCCTGGAACGGCTGCTGATCTCGCGGCTGTACAAGCTCGATCACCTCTACGGCCTGCTGCTGACCTTCGGCCTGGCGCTGATCATCCAGGGCCTGTTCCGCAACGAGTACGGCGTGTCGGGCCTGCCCTACGCGATCCCCGCCGAGCTGTCCGGCGGCCAGCGCCTGCCGTTCATGTTCCTGCCGAACTACCGCGGCTGGGTCGTCGTCGCCTCGCTGATCGTCTGCATCGTCACCTGGCTCGTCATCGAGAAGACCAAGCTCGGCGCCTACCTGCGCGCCGCGACCGAGAACCCGACCCTGGTCCAGGCCTTTGGCGTCAACGTGCCCCTGCTGCTGACGCTGACCTACGGCTTCGGCGTGGCGCTCGCCGCCTTCGCGGGCGTGCTCGCCGCCCCCGTCTACTCGGTGAACCCGAACATGGGCGCCGACATCATCATCGTGGTCTTCGCGGTCGTGGTGATCGGCGGCATGGGGTCGATCCTCGGCTCGATCATCACCGGCTTCAGCCTCGGGCTGGTCGAGGGCCTGACCAAGGTGTTCTACCCGGAAGCCTCCTCGACCGTGATCTTCGTCATCATGGTGCTGGTGCTGCTGGTGAAGCCCGCCGGCCTGTTCGGCCGCACCGCCTGACCCGCCTCGCCTGAAGGAACTCACCAAGATGTCCTCCGCCGCGGCGTCCACCGACGCCTCCCCGATCGCCCCCACCCTGCCCGAAGGCCGGGACGCCAAGGTGTTCCACCGCCTCGTCTTCGTCATCATCGCGGTCATGCTCGCGGTGCTGCCCTTCATCCTGTATCCCGTCTTCCTGATGAAGGTGTTGTGCTTTGCGCTGTTCGCGCTGGCCTTCAACCTGCTGCTCGGCTACGGCGGCCTTCTGTCCTTCGGCCACGCCGCCTATTTCGGCATGGCGAGCTACGTCACCGCCTATACCGCCAAGTACTGGGGCCTGACGCCGGAACTCGCGATCCTCGGCGGCACCCTGATGGCCGCGCTCCTCGGCCTCGTCTTCGGGGCGCTCGCCATCCGCCGCCAGGGCATCTACTTCTCGATGATCACCCTGGCGCTCGCCCAGATGGTGTTCTTCTTCTCGCTGCAAGCCAAGTTCACCGGCGGCGAGGACGGCATCCAGGCGGTGCCGCGCGGCAACTTGTTCGGGGTGATCAGCCTCGCCGACGACCGGGTGCTCTACGCGCTGGTCGCGGTGATCTTCTTCCTCGGCCTGCTCTTAATCTACCGCATCATCCACTCGCCCTTCGGCCAGGTGCTGAAGGCGATCCGCGACAACGAGCCGAGGGCGATCTCGCTCGGCTACCGCGCCAACCAGTACAAGCTCGCGGTGTTCGTGCTCTCGACGACGCTGGCGGGCCTGGCCGGCTCGACCAAGGCGATCGTGTTCCAGCTCGCCTCGCTCACCGACGTGCATTGGTCGATGTCGGGCGAGGTGGTGCTGATGACGCTGGTCGGCGGCATGGGCACGGTGTTCGGCCCGATCCTCGGTTCCTTCGTCATCATCGCGATGGAGAACTACCTGGCGCAGTTCGGCGCCTGGGTGACGATCATCCAGGGCGTGGTGTTCGTGGTCTGCGTGCTGGTGTTCCGCGAAGGCATCCTGGGTCTGGTGGCCCGGACGTTGAAGCGGCCGCTCTGAGGGCGGGGGATTCGCCACGCTGCTCCGCGGAGTTTCCACCCTCCGCGTCATCCCGGGGCCCGGCGCAGCCGGGAACCCGGGACCCATGACCGCCGACGATCATAAGCGAAGCGACCAGCGCTCCGCCTCGTCCTACACCGTCAGCGGTCATGGATCCCGGGTTCCGCTGCGCGGCCCCGGGAATGGCACCGAGGCCGGCAGATCCGCCGAGGCCGGGTGGCAGCAGACCTCAGAAGAAGGTCGGCCGCGCGCTGGCGGTGTGCTCTTTCAGCACCGCGCCGGTCGTGGTATCGACCTCCTTCATCAGGACGTCGTAGCCCCACAGGTCGGCGAGGTGCTGCAGCACCCGCATCGCGTCGTCCTTGTTGAGCAGGACGCGGTTGAGCACCTTGTGGTGCAGGATCAGCTTGCGGTCACCTTCGAGGTCGACGTCGACCACCTCGATGTCCGGGTCGAGCCAGGCGACGTCGTATTGCCGCGCGAAGGCCCGACGCAACTTCCGGTAGCCGCGCTCGTCGTGGATCGCCTCGACCCGGAGTTCCGGCTTGTCCGGATCGTCGGTGACGTGGAACAGCCGCAGCTGGCGCATCAGCTTCGGGCTGAGGAACTGCGCGATGAAGCTCTCGTCGCGGTAATTCGCCCAGACATCGCGAAGAACCCCCATCGCGTCGCCGCTGCCGGCGATGTCCGGGAACCAGGCCCGGTCCTCCTCGGTCGGCTCGGTGCAGATGCGGGCGATGTCCGTCATCATGGCAAAGCCGATGGCGTAGGGGTTGTGGCCGCCGTAATGCCGGTCGTCATAGGTCGGCTGGCGGATCACGTTGGTGTGCGATTGCAGGAATTCGAGGTAGGCCGCCTCGTCGATCTGCCCGGTCTCCGACAGCCGGGTCATGATCCGGTAATGGTTGTAGGTGGCGCAGCCCTCGTTCATCACCTTGGTCTGGCGCTGGGGATAGAAATACTGCGCCACGTGGCGGACGATGCGCAGGATCTCGCGCTGCCACGGCTGGAGCCGCGGCGCCGCCTTCTCCAGGAAGTAGAGGATGTTCTCCTGCGGCAGTTCCAGGAGCGCCCGGCGCCGCTCGGCATGCGGGTCCGGCTTGCCGGCCTGGGTCTTGGCCGGCAGGGTGCGCCAGAGGTCGTTGTACATCCGCTCCTGGTGCTCCTGCCGCTCGCGCTCGCGGCGCTGCTCGGAGGAGAGGTCGGGCCGCTTCTTGCGCGGGTAGCGGTGGACGCCCTGGTTCATCAGGGCGTGGGCGGCGTCCAGCACCGCCTCGACGGCGTTGTGGCCGTAGCGCTCCTCGCACCGGGTGATGAAGGTCTTGGCGAAATCCAGGTAGTCGAGGATGCCTTCCGCATCCGTCCATTGCCGGAAGAGGTAGTTGTTCTTGAAGAAGTGATTGTGGCCGAAGGCGGCGTGGGCGATGACCAGCGTCTGCATCGTCGCCGTGTTCTCCTCCATGATGTAGGAGATGCACGGATCGGAATTGATGACGATCTCGTAGGCCAGCCCCATCAGGCCGCGGCGATAACCGGCCTCGTGCTGGGCGAAGTGCTTGCCGAACGACCAGTGCTTGTAGAACAGCGGCATGCCGATCGACGCATAGGCGTCGAGCATCTGCTCGGCGGTGATGATTTCGATCTGGTTCGGATACCAGCTCAAGCCGAGTTCCGGTCCGGCGATCGCCTCGCAGGCGTCGTGGATGCGCCGGATCGTGTCGAAATCCCAGTCGTTGCCGGTGAAGAGCGGGGTGTTCTTGGCGATCACGGCCGGGCCGGCGGGCCGCGCGCCGAAGGTGGCGGAACTCATCGGGCGTCGGACCTCCCGGTGCCTCTGGAGCATTTTCCGACGACGTGGAGACCGGTTCGTCGAAGAAAATGCGGCTAAACTGAATCCGGAGCATCCCCCGGCGGGATGCGAACCCTGAACTCTGAAACGCGCGGCCTCGGACGGCCGCGCCCTCGTCACGGTGACGCGGCCTCCTGCCCGGCCTTGCTGCGGGCGAACAGCTCGCGGAAGACCGGGTAGATGTCGCGGCGGTGGTTGACCTTGCGCATGGCGAGCACCGAATTGGTCTTCGCGACCGGCTCGTAGGTGCGCCACAACGTCGTGCGGTGCTCGACGAAGCCGGCCCGCGGCCCGCCCTCGTCGCCGACCTCGAGATAGGCGAAGTACTGGCAGGCCGGCAGGATGGCCGAGCGCAGGAGATCCTGCGAGGTGGCGCCGTCGCTCGACACGTTGTCGCCGTCCGAGGCTTGCGCCGCGTAGATGTTCCAGTCCTCGGGATTGTAGCGCTCGGCGATGATCCGCTTCATCTCGACCAAAGCCGAGGAGACCAGCGTGCCGCCGGTCTCGCGCGAGCCGAAGAACGTCTCCTCATCGACCTCCTTGGCGTGGTCGGTATGGCGGATGAAGACGATCTCGACGTGCTTGTAGCGCCGGGTCAGGAAGATGTGCAGCAGGATGTAGAACCTTTTGGCGAGGTCCTTCATGTGCTCGGTCATCGAGCCCGAGACGTCCATCAGGCAGAACATCACCGCCTGGGCGACGGGCCGCGGATAGGGCTCGAAGCGCCGGTAGCGCAGGTCGATCGGATCGACGTACGGGATGCGCTGCGAGCGGGTGCGCAGGCGCTCCAGCTCCGCCTTCAACTCGTCGAGGATCACCGCGTCGGGCTGGCTCTCCTCCAGCGCCCGGATCTCCTCCGCCAGGGCCTCCATCTCGACGGATTTGGGCCGCTTCAGCGCGATGCGCCGCGACAGCGAGTTGCGCAGGGTCCGCCCGAGCGCCAGGTTCGCGGGCGAGCCCGACACCGTGTAGCCGGCCCGCCGCAGGGTCGCGGTCTCGACCACCGCGAGGCGGCGCTTGGCGAGGTCGGGCAATTCGAGGTCTTCGAGGAAGAGTTCCAAAAACTCCTCGCGGGTGAGGACGAACCGGAACGTGTCCTCGCCGTCGGCCCCGCCGTCGCTGCCCTCGCCGCTGCCGCCCCCTCCCCCGCCGCCGCCCGGCGGGCGCTCGATCAGGTCACCCTCGATATAGGTCTTGTTGCCCGGCAGGATGTGGTCGTTGATCCCGGTCGAGGGGTTGCGGGTGAATTTCGGCTCGCGCACCCCGTCGACCGGCACGGTGACGTTGCCGTCCTTGCCGAGATCCTTGATGTCCTTGTCCCGGGCCGCCTCGCGCACGGCGCGCTGGGCCACGTCCCGGACCCGGCGCAGGAAACGCTGCCGGTTCGCCAGGCTCTTGCCGCCGGGATTGAGGCGTCGATCGATGATGTGCATCCGCTTCGCGCTCTCCGATCACGCCATCCTACCGTATCGGGCATAGTCCCCGCCACCGCTCCCTGGGTGGCAGACCCGCGGAAGATCCTTCCGCGGGCCTTGTTGGTTCGATCGCGGGTCAGCCCGCCTGCTTGACGCGCATGTACCACTCGACCAGGCGACGCACCTGGCGCTCGGTATAGCCGCGATCCTTCATCCGCTCGACGAACTCGCCGTGCTTCTTCTCGGTCTCGCTGTCCTTCTTCGAGCCGAAGGAGATCACCGGCAGCAATTCCTCGACCTGGCTGAACATCCGCCGCTCGATGACTTCGCGGATCTTCTCGTAGGAGGTCCAGGACGGGTTGCGCCCGCCATGCTGGGCCCGCGAGCGCAGGGCGAACTTCACCACCTCATTGCGAAAATCCTTCGGGTTGGCGATGCCCGCCGGCTTCTCGATCTTGGTGAGTTCCTGGTTCAGAAGTTCCCGGTTGAGCAGCTGCCCGGTCTCCGGGTCCTTGAAGTCCTGGTCCTCGATCCAGGCATCGGCGTAGTCGATATAGCGGTCGAACAGGTTCTGGCCGTAATCGTGATACGATTCGAGATACGCCTTCTGGATCTCGTGGCCGATGAACTCGGCGTAGCGCGGTGCCAGCTCGCCCTTGATGAATTCGAGGTAGCGCTTCTCGGTCTCGGGGGGGAGCTGCTCGCGGCGCAGCGACTGCTCGAGGACGTACATCAGGTGGACCGGGTCGGCCGAGACCTCGGTGGTGTCGTGGTTGAAGGTGGCGGCCATCACCTTGAAGGCGAAGCGGGTCGAGATCCCGTCCATGCCCTCGTCGACGCCGGCGGTGTCCTTGTATTCCTGCATCGAGCGGGCGCGGGGATCGACCTCGCGCAAGGACTCGCCGTCATAGACCCGCATCTTGGAGAAGACGTTCGAGTTCGCGTGCTCGCGCAGGCGCGAGAGCACCGAGAACCGGGCCAGCATCTCCAGCGTGCCGGGGGCGCAGCGGGCGGTGGCCAGTTCGGAGCCCGAGACCAGCTTCTCGTAGATCCGCTGCTCCTCGGTCACCCGCAGGCAGTACGGCACCTTGATGACGTAGATGCGGTCGATGAAGGCTTCGTTGTTCTTGTTGGTCTTGAAGCTCTGCCACTCGGCCTCGTTCGAGTGGGCGAGGATGATGCCGGTGAACGGAATCGCGCCGATATTCTCGGTACCGACGTAGTTGCCCTCCTGCGTCGCGGTGAGCAGGGGGTGCAGCATCTTGATCGGCGCCTTGAACATCTCGACGAATTCGAGGATGCCCTGGTTCGCCCGGTTGAGGCCGCCCGAATAGGAATAGGCGTCGGGATCGGCCTGGCTCAGGGTCTCGAGCTTGCGGATGTCGACCTTGCCGACGAGGGACGAGATGTCCTGGTTGTTCTCGTCGCCCGGCTCGGTCTTGGCGATCCCAATCTGGCGCAGGCGCGACGGGTTGACCTTGACGACCTTGAACTTCGAGATGTCGCCGCCGAACTCGTCGAGGCGCTTCAAGCACCACGGGCTCATCAGCCCGGTCAGGCGCCGCCGCGGCACGCCGTAGCGCTCCTCGATCATCGGCCCCATCGTCTCGGGGTCGAACAGCACCAGCGGGCTCTCGAAGACCGGGCTCATCTCGTTGCCGGCCTTGAGCACGTAGATGGGATGCACCTCCATCAGGGCCTTCAGCCGCTCGGCGAGCGACGACTTGCCGCCACCGACCGGCCCGAGCAGGTAGAGGATCTGCTTGCGCTCCTCCAGACCTTGCGCGGCATGGCGGAAGAACGAGACGATCCGCTCGATCGTCTCCTCCATGCCGTAGAACTCGGAGAAGGCGGGATAGGTGCGGATGGTCCGGTTCATGAAGATCCGGCCCAAACGCGGGTCCCGCGCCGTGTCGATGAACTCTGGCTTGCCGATGGCGTCGAGAATGCGCTCCGGCGCACTCGCGTACATCAGGGGGTTGTCACGGCAGGCTTCGAGATATTCGGAGAGAGACAGCTCCGCGTCCCGGCGGGACTCGTAGCTGCGCGCGAAAGTTTGAAAGAGGTCGCTCGCTGACGGCATTGGCATTCCGGACCCTCACGACATCGCCAGGATCATCCTGTCCCGCCTCGGATGCAATCGATATCCCCATGTTTGTCGCAGCGCGGCGACGTTGGGAGGGGTGCGGAGGCGGCCAGGAGCCTGTATGCAGGCCGGTTGCGAGCAAGGCGCGTGCCGCGCCAGTCGGGAAAGTTGCAGATCCGCCAAGGCCAAAGCCCGGTACGCGCCGGCCCTGTGCCGTAAAGGACACGCCCATTCCGGTTTTTCCACACCCCTCGGAGCGCCGTCGGCTGCTCCGCGAGACGTGAGGGGAACGCCGGCCGCAGGGCCGTCGTTCCCGCTTCGTTTCGAACCGGATGTCGGACGGGCGTCAGAGGTCGGTGCCGTCCTTCTTCGCGCCGTCCTTTGCCCCGTCCTTCGGGCCTTCCTTGGTGCCAGCGCCCCCGACGGTGAGCTTGATGGTCTGGGTGCTGACGTTGCCGTCGGTGCCCTTGATCTCCACCGTCACCTCGTCGGTGCCGGTGAAGCCGGCCTTGCTCTCGTAGAACAGGGCCTGGACGTTGGCGTCGGCGTTGGGGCAGCGATAGGTGGCGGGGGTCTTCACCTTGCCGGCGCGCTGGATCAGGGCGCCGTTCTTCGGCGGGCTCGTCACCTTCAGCTCGGGCTGCGGCCCGAGCGAGCAATCCTTCTTCAGGTTCGGCACCATCACCAGCCGGACCTGCTTGCCGGAGACGACGGAGTGCTCGCGCACCTTGGGGGCTTGCGCGAAAGCGGGGCCGGCGGCCAGCACGGGCCCGGCGGCCATCAGGATTGCGAGTGCCAGGGTCGGGCGGATGGGGCTGGTCATGAGGCGTCTTGCTCTCCGAGGGGATGCCGGCCGCATGTGGGGAGCGGGGCTCGCGCCGTCGAGGGCCGGGGCCGTGTTTCCGGAGCGTCAATCCGTCAGTGCAGGACCAGCATGACGAACAGGTTGAAGAGGCCGAGCAGGGCGACCCCGCCGAGCCAGATCCAGTAGCCCCGCCCCTCGACCGGATAGTCGCCGATCATCCTACCCCTCCCCTTGCTCGTCCCTTGGCTCATCCCCCGACGCGTCGCCCGTCGCCGCCTGCAGCACCGCCAGGGTGGCGCCGGTCACCCGGGCGATCTGGGCCGGCGTGAACTCGCCCGCAAGGGCCGAGGCGAGCCCGCGCTCGATCCGCGCCCGCTCGCCGGCATCGCCGATCGCGTCGGCCGGGATGTCGCTCTCGCGCAGGCGGCAGGCATCGCGGATCGTGTCGGCGGCTTGGCGCAGCACCGCGCGCTGGTCGGGCGTCATGTCCCAGAGCGGCTGGCGCAGACGGGCGATCACCCGCTTCGCGTCGCGATAGTCGCGGTCGACCACCGGGATCGCCTCGATCTGGCTCACCAGCAGCACCAGTTCGAGTACGTCGGCGGTGGCTTCCGGGCAGGTGCGCACGATGCGCATCAGCCGGGCGATCAGCTCGGTGGTCGGGGAAGCGTGACGGCGGGGGTCGGCCATGTGCGCCTAACGCGGGGGCCAAGCGGCGGTTCTCCGGGTGGCCGGGCATATTCCGCGCCGGACCCGCCGATCAGTCGTCCGTCACAGTCGGTGTCAGGCGCGCCAGCTGCCGCCGGCACGCCCGCAACTCGTCCAGAACGGCGGTCAGGCTCGCCCGGTCCGCCCGCCCGAGCGGCGGCGGCGCGGCCTCGGGTTCCGGCTCGTGGTCGGATTCGACGAAGGCGGGGGCGACCTGCTCGCCGCGGCCGACGGCCTGGACGAAGCGCATGCCGCGCTCGCGCAGGATCCGCTGGACGCCCCGGATCGTGTAGCCCTGCCCATAAAGCAGGCGGCGGATGCCGCGCAGGAGATCGACGTCGTCGGGACGGTAGTAGCGCCGGTTGCCGCCGCGCTTGAGCGGGCGCACCTGCGTGAAGCGCGTCTCCCAGAAGCGCAGCACGTGCTGGGGCAGGTCGAGGTCCTCGGCGACCTCGCTGATGGTACGGAAGGCGCCGGGTTCTTTCTCAGGCAGAAGGGCGCGAACGGGGGCGTCGGTGCCGCCGGGCTCCGAGACATCCTCGTCCTCGATCGGCATCCCGGTCATCGGCCCGATCCCGAATCAGCCCGCGTGGTGCCCGGGCGGCCTCAACTGTCGTCTTCGTCCGGGGCGGCGTCGCCGTTGATCCGGGCCTTGAGCACGTTCGAGGGCTTGAACACCATCACCCGGCGCGGCTCGATCGCCACCTCGACGCCGGTCTTGGGGTTGCGGCCGACCCGCTTGCCCTTGTCGCGCACCACGAAGGAGCCGAACGAGGACAGCTTCACGGTCTCGCCGGAGGAGAGGCAGCCGCAGATCTCCGACAGGACGGTCTCCACCAGGGCGGCGGATTCCGTCCGCGACAGGCCGACCCGCTGGTAGACGGCCTCGCTCAGATCGGCCCGCGTGACCGTCTTGCCTGCCATCGTGCTGCTCCCCCGGCGGCTGAATCGCGAACTAACGTATGTCTATGATCGCGCACGCTAATCGGCGGTGCGCGCCGGGTCAACCGGGCCTTGGGCGGGTTCCCGGTTACTTTGCCGGGATACTTGGCCCGGATATTCGGCCGGCCTGCCTTCGGGGTCGATCGGCTCCGCCTACCAGCGGATCAGCGCGCTGCCCCAGGTGAAGCCGCCGCCGATCGCCTCGATCATCACGAGGTCGCCGCGCTTGATCCGGCCGTCCCGGCAGGCGGCGTCGAGGGCGAGCGGGATCGAGGCCGCCGAGGTGTTGCCGTGGCGATCCACCGTCAGCACCACCTTCTCGCGGGCGATGCCGAGCTTGTCGGCCGAGGCCTCGATGATCCGCCGGTTGGCCTGGTGCGGCACGAACCAGTCGAGATCGTCGGCGGTGGTGCCGGTGGCCTCGAAGGCCTGGGCGATCACGTCGGTGACCGAGCCGACGGCGAAGCGGAACACCTCCTTGCCGACCATGCGCAGCTTGCCGGTGGTGCCGGTCGAGCCCGGCCCGCCGTCGACGTAGAGTTTTTCCCGATGGCGGCCGTCGGCCCGGAGCTGGCTCGTCAGCACGCCGCGGTCGCTCGCAAGGCCCTCGCCGGGTTGGGCCTCCAGCACCAGGGCGCCGGCGCCGTCGCCGAACAGCACGCAGGTGGTGCGGTCCTCCCAGTCGAGCAGGCGCGAAAAGGTCTCGGCGCCGACGACGAGGGCGCGGGTGGCCGCGCCCGTGACGAGGAACTTGTCGGCGGTGGCGACGGCGTAGACGAAGCCGGCGCAGACCGCCTGGAGGTCGAAGGCGGCACCGGTCCGGATGCCGAGCCCGGCCTGGATCTGCGTCGCCGTCGACGGGAAGGTGTGGTCCGGCGTCGAGGTCGCGCAGATCACGAGGTCGATCGTCGAGGCGTCGATCCCGGCATCCTGCAAGGCGCGTTCGGCCGCCTTGATGCCGAGCACCGAGGTGGTCTCGTCGGCCTCGGCGATGTGGCGCTGGCGGATGCCGGTGCGCTGGATGATCCAGTCGTCCGAGGTGTCGACGCGGGCGGCGAGGTCGTCGTTGGTGACGGTCGTCCGCGGCAGGTAGGAGCCGCAGCCCCGCACCACCGAGCGAAGGCGGGTCATGATGCGTTCTCCCTAGGCTGAAGCGGTCTTCATGCCGATGCCTGGGCCGGCGTCGCGTCGAGGTGTTCCCGGATCGTCCGCATCAGGTCGTGGCGGGCCATGTCGTAGGCGAGGTCGACCGCCGCGGCGAAGCCCTCGGCATCGGCGGCACCGTGGCTCTTGATGACGATGCCCTCGAGGCCGAGGAACACGCCGCCATTGGCCCGGCTCGGATTCATCTTCTCGCGCAGCGCGTTGAAGGCGCCGCGGGCGAACAGGTAGCCGATCTTCGCCATCAGGGTCCGGCCCATCGCACCCTTCAGGTAGGCGGCGATCTGCTTGGCCGTCCCCTCGGCGGTCTTGAGCGCGATGTTGCCGGTGAAGCCTTCCGTCACCACCACGTCGACGGTGCCGCGGCCGAGATCGGTCCCCTCGACGAAGCCGTGATAGGCCAGCCCGGCGAGGTCGGATTCGCGCAGCATCCGGGCGGCCTCCTTGACCGCCTCGTTGCCCTTCATCTCCTCGGTGCCGACGTTGAGGAGCCCGACCGTCGGCCGGTCGAGGTCGAACACGATGCGGGCCATCGCGGCGCCCATCACCGCCATGTCGACGAGGTGGTTGGCATCGGTGCCGATCGTGGCGCCGACATCGAGCACCACGCTCTCGCCGCGCACCGTCGGCCACAGGCAGGCGATGGCCGGCCGCTCGATATGCGACATCGTCTTGAGGCAGATCTTCGACATCGCCATCAGCGCGCCGGTATTGCCGGCCGACACCGCGGCATCGGCCTCGCCGTCGCGGACGGCCTGGATCGCCTTCCACATCGACGACTTGCCGCGGCCGGAGCGCACCGCCTGGCTCGGCTTCTCGTCCATGGCGACCGCCACGGTGGTGTGGCGGATCTCGACGGCGCCCTTCAGGCGCGGCTCGGCCGCGACCAGGGGAGTGAGCACCGCCTCGTCGCCGAACATCAGGAAGGTCGTCTCGGGGTGGCGCTCGCGGGCGAGCCCCGCACCGGGCACGACCGTCGAGGGGCCGTGATCGCCGCCCATCGCGTCGAGCGAGATGCGCACTCTCTGGGACATGGGGGTGTCGAACAGCCTCTCGGATCCACCGGGGACGCGCGAACGAGGGGGTCCGCGGCGCGGCGGAAAATAGCGACCCGGGCCCAGGCCGCAAACGAATTCTGAAGTCTTTTCGTGATGCGGTGGTCGTCAGCCGTCGTTTCCGGCCTCTCGGCCCTTGAGCCCCTGGAGCGCCGCGAAGGGCTTCTCCTCCTCGTCCTCCGCCGGCGGCTCGAAGGCGACGCCGGGCTTGCGCGGATACGGGTCGAGGCCGAGGGCCAGGAACTCGGCGGCGAGGCTGCCGAGGTCGATGCGGCCGTTGACGATCGGATCTGGGATGTCGGCATCCTCGGCCGGCGTCCCCGCGAAGGCGTCGGGGGCGGCGAAGTCGACGTCGACCTCCTCGCTCACCGTGCCGTCGAACGGCTCCAGGGTGACGCTGCAGGTCTGGGTGACGGCGGCCTCTACGGTCCCGGTGACCTGGAGCCGGTGCAGCGAGCCCGAGAGCCGGAAGGTGCCGGTGAGCCGGGCGATGCCCGGCAGGTCGAAATCGCGGGCGAGCGCGGCGCGCTCCCCCTCGTTGGCCTCGACGGTGACGGGCTGGCCGGTCTTCAGAATGCGCTCGACCAGGATCGGGCGGGAGAACGGGCCGACGCTGTCGGGGGTCATCGAGGGCTCCTTGTCGGATCCTGGGAGTGGGGGCCGGGAAACGGGCGCGGCAGCCCTGCGGGGTGCCCGCGCGGTCGGGCCCGGATCGCCAGGAGATGCGTCGCGGCGCGCTCTGGCGCAAGGTCCCCCTGTCTCCGGGACTTGCCTCCGGGACTTGCCTCCGGTCAGGCCGCGGGACCGGCGAAGGCCGCCGGATCGGGCAGGACCGGGCCGGCCGCCATCAGGGCGTCGAGATCCGTGCCCGCGAGCGCGGCATCCGCCGCCGCCACGTAGGCCGCGAGCCCCCGCGCCGCGTCGGGCTCGTCCCGGGCCAGGACGTTGCGGGCGAGCGCCGCCGCCAGGCCGTCGCGGTCGCCGGCATCGAGGGCCGCGTCGTAGGCGGCGGCGCGGCCGTAGAAGGCCTGGGCCAGCTTCTTCATCCGCTTCGACACCCCCATGTCGCCGACGCCGAGTTCGCGCAGGGACGAATCGAGCTGCGCGAAGACCGAGTTGACGAGATCCTGGGCGATGTCCGCCGCCGGGGCCGGGAGCCGGCGCAGGTGGCGCAGCACCAGGACGACGTGCAGGCACAGGGCCTCGAACCGGCCCTCGACCGTGTCGGGCACGCCGAGATCGAGGTAGAGCGCCGGCACCCGCGCCCCGGCATTGATGCGGATATGCAACGCCTCGATGGCGCGCCGGCGGGCATCCTCACGGCGGAAGGGGTTTCGCATCATCGTGTAAAGTCTCGCTTCCCGCTTCGCGCAGGGATCGGCCGCCGTGGGACCGGTCGCTGCCCTACGTCTTTGATTTCGCCGCATTTTCCTTCGACGAACCAGTGCCCGCCCCGTCGGAGGATGCTCTGGCCGGCCCCGTCGGCGCCGCGTCCCGCCCGTGACCGGACATCCGTGGCCGAAGCTTGGCCGTGCCTTGCCAACGCCACAACCCCGGGGTACGGCAACGGTCGCTTCTCGCGCAAGGCTGCCGTCAGGCCGTCCGATACACGTTCCGCTTACATCTTCCGAGGTCTCGATGCCGCGCCGCTTCACACCGTCGCTCCTCCGCCTCGCCGCGGCCGGCCTGATCGGTCTGTCGGCCGCGGGCTGCGTGATCGGCGAGGAATTCCGGCACGGCTACATCATCGACGATGCCGCCGTCGCCCAGGTGCGGCCCGGCGCCAGCGCCGAGCAGGTGCTCCAGCTCCTCGGCACGCCCACCACCGTCTCCACCGTCGGCAACAAGTCCTGGTACTACATTAGCCAGAACACCCGGCGCCCGGTGATGTTCATCGGCGAGCGCCCGAAGGACCAGCGCGTCCTGGCGGTGTACTTCAACGGCGGCTTCAAGGTCGAGCGCGTGGCGCTCTACGGCGAGCAGGACGGCAAGGTGTTCGACTTCATCTCCCGCACCACGCCGACGAGCGGCGGCGAGCAGGCCTTCCTCGGCCAGCTGATGCGCGGCCTGACCAAGTTCGAGCCGTTCGGCAACGCGCGGTAAGCGGCTTCTCCTGCGAGGGACGTCGAGTTCTCCTCACAGGCATCGTGCATCCTCTACTCCCCGCAGGCGCAGGGCTATCCGGGAGAAAAGCGTAGCGCAGGCTCCTCTCCCCGCGGGCGCAGGGCTGTCCGGGGAAAGAAAAAGGCGCGTCTCCCCTCTCCCGTGTGGGAGAGGGGCCGGGGTGAGGGTGGCTCGGGTGCCGCAATGACCCTGTTCTGTCGAGCTGCGCAGCTCGACGCTTAGCGGTTTATCCTGAACCCGAGCCACCCTCACCCCTACCCCTCTCCCACTCGGGAGAGGGGATCCAGCGCTTGATTTTAAACGGGATTTTCCCCGGACAGCCCTACCGCGGGCGGGGAGAGGAGAAGACCGAACCGGGCCCCTACTCCGCCGCCGCCCGCTCTTCCTCATCGCTCCCCAGGAACCCACCGGATTGCCGCGCCCACAGGCGGGCATAGAGCCCACCGGCCTTGATCAGGTCGGCGTGCCTGCCCTCCTCGACGATCCGACCCCGATCGAGCACCACCAGCCGGTCGAGGGCCGCGATGGTCGAGAGGCGGTGGGCGATGGCGAGCACGGTCTTGCCCTGCATCAGCCGGTCGAGGGAGCCCTGGATCGCCGCCTCGACCTCCGAATCGAGGGCCGAGGTCGCCTCGTCGAGGATCAGGATCGGTGCGTCCTTCAGGATCACCCGGGCGATGGCGATGCGCTGGCGCTGCCCGCCCGAGAGCTTGACGCCGCGCTCGCCGACCTGCGCGTCGTAGCCGCCGCGGCCCTTGTGGTCGGTGAGGTCGCGGATGAAGGCGTCGGCATGCGCGGCCTTCGCCGCCGCGACGATCTCCGCCTCGGTCGCGTCCTCGCGGCCATACGCGATGTTGTCGCGGATCGAGCGGTGGAGGAGCGAGGTATCCTGCGTCACCACGGCGATCTGGCGGCGCAGGGAGGCTTGCGTCACCGCGGCGATGTCCTGCCCGTCGATCAGGATGCGCCCGCCCTCGAGGTCGTGCAGGCGCAGGAGCAGGGAGGTGAGCGTCGTCTTGCCCGCGCCGCTCGGACCGACGAGGCCGACCTTCTCGCCGGGCTGGATGCGCAAGGTGAGATCCTCGATGATCCCGGCATCCTCACGGCCGTAATGGAAGCTGACGCGCTCGAACCGCACCTCGCCCCCGTCACCGCGAGGTCGCGGGCGCCCGGCCGGTCGGTCAGCGCGTGCGGCAGGGCGATGGTCTGCATGCTCTCCTGCACCACGCCGATATTCTCGAACAGCCCGCGCACGGTCTGCATCACCCAGCCCGACATCGCGATCAGCCGCAGCACCAGGGCGAGGCCCGCCGCCCCCTCACCGGTGGTCATCTGCCCATGCGACCACAGGGCCAGCACCACCCCGGCGGTCACCACGATCAGGGCGCTGTTCAGCAGCGACAGCGTGGCGGTGACGGCGGTGATGAGCCGGAACGAGTGCAGGTAGGCGTCGGTATGCTCGGTCGTGGCGGCCTGCACCGCCGAGCGCTCCTCGCGGTCGCGGGCGAAGAGCTTGACGGTCAGGATGTTGGTGTAGCTGTCGACGATGCGGCCGACGAGGGCCGAGCGGGTATCGGCGACCTTGAGCGAACGCGCTCGCGCCCGAGGCACGAAATAGGCCGTGAGCCCGGCATAGGCGAGGATCCACACCAGGACCGGCAGCATCAGCCAGGGGCTGATCGCCCCGAACAGGCTCACCGCGGTCACCGCGAAGATCGCGACGTAGAGCAGCGTGTCGATGACCACGATGGCGAGCTCGCGCACCGCCACCCCGACCTGCGTCACCCGGTTGGCGAGCCGCCCGGCGAAATCGGCCTGGAAATACGACAGGGCGTGGCCGAGCGTGTAGAGATGGGTGCGCCAGCGGATCAGGCTCGTCGTCTGCGGCACCACGAACTGGTTCGACAGAACCTCGTGCAGCCAGGACAGGACCGGCCGCGCCACCAGGATCAGGGCGGCGGCCAGCATCAACCCGGTGCCGTGGTCGCGCCACAGGGTCTCCGGGCCGGATCTGGCCAGGATGTCCACGAACCAGCCCATCAGCAGGTAGAGCGAGGCCTCGACGCTGCCGGCGGCGAGCGCCACCACGAACAGGATCGCCAGCGGACCCCGCACCGGGCGCAGGTAGAACCAGGCGAAGCCCGCCACCGTGCCGGGCGGGCGGCGCGCCTCGTCGAAGGGGGCGAAGGGATCGATGCGGCGCTCGAGCCAGTCGAGGAACATGCGGGCTCCGGGGGTGAGGGATCCTCAGCTATGCGGCCGGCGGCATCCGCCAACCGGGGGGCGATGCCGCAGGCCGAAGTCCGGCGTATGACGGGCCGATCGAATGGATGCCCGTGGATTCATGCTGCGCCTCGCCCTCTACCAGCCCGACATCCCGCAGAACACCGGCACGATGCTGCGCCTCGCCGCCTGCCTCGGCGTCGCCGTCGAGATCATCGAGCCGGCGGGCTTCGACGTCTCGGACCGCCACCTGCGCCGCTCCGGCCTCGATTACCTCGACCACGTCGCGATCACCCGCCACCGCTCCTACGCCGCCTTCGACGCCTGGCGGCGGGAGGCCGGGATCCGCCTGGTGCTCGCCACCACCGCCGGCTCGGTGCCCTACACCGCGCACGCCTTCCGGGACGGCGACTGCCTGATGGTCGGACGCGAATCGGCCGGGGTGCCGGATTTGGTCCACGCCGATGCGGAGGCCCGGGTGACGATCCCGATGCGGCCGGGCATGCGCTCGCTCAACGTCGCGGTGGCGGCCGGGATGATTCTCGGCGAGGGGGTACGCCAGCTCGGCAGCCTCTGACATCTTGGCCCGGACGCGCCGGTATGGAATGAAGAGGACCATGACCGACGCCGCTCCCGACATCGCCGCGCTCAAGACCGAGGCGACCGCTTGGTTCTCGACCCTGCGCGACCGCATCTGCGCCGCCCTCGAAGAGATCGAGGAGGAGGCGACGGGGCCGTTCGCCCCGAGGCCGGCGGGCCCGGGCGCTTCGAGCGTACGCCCTGGGAGCGCAAGGACCATTCCGGTGCGCCTGGCGGCGGCGGCACGATGGCGATGCTGCGCGGCCGGGTGTTCGAGAAATGCGGCGTCCACGTCTCGGCGGTGCATGGCGAGTTCGCCCCCGAGTTCCGCGGCCAGATCCCGGGGGCGGCGGAGGATCCGCGCTTCTTCGCCACCGGCATCTCGCTGATCGCCCATCCGTGGAACCCGCACGTGCCGACGGTGCACATGAACACCCGCTTCGTGGTGACGACGAAGACGTGGTTCGGCGGCGGGGCCGACCTGACCCCGGTCCTCGACCGGCGGCGCACGCAAGAGGACCCGGACACGGTCGCGTTCCACGCCGCCTTCGAGGCGGCCTGTGCGAAGCATCCGGCCGCCGACTACGCTCGCTACAAGGCCTGGTGCGACGAGTATTTCCACCTCAAGCACCGCAACGAGCCCCGCGGCATCGGCGGCATCTTCTACGACTACCACTGGACCGGCGATCCCGCCGCCGACCTCGCCCTCACCCGCGAGGTCGGGACTGCTTTCTTGAGCATCTATCCCGAGATCGTGCGGCGCAACCTCGCCACGCCCTGGACCGAGGCCGACCGCCACGAGCAGCAGGTGCGTCGCGGCCGCTACGTCGAGTTCAACCTGCTCTACGACCGCGGCACGATCTTCGGCCTGAAGACCGGCGGCAACGTCGCGTCGATCCTGTCGTCGATGCCGCCGACGGTGCGCTGGCCTTAGGATCCCACCTTATCCCGAGGCTGTCCCACTCCCATCTGAACGGCTTCGGGCATGAAAGCCATCCGCTTCACCGGACCGGCCCTGAAAGCCTTCGCGAGGCTGCCGGACAAGGCTCGGGGGCAGATGCGGGCAAAGCTCGAGCGCTACGCAGCGACGGGAACCGGCGACGTCAAAGCCCTGGTGGGAGTTCCCGGGCTGCGAATCCGATCAGGGTCGTACCGGGCTGTCTTCATCGAGACGACCGATGCGATCGAGGTCTTCAAGGTCGGCGACCGGCGCGACATCTATGAATGAGGTCAGGCGAATGAGCGTTCAGTCGATCGTCACCGAGGGAGGCGAGGAACTCGTCATCCTGTCGCGGAGGACCTATGACGCCCTCCTGGCCCGCGCCGGCGACGAGGATGCGGAGGACCGCATGACCGCGCGGCTCGCCGCGGACCATCTGGCCGCCCGGGACGCTGGCACCGTCGCCTTCGCGCCGAATTGGCTGACGGCTGCCGTGCTGGCCGGCGAGCCGCCTCTGGTCGCAGCCCGCCGCCATGCCGGTCTGGGCCTCGCCGATCTCGCGGCGAAAGTTGGACTCGCCGAGGATGTGCTGGCTGCGATGGAGCAGGGACGCCACGCCAGCACCCCGACGGAGATCGAGGCGATCGCTCAGGCCTGCGACGTCGACGCAGCTTTGCTTCTGGACCAGGACTTCGCCCCCGTTCCGAATGAGGTCGCTGCGCCCATTCTGAAGCCGCGTCGCCGGTCCTCACGAAGCCGGTGAAACCCCTCCCCGATCTCGCCGCCGTCGTCCTGTGGATGGCCGGCGCGCTTCTGTCCTTCTCGGCCACCGCCATCGCCGTGCGCGAATTGGCGCCAGCGCTCGGCCTGTTCGACATCCTGGCGGCCCGGGCGGCGGCCGGCGTCGCGATCGTCGGGGCGGTGGCGCTCCTGCGCCGCCGGCCGCTGGCGGCGCGGCGCATGAGGCTGCATCTCGCCCGCAACCTCGTCCATTGGGGCGGCAACTACGCCTGGTCCTACGGCGTGACGCTGCTGCCGCTCGCCGTCGTCTTCGCGCTGGAATTCACCACGCCGGCCTGGGTCACGCTGCTCGCCGTGCTGATCCTGCGCGAGCGGCTGACCGCGAGCCGGGTCGCGGCGGTCGCCCTCGGCTTTCTCGGCGTGCTGGTGGTCTTGCGGCCGGGCCTTGCCGCGTTGCAGCCGGCGAGCCTCGTGGTGCTGGCCGCCGCGGTGATGTTCGCGCTGACGGCCGTCGCCACCAAGGCGCTGACCCGGACCGAGAGCGTGCTGTCGATCCTGTTCTGGATGAACCTGATCCAGCTGCCGCTCAACCTCGTGGCCGGCCGGGTGTTTCCGGCTTTGCCGGTCCACGCCTTCGAGGGGCACCACGCGGTGGCGCTGGCGGTCCTGTGCATCGCCGGGCTGACCTCGCATTGGTGCCTGACCAGCGCCTATCGCCGCGGCGACGCCATCCTGGTCATGCCGCTCGATTTCCTGCGCATCCCGCTGATCGCGGTGCTCGGCTGGCGCTTCTACGGCGAGCCGCTCGATCCGTGGCTGTTCGTCGGCGCCGGGCTGATCGTCGGCGGCATCGTCTGGAACCTCGCCGCGGAGGCGCGGCGTCAGGCCCCGGCCGCCCAGCCCGAAAGGGCTTGACCGCGGGGCGCCGTGGCGCGTTGATCGGCGCCATGCTGTTGTCCTTCTTCACCGAACTGCGCGCCGCCAAGGTCCCGGTCTCGCTGCGCGAGTACCTGATCCTGCTCGAGGCCCTCGACCGCGACCTCGCCGACCAGCGGGTGGAGGACTTCTATTACCTCGCCCGCACCGCCCTGGTGAAGGACGAGCGCAACCTCGACAAGTTCGACCGGGTGTTCGGCCGCGTCTTCAAGGGCGTGGTCACGGTCGGCGAGGCGGTGGAGCCGCAAGGAATTCCCGAGGAATGGCTGCGCAAGCTGGCCGAGAAATACCTCACCGAGGAGGAGCGGGCGCAGCTCCAGGCGCTCGGCTGGGACAAGCTGTTCGAGACCCTGAAGCAGCGGCTGGCCGAGCAGAAGGAACGCCACCAGGGCGGCTCGAAATGGATCGGCACCGGGGGCACCTCGCCGTTCGGCGCCTACGGCTACAACCCGGAAGGCATCCGCATCGGCCAGGACGGCAACCGCAACTTCCGGGCGGTGAAGGTCTGGGACCAGCGCACCTTCAAGGACCTGGACGATTCGGCGGAGCTCGGCTCGCGCACCATCCGGCTGGCGCTCCGGCGCCTGCGCCGCTTCGCCCGCACCGGGGCTGCGGAAGAACTCGACCTCGACGGCACGATCCGCGAGACCGCCCGCCACGGCACCCTCGATCTCCAGCTCCGGCCGGAGCGCCGCAACGCCGTGAAGGTGCTGCTGTTCCTCGATGTCGGCGGCTCGATGGACTGGCACGTCGAACTCGCCGAGCAGTTGTTTTCGGCCGCCCGCTCGGAGTTCAAGCACTTCGAGCATTTCTACTTCCACAACTGCCTCTACGAGACGGTGTGGAAGGAGAATCGCCGCCGCCACACCGAGGGGACACCGCTCCTCGACGTGATCCGCACCTATCCGTCCGATTACCGGGTGGTGTTCGTCGGCGATGCCGCGATGTCGCCCTACGAGATCGCGATGGCGGGCGGCTCGGTCGAGCACTGGAACGAGGAGGCCGGAAAGGTCTGGCTCGAGCGGGTGCTGAACCACTTCCCGAAAGTGGCCTGGCTCAACCCGGTGCCGCAGGCGCAGTGGAACTACACCCAGTCGAACGCGATGATCCGGCAGATCTTTTCGGACCGGATGTACCCGCTGACGCTGGAGGGCATCGACCAGGCGACGCGGGCGTTGCTGCGGTAGGGAAGCGCCTTCACCCCCGCGTCGTCAGCAGCACGCCGGCCCCGATCGCCAGGATGGCGCCGACATGGAGAACGTCGGGCACCTCGCCGAGGACGGGAATCGCGAGAAGCGTCGCGATTACCGGCACCAGCGCCGTGAAGGCCGGGGTGCGCCGGCCGATCAGGGCCAGGGAACGGTTGAAGGCGATGAGCGCCACCACGCTCACCAGCACGCCCTGGTAGACGGCCTGGATCGCCACCTCCGCCGGCGGCGCCTCCAGGAGATGCGACAGGCCCGAGGCGAGGTAGAGCGGGATATAGGTGACGAGCGAGCCGACGCAGATCAGCGCCGTCGCCTCCAGCGCCGTGAGGCGCGAGCGGCGCATCCGCACGGTGCCGGCGGCCCACAGGAAGGCGGCGGTGAGGAGAAGCCCGTAGCCGAACAGCTCGTCGGCATCGCGAAAGCCCCCCGCCAGGGTGAGCGCCCCGGCGGCGATCAGCCCGAGGCCGGCGAGCGCGAAGCGGCCCGGCCGGTCGCCGAGCAGCAGCACGCCGAGGAGGGCGGCAAAGAGCGGCATCGTGCCGGGTGTCAGGGCCGCCCCGTGGCCGGCGGGCGCGTAGCGGAGCGCGATCGAGATCAGCAGCGCGAAGGGCGCGCCCTGCGCCACGTACAGGAAGGCGCCATCGACGAACGCCCGCCGGTCGAGGCCGCGCAGCCGCAGGAGCAGCACCGGCAGCAGCAGCAGGCCGCCGATGCCGAAGCGGAGCGCCACGAGGTCGGCGGGCCCGAGCACGCCCCCCGCCCCGACCGTGCGGCGGGTGATCACGAACCAGCCGCCCCACAGGCTGATGGCGAGAAGCGCGAAGCCGACGCCCGCGGCGAGGCGCCGGCCGGTGGGGGCCTCGGTCGCCCCCGACACCTCGGGCTTCATGAGGCCTGTGCCTCGGATGCCGGCTCGCGGTCGTCGGCGAGCTGGAGCCGGTGCAGCCGCGCATAGGTGCCGCCCTTCGCGATCAGCGCCGCGTGGCTGCCGGTCTCGGCGATCCGGCCGCCCTCCATGGCGACGATCAGGTCGGCGTCGCGCACCGTCGAGAGCCGGTGGGCGATGACGAGCGTGGTGCGGCCCCGCATCAGCCGGGTGAGCGCCGCCTGGACCAGCTGCTCGGATTCGGCGTCGAGCGCCGAGGTCGCCTCGTCGAGGAGCAGGATCGGCGCGTCGCGCAGGAAAGCCCGGGCGAGCGCGATGCGCTGGCGCTCACCGCCCGACAGCCGGTTGCCGGCGGGTCCGACCCGGAAGTCGTAGCCTTCCGCCTTCGCCGTGATGAAGCCGTGGGCGGCCGCGGCCCTGGCCGCCGCCTCGATCTCGTCCCGGCTCGCGCCCTCGCGGCCGAAGGCGATGTTCCGGGCGATGGTATCGTCGAACAGGACCACCTCCTGCGACACCACCGCGACGGCCCGGCGCAGCGAGTCCAGGGTCACGTCGCGCACGTCCTGCCCGTCGATCCGGACCCCGCCCTCGGTTACGTCGTAGAGCCGCGGCACCAGGGAGAGCAGCGTCGACTTGCCCGAGCCCGAACGGCCGACGAGGGCCGTGGTACGGCCGGCCGGCACGACGAGGTCGATGCCCTCGAGCGCCGGGGCGTCGTCACGATAGCGGAAGCGCACGCCCTCGAACCGGACCTCGCCACCGGCGACCGCCAGGTCGGGCGCGCCGGGCTTCTCCCGAATCGTCGGCGCCTCGTCCATCAGCGCGAAGGTGCGCGACAGCGCGGCCAGCGCCTCCTGCAGGATGGCGTTGAGATTGCCGAGCGCGCGGGCCGGCTGGGCGGCGAGCAGCAGGGCGGCGACGTAGCCGGTGAAGTCGCCGACGCTCTTCTCGCCCGAGAGGATGCGGTGGCCGATGAAGGCGAGCACGCCCGCGACCGCGAGGCCGCCGCCCACTTCCAGCAGCGGATCGAGCCGGCCGCGGGCATTGGCGGCCTTCATCTTGAGGCGGCGCACCTCGTCGAGGGCGTCGCGGGTGCGGCCCTTGAGATAGCCCTCCAGGCCGTAGGTCTTGGCGACGCGGATTCCGGCCAGGCTCTCGCTGATCAGGCTCGCGGTGATCCCGACCTGCTCCTGGGTCGAGGTCGAGACCCGGCGCAGCTTCTTGCCGATCCGGGCGATCGGCCCGGCGACGAACGGCACGACGATGCCGGCAATGATCGTCAGCCAGGGATCCATCCAGACCATCGCGCAGACGAGCGCGATCAGCATCGCCACGTCGCGCAGGAGCACGGTGGAGATCCGCGTCAGCGCCTCCTTGATGAAGGCGAAGTCGGTGGTGAAGCGCTGGGTCAGGCTCGCCGGGCTCTCGCGGCCGAGTTGCGCCAGGTCCTGCTCGATCATGTGGCCGTAGAGCGCCGCCTGCATGTCGGCCTCGATCCGGGTGACGACCCGGTTGGTCAGCACCGTCTGGCCGAGCAGCGCGAAGCCGCGGACAGCCGTCACGGCGATCACCAGGACGGGGCCGTAGGCGAGCGCCCCGGCATCCTTGGCGTCGAAGGCGTCGAAGGCGGCCTTGATCAGCGTCGGGTAGAAGCCGGTGGCGACGCCGATCACCGCGATCAGCACCAGCACGACGGCGAGGGTGCCGGCATGCGGGCGCAGCCAGTCGCGCCACAGCCGGAGGAGCAGCGGCAGCATGTCGCCGGAAAGGAGGGGGCGCCGCGCCATGATGCTCGCTTCGTCCGTGGGGTGGGACGGTGGCGCTAGCACGGGGGTCGGGGGGCGGCAATTCGGGGCGGCGCGCGGCTGGGCTGCGGCGGCGGGCCTATTGCATCATCGCCAGCGCCGCGTGGATCACGGTCGCGCCGCCGATCGGCGCGAGGAACCACAGCAGCACGTTGACGACGATGAGCCAGATCAGCATCCGCTCCTGGCGCCCGGTGAGCCGGGGCTGGGGCGGGCGCGGCGGCGGCTCCCAGGACGGCCGCCATCCTCCCTCGACGAACATCGGCGCCTCCGCGCTGGCCTGCACCCATTTTGAGCTAGGGGCGCTGGCCGGGGCAGACAGTGCGGCGTGTTGTGCCGGCCCAAGGCACACGACATCGGGGACACGACATAGGTTTCTGGCTACGTCGCCAGTCCCACCCGCGACCTCATCCTGAGGTGTCAGCCGATTGAAAATCGGCTGACCTCGAAGGAGGGCTCCAGGGATCAAAGAGACTTCTGGAGCCCTCCTTCGAGGTCAGTCCATCGGTGATGGACTGACACCTCAGGGTGAGGTCGCGGGTGGGAAATGCCTGGTGATCGCGAGCGTTGCACCAGCCGTCTACCGTGTGCCAAGCAAGCCGAAATGCCGCGTGATCACCCCTTGTCGCGCAAGAGCCGCGCCTTGTCGCGCTGCCAGTCGCGCTCCTTGGCCGTCTCGCGCTTGTCGTGGAGCTTCTTGCCGCGCCCGAGCCCCAGCTCGACCTTCGCCCGGCCGCGCTCGTTGAAGTAGATCTTCAGCGGCACCACCGTGTAGCCCTCGCGCTGGGTCGCGCCGATGAACTTGTCGATCTGGCGCCGGTGCAGCAGCAGGCGGCGGGGCCGCTTGGTGTCGTGGTTGAAGCGGTTCGCCTCGAGGTATTCGGGGATGTAGGCGTTGAACAGCAGGAGGTCGTTGCCGGACGGGCCGGCGAAGGCCTCGCCGATCGTCGCCTTGCCGCCGCGCAGGGACTTCACCTCGGTGCCCGTGAGCGCGATGCCCGCCTCCACCGTGTCGGTGATCTCGTAGTTGAAGCGGGCCTTCCGGTTGTCGGCGACGACGCGGTTCTTCGGCTCGGGTTTCTTGGCCATCGGGCGGCGGAAGTCCTGGCAGAGATCTTGGCAGAGATCCTGGGAAGGCGGGCGGCGGGAGCCCCGGGGGTTCCCGCCGTATATAGGGTGCAGCTCAGCCGTTGGTGAGGCCGGCGTGGCGCATCGCCCCGTCGACGAGGGCGCGGGTCGCCTCGCCCACCGGCACCATCGGCAGGCGCACCTCCTCGCTCATCAGGCCGAGACGGGCCAGCGCGTACTTCGTCGGCGACGGGTTGGTCTCGGCGAAGAGATGGGTGTGGAGCGGCATCAGCCGGTCCTGGAGCGTGAGCGCCTTGCGGAAGTCGCCGGCGAGGCAGGCTTCCTGGAAGTCGGCGCAGAGGCGCGGCGCGACGTTCGAGGCCACCGAGATGGTGCCGTGGCCGCCATGCGCCATGAATCCCAGGGCGGTCGCATCTTCGCCAGAAAGTTGGACGAAGTCTTCGCCCATGGCCTGGCGCTGGAGGCTGACCCGGGCCACGTTGGCGGTGGCGTCCTTCACCCCGGCGATGTTCGGCAGCTCGAAGAGCCGCGCCATGGTGTCGACGCTCATGTCGATCACCGAGCGGCCGGGGATGTTGTAGATCAGGATGGGAATGCCGACCGCATCGTTCACCGCCTTGAAGTGCTGGTACAGCCCTTCCTGCGTCGGCTTGTTGTAGTAGGGCGTGACGATGAGCAGCGCGTCCGCGCCGGCCTTCTCCGCATGACGGGACCGCTCGATCGCCTCCGCGGTGGAGTTGGAGCCGGCCCCGGCCACCACCGGCACCTTGCCGCCGGCCTCGTCGATGCAGGCCTCGACCACCCGGTCGTGCTCGGAGTGGCTCAGGGTCGGGCTCTCGCCGGTCGTGCCGGTCGGCACCAGGCCGTGGGTGCCGTTCTCGATCTGCCAGGCGACGAAGGCCCGGAAGGCGTGCTCGTCGAAGGCGCCGTCGCGGAACGGCGTCACCAGGGCGGTGAGCGAGCCCCTCAGGCGCTGCGAAGTCTGCGTCGACGTCATGCTGGCGTTCCTCGCCCGGGCGGGCGCGGCGGCCCCCGGGATCTGTCTGGTTGGGAGGCCGGCCCGCATGCGGATCACCAGGGGGACCGCGATGGGGCGACCAACTCGGCCGTCCGGCCTTCGACACATACGGCGTCGAGGGCCCGCGCGCAAACGCTCCCGCATGGGCCCTCGGGGGCCCGCGCGCGAACGCTCGCGTTCCCGCGGGCGTTCCGGCGCCATCGCGGCCCAGGGTTAATCGCTTCTTAACGCGACGCTTTCACCATGGGCGTCCGGTCATTCGAGCTCTTCAGGGGAACGGGAACCATGCTGCTCTCGCCTCGACGGCGCCGCCTCGCGGTCCTCGCCCTCACGGTGTCCGGCGCCGCGCTGACCTCGCTGACGGCGCTCGGCGGCTCGACCGTCGCTCCCCCGCCGCCCGCCGAGGCGGCGATGCCCTCCCGCGTGGTCGAGCGGGGCGGCGAGGACGGCTTCTCCCCGGCCGAGGGCTTCGTCCCGTCCACAGCTTTCACGCCGGCCGATTCCGCCCCGGCGGACGGCCTGCGCCGGAATGCCGGCGAGGCCGGGAGCCGGCTGCCGGTGGCGGCCGCCGCCTTCGCCGCCGCCGACCCCGAGGTGCCGATCCCCTTCCCCGCCCCGGACGCGGCGATCAACCCGTCCGCCCCGGTGCCGAGCGTGCCCGATCCGGGCCGGCCGGTGCTGGGCACCGAGGTCGACGGCCCGGCGCTGCGCGGCGCGGTCGAGGCCTATCGGCGCGGCCAGGTGAGCGAGGGGGACCGCATCCGCGACGGGATCAAGGACCCGGCCGCCCGCGCCCTGCTCGACTGGGCGGCGATCCGCGCCGGGGCCGGCATCGGCTTCGAGCGCACGGTGGCGTTCATCCGCGACAACCCGGACTGGCCGGTGGGCGCCATGGTGCGCCGCCGCGCCGAGGAGGCGCTGCTCTCCCAGCGCAAGTCCCCCTCGGTGGTCCGCGCCTATTTCGCTTCCCGCCGGCCGCAGAGCGCGCCGGGCAAGTTCGCCCTGGCGCTGGCCTTCAAGGCCGACGGCTTGCCGGAGGACGCGGCCACCCTCGCCCGCGACTTGTGGCGCGAGGACACGTTCGGCCGCACCCTGGAGCTGAAGGTCCTCGACGCCTTCCCGGGCACGATCGGCGAGGTCGACCATCGCTACCGCATGGAGCGGGCGCTGATGAAGGAGGACTGGGACACCGCCGGCCGCGCCGCCGCTTACGCCGGCAAGGCTTACGGCACCCTGGTGCGGGCCCGCCGCGCCGTCGAGGCCAAGGCGTCGAATGCGGGGGCGGCCCTCGACGCCGTGCCGCCGAGCCTGCGCCAGGATTCCTCCTACCTGTTCTCCCGCGCCCAGTACCTGCGCCGCCTCGACAAGCCGGCGGAGGCCGCCGCCGTGATGGCCCAGGCGCCGCGCAACCCCGAGGTTCTGGCCGATCCCGACGAATGGTGGATCGAGCGCCGCATCGTCGCCCGCAAGCTGCTGGATGCCGGCGACGCCAAGACGGCCTACGCGGTCGCCGCCGGCCACAGCGCCCGCACGGTCGAGAAGCGCATCGAGGCGGAGTTCCATGCCGGCTGGATCGCCTTGCGCTTCCTCCACGAAGCGAACGTCGCGGGCACGCATTTCGCCACCGCCGCGGCGATCGCCGAGACGCCGATCTCGGTGGCGCGCGCCGCCTACTGGCAGGGCCGCGCCGCGGAGGCCGCGGGCCAGACGATCGAGGCGCGGGCCTTCTACGAGCGCGCGGGCGCGCAGCCGATCGCCTATTACGGCCAGCTCGCCCGGGCGAAGCTCGGCCAGGGCTCGCTGTCCTTGCGCCCGTGCAGCACCCTCGACGAGGCCGCCCGCACCGCCTTCGAGAACCGCAACGCCGTGCGGGCCCTGCGCCTGCTGGCGGCGGCCGGCATCAAGGAACTGATGCTGCCGCTCTACATGGATTTCGCCCAGCGCCTGACCGACCCGGCCGAGCTGAACGCGCTCGGCGACGTCGCGATGTCGTTGAACGATCCCCGGGCGCTCGTGGCGATCGGCAAGACCGCGGTGCAGCGCGGCCTGCCCCTCGACCGGCACGCCTACCCGACCAACGGCATCCCGACCTACGAGGCCTCGTCGGCCGTGCCGCAGGTCGAGCGCGCGATGGTCTTCGCCATCGCCCGCCAGGAGAGCCAGTTCGACCCGCGGGCGCAATCGAGCGTCGGGGCGCGGGGCCTGATGCAGATGATGCCGGCGACCGCGCAGCGCACCGCCCGCCGGGTCAGCGCCGCCTTCGACACCGACCGGCTGACCAGCGATCCCGCCTACAACGCCCGCCTCGGCCAGGCCCATCTCGGCGAGCTGATGGAGGATTGGCGCGGCTCCTACATCCTCGCCTTCGCGGCCTACAATGCCGGCGGCGGCAACGTGAAGAAGTGGATCGACGCCTACGGCGATCCCCGTAACCCGAACGTCGACCCGGTCGACTGGGTCGAGCGCATCCCCTTCACCGAGACCCGCAACTACGTCCAGCGGGTGACCGAGAACTTGCAGGTGTATCGGAATCGGCTGGCGGAGGCCGGGGATGGGCGGAGTGCGCTGCTGATCGACGACGACCTGCGGCGCGGGGCGCGGTGAGGGAGAAGCGATGCTGCCGGCCGCTGTCGATCCGATCGAGGGCGGCGATGGCTACGGTGGTTCTCACGGCGATCGCCGGGCATGCCCCCGCGACCGCCGCGCTATCTGGATCGCACGACGGTGATGCCGATCTTGATTACGGGTTGATGGCCTTCATGTAGCTCAGGACATCTGTCGCATTCCTGTCTGGCGGAAATATCGGATAGAAAACTTTCTCAATCTTATTGCCATGCAAGATCAGCGTAATCCTTTTATATAAAACACGACCATCTACGATCAGCGTCGGAAGTCCCAAAGTTTTTTCCAGCGTCAAGCCGTCGTCCGATAGCAGTTGAAACGGCAGGTGCATCCGCTCCGCCGCTTCTTTCTGGTACTCGGTGCTCTGCGTCGAAACACCGAAAACGCCCGCGACGCCGTGCTGTCTCAGATCGCCATAATGATCGCGGAACGAGCATGATTGCGGCGTACATCCGCGGGTGCCGGGAATGTCGTCCCAACCATTGGGCAGGTTCATGTCGGGCCGTCCCGTGAGCGGATAGACATAGAGCACGCTCCAGCCGGTGAGGCTGCCAATGTCCACCGGATTTCCGTCGGTGGACATCAGCTGCGTCGATGGCACGGTAGACCCCGCAAGATGATCGCTCCCGCCATCATCGGTGGGCTGTGGCAGCAGAGACCAGTCCACCTGCTGGAAATTCAGTTTTTCCATTTTTCTTTTCATCCCCCATCAAAAAAGGTTAGTTTATTGTTAATACGCGCGATTCATAGCAGAAATCATCATTGATTTAAAGAAAATATCCGCGATATTTTATTTTGAAAAAGCATGATGATTGTTATATACAATTGAAAAATGTCCGTGTTTTTATATAAATTTACACAAGCAAGGTGCAAATGCCAGCAAATTAAATTTTCATCACGCCAAATTTTTTTGATCGATGACATGAAAAATGTTGTCGCGTCGGTATCGCGCCACAGAGAGTCAATCCATTTTGATCTCGGCGCAGATTACAAGAGATAAAACGCCCGTTTTCTGCCGCATCGACAATGGAAGACGGCGATTGGTATCTTCACCAGGGACACTTCAAGTCGCCGCGTCGAACTGCTCTCCCTCGAAGTCGAGGTGCAGATAATCCGGCGAAAACCGTGCGATCCGCGTCAAGGCATCGACATCCGGAATCGCCAGGGTCTTGCCCCGCCAGTCGATCAGGCCGGACAGGCGCAATTCGCGCAAGGTGCGGTTGACGTGCACGGCCGAGAGACCCAGCGCATCGGCGAGCTCGACCTGGGTGATCGGCAATTCGCAGCGCCCCTCCTTCGCCCGGCCGACGGCCGCCTGGCGAAAGTACACCTCGCAGAGCAGGTGGGCGACGCGCTCCAGCGCCGTGCGCCGGCCGATATTGACCAGCCATTCGCGGTGGATCGCCGCCGTCACCAGCACCTCCCACCACAGGGCCCGGGTCAGGCGCGGATCGGCGTTCAGCATCGTCTGGAGCAGGTCGCGGGAGATCTTGGCGACCGCCACCGGGGTGAGTGTGCCGAGCGCGTGGTCCATCCGGCGCAGGAGGAAGATGTTGAGGTCGCACAGGTCGCCCGGCAGCAGGAACGACATGATCTGGCGGCCGCCATCGGCGAGCTGCTTGTAGCGGCAGACCCAGCCGCCGAGGATCAGGTTGACGTCGGTCGGCTCCTCGCCCTCGGCGATGATGTCCTGGTGCGTGTCGTAGTTGACGATCCGGGCGGTGGCCGCCTGCTGCAAGAGGCTCTTGTCCGCGTCGCTCAGGCGGGTGAACCGTTCGAGCTTGCGGATCAGCGGATTCATCGTGCCCCCTTTCCGGCCCGTGGCGCGGCAGCGCGAGTGTCCCATCGGTCGCGATGGACAGCTAGTGTTTGCCGCGGCTCGGTAAAGCGCCCGGTCGAGCGCTCATGGGGGACCGGCGTCGGCTGAGGGTTTCCTCGCCTCACCTGCCGGCCGTCGCGGCCTCCCCTTGGGAGAAGGCGAGATCGAGCGATGCGTCAAGGGCCATCGAAGGCAAGGGCCATCGAAGGGAAGACGATGACGATCGTCCCGTGCCGGCCGTCGCGATCGACACTCAGGGCGACGGTCGTCCGGGCGGCGAAGGACATCTCGTCTGCTTTGCCTTCCGTTGGGATTAGTCCGAACGGACGAGTGTCGGCCTCCGGTCGGTCTTCCTAGAACCGCCCTGCCATCGCGCGCGCGAGTGCCCGGCGGCGGGTCTTGGCGCGGCGGGTCTTGGCGCGGCTCAGGGTCCGGGGTCGAAGAGACCGGCTGCCCGGCCGTCCCACCCTCGGACCAACCGTGCCGGCTCCTCGGGAACACATGGGACGGCGGCCCTGCCCGTCGACGAGGCGGGCGACGATCATGGGGTTCGAGGACGGCGCGTGGCGCGAGGCGACCGTGGGCCGGAGCGTGTCGGTACGCGGTCCCGGGCTGCATACCGGCCGGGCCGCCCGCGTGACGCTGAACCCCGCCCCCGCCGGCCACGGCATCCGCTTCACCGTGCGCTGCCCGCGCTCCGGGACCTCTGCGGACGTGCCGGCCGGCACGGCGGACTGGGTCGCGAGCCGGATGAGCACCGCCCTCGATCTCGGCCGGGGGCGCAAGCTGCGCACCATCGAGCACCTGATGGCGAGCCTGGCGGCCTCCCGCATCGACAACGCCGCGATCACCGTGGAGGGGGCCGAGATCCCGATTCTCGACGGTTCGGCGGTGCGCTGGTGCGCCCTGATCGAGTCCGCCGGGCGGGTGGTGCAGGAACGGCCGCGCGAGGCCTTGCGCATCCGGGCGCCGTTCCAGGTCGACGGCTTGCACGGCTTCCTGCGCGCCGAGCCGGCCGACACCTTCAGCGTCGACGTCAGCACCGACCGGCTGCCGGGCTTCGGCGTGCTGCGCTGGTCCGGCCCGATCGATCCCGCCGCGTTCCGCGCCGAGATCGCGCCGAGCCGCAGCTTCGGCAACGCCTCGCTGATCTGGCGCACCCTGCTCAAGACGCGGCTCGCCCGCACGCTCCTGCCGGGTTCGACCCGGGACCGGCTCTGGACGCGCTCGTTCGCTTCCCAGACCGTGCGCGAGGGCGGTCTCGTGCCCGCCGAAAGCCGGCCGGAGCACCGGCGCCCGATCGGCCCGGAGACGGACGGCCGCATGCATCCGCGCGACCGCGAGCCGCTCCTGCGCGGCGCCCGCCCGGGCGGGTCGCGATCCTGCTGGGCGGCCGGGTGCTCGGCGGGGCGCGCTTCCCCGACGAGCCGGTGCGGCACAAGATTCTCGATCTCGTCGGCGACCTCGCCCTCGCGGGCCGGCCGATCCTCGGGCGCGTGGTGGCGAATTGCCCGACCCACGCCCTCACCTTCGCCTTCCTGACCGAGCTGATGCGCCATCCGGAATGCTGGGACGTGGTCCGGCTCACGGAGGCATCGACGGCCGGCACCGATCGGACCGCCGACCGCCCAACTTGATTTGGCCGCAAAGGGGAGCGATCGAAGCCCGTCGACGGCCGCGCTCGCGGGCGGCAGGGGAGATCCGTGGCCTCCGCCTTGCCCGCAAGCTTGGGCGTCAGTACGGTCCGGCACCTCCCCCGAGCCGCCCCGTGGCCGTCCCTGTCCGGTCGGAAGACGCCGAAGCTTGCGCACGTACTCACTCGTCCTCGCCTGCCTCGCGGCCCTCGCCGGGCTGCTCCTCGCCACGCCGGAGGCCCGCGCGGTCGAGGCCGTGCGCGTCACCCTCGACTCGCAGGCCATCGACCTCACCCCGGCGATCGAGCGCTACCGCTCCGACGGCGACCTGATCCAGATCTCCACGGCGCCGGGCAAGGACGGCATCGTGCGCCGCATCGCCGTGAAGGCGCGCGAGACCGGGGCGCGGCCGGACTGGATGGTGTTCGCGCTCACCAACGACACCGACGAGCAGATCGACCGCCTGCTGGTGGCGCCCCACTTCCGCCTCGTCGGCTCGGGCGTCGTCTGGCCCGATCTCGGCGGTTCGCGCATCGCCGCCATCACGGCGAGCCAGGGCATCCGCCCCGAGCGCGACGAGAGCCCGGATGCCGACCAGTTCGTCATCACGCTCGATCCCGGCACCACCGTCACCTTCGTGGCCGAGCTGCGCACCCCCAACGTGCCGCAGGTCTATCTCTGGGACCAGGACGCCTACCGCAAGAAGGCCACCGGGCTCACCCTCTACAAGGGCATCATCATCGGCATCGCCGGGTTGCTGGCCCTGTTCCTGACCATCGTGTTCGTGGTCAAGGGCGCCATCATCTTCCCGGCCGCCGCCGCCCTCGCCTGGGCGGTGCTGGCCTATGCCTGCATCGATTTCGGGTTCTTCCAAAGAATCTTCCCGGTGACGGAGGTCGCCGAGCGGATCTACCGGGCCTCGGCGGAAGCCGTGCTCGGCGCCACGCTCCTGGTGTTCCTGTTCGCCTATCTCAACCTGGCCCGCTGGCACGTGCGCTACAGCCACGTCGCCTTGATCTGGCTCCTGTTCCTCGGCGGCCTCGTGGGCCTCGCCGTCATCGATCCGCCGGTGGCGGCGGGCGTGGCGCGGATCTCGATCGCGACGGTGGCGGGAATCGGCCTGCTGCTGGTGGTCTATCTCGCGATCCACAACGGCTACGACCGGGCGATCCTGCTGATCCCGACCTGGCTCCTGCTGCTCGCCTGGGTGGTGGCGGCGGGCTTCGCCATCACCGGCCAGCTCCACAACGACCTCGTCCAGCCGGCGCTGATCGGCGGCCTCGTCCTCATCGTGATGCTGATCGGCTTCACGGTGCTCCAGCACGCCTTCGCGGGCGGGGCCTCGGCAACAGTCTCGTCTCCGACACCGAGCGCCGGGCCCTGGCGCTGACGGGGGCCGGCGACGTGGTGTTCGACTGGGACGTGCCGGGGGACCGGGTCTTCGCCGGCCCCGAGATCGAGGGGCAGCTCGGCCTCAAGCGCGGGGCGCTGGAGGGGCCGCAGGCGAACTGGCTCTCGCTGCTGCATCCCTTCGACGTCGAGCGCTATTCCGCCGCCCTCGACACGGTGATCGAGGAGCGCCGCGGCCGCATCTCCCAGGATTTCCGCCTGCGCTCGGCGGCCGGGCCCTATTACTGGTTCCGCCTCAAGGCGCGGCCGGTGATCGGCACCGACGGCGAGGTGGTGCGCATCGTCGGCACCATCGCGGACGTGACCGAAGCGAAGATCGCCGAGGAGCGGCTGCTGCACGATGCGGTGCACGACAACCTCACCGGCCTGCCCAACCGCGAATTGTTCAACGACCGGCTCGACGCGGCGCTGGCGCTGGCCAGCCAGGATCCGCGCCTCAAGCCCACCCTGTTCGTGGTCGACATCGACCGGTTCAAGCAGGTCAACGACGCGATCGGGCTCTCGGCGGGGGATTCGATCCTGCTGACCCTGTCGCGCCGCCTCAACCGCCTGCTGCGCCCCCAGGACACCCTCGCCCGGGTCGCCGGCGACGAATTCGCCGTCATCCTGCTCTCCGAGCGCGACCCCGACCGGATCATCGCCTTCGCCGACAGCATCCGCCGGGCGATCACCACCCCGATCACCTATGCCGACCGCGAGATTTTTTTGACGCCCTCGATCGGCGTGGCGCTCCACGAGGCGGGCGCGGTGGTGAAGCGCGACGACGTGGTGAAGAACGCCGAACTGGCGATGATCAACGGCAAGCGCCAGGGCGGCGACCGGATCGAGGTCTACCGCCCGACCATGCGCTCCGACCGCGGCGAGCGGATGATGCTGGAGAGCGACCTGCGCCGGGCGCTGGAGCGCAACGAGATCAAGGTGCTGTTCCAGCCGATCGTCCGCCTGGAGGACCGCACCGTGGCGGGCTTCGAGACGGTGTTGCGCTGGGACCATCCCCGGCTCGGCCGCGTCGCCCCCCAGGTCTTCCTGCCGATCGCGGAAGAATCCGGCCTCATCGTCAATCTCGGCGTCTTCGCGCTCGAGCGCACCGCCGCCGAGCTCGCCGCCTGGCAGCAGGCCCTGGTGGTCGAGCCGCCGATCTTCGCGTCCGTCAACCTGTCCTCGCGCCAGCTCCTGCGCCACGACCTCCTGCACGACGTGAAGACCGTGCTCGCCCGCACCGGCGTCATCCCCGGCTCGCTCAAGCTGGAGCTGACCGAGGCGCTGGTGATGGAGAACCCGGAATACGCCGCGCAGATGCTCGCCCGCATCCACGAACTCGGCGCAGGCCTGTGCCTCGACGATTTCGGCACCGGCTACTCGGCGCTGACCTACATGCAGCGCTTCCCGTTCGATACGATCAAGATCGACCATTCCTTCGTGCGCCAGATGGCCAACGGCCGTTCCGGCATCCTGCGCTCGATCGTCCGGATGGCGCAGGAACTCGGGCTGGAGATCGTCGCCGAGGGCGCGGAATCCGAGGCCGACGCCCTGGCGCTGGCCGAGATCGGCTGCGACTACGCGCAAGGGTTCGCCTTCGGCGAGCCGATGTCGGTGTTGCAGGCCCGGCAGCTGGTGGGAGCGGCGCCGGAAGCGGCGTAGCGGCGGATACCGGCTCCGTCGACCCTGTGCGGCCTCGCACGGAAAAGATCTCGGCCGGCGCGGGAGAGTGGCTTGCGGCGCCTGGGCGACATCCCCCCGCGATGACGCCGCATCGGGAGCCGACCTGCCCGTTCGCCCGCGTCCATGTCGAGGAGCTGCCCGATGAAGTGGTTGCGTCCGGCTTTGCTCCTCGCCGTCCTGGTCGCGGCGGGGGCGCAGGCGGAGGCTGGGTCCGCCGGGCTCGCGACGGACTCCGCGGGCTTCTCCGCGCACCGCGAGCAGGCTCTCGCCCGTCTGCAGGCACGCTGGGGGACGGAGCGTGCGGTAGCCCTGAACGCCCCTCGGGAATGGCGCCCGGCCGTGTCGGGGCGGGGTGCGGCGCCCTCCAGGGGCATCCTTCTGGTGCATGGCCTCGGGGATTCGCCCTGGTCCTTCCACGACGTGGCCCAGGATCTCGCCGCGAACGGCATCCTCGTGCGCACGCTCCTCCTGCCGGGCCACGGCACCCGCCCGGAGGATCTGCTGGATGTCGATCTGGAGCAGTGGCGGCAGGTCGTCCGCGAGCAGGCGGAGGCTTTGCGCCGTGAGGTCGGGCAGGTCTATCTCGGCGGCTTCTCCACCGGGGCCAACCTCGCCACGGAATACGCCTACGAGAACGACGCCGTCGCCGGGCTCGTGCTGTTCTCACCGGGCTTCAAGTCGGACGTACCGCTGGATTGGACGACGCCGCTGCTCGCTCGGATCCGTCCGTGGCTGCTCGCGCCGGGCGGGCGGGCGCCACTTCAGAACGAGGTGCGCTACCTGACGGTGCCGACCAACGGCTTCGCGCAATTCTACCGCAGCAGCCAGGCGGTGCGGCGTCACCTCGACGAGCGGCCCTACGACAAGCCGGTCTTCATGGTCGTGGCCCGCAACGACTCGGTGCTGGATACGGGCTACCTGCTCGACACGTTCCGCAATCGATTCCCTCACCCGGCCAGCCGGCTGATCTGGTACGGCGAAACGCCGGCGAAGCCGGGCGACGAGGGACGCATCCTCGTCCGCAGCGATCGCCTGCCGGAATGGCGGATCAGCCAGTTCTCGCATATGGGCATCCTGTTCAGGCCCACGAACCAGCTCTATGGCGACCGCGGAACCGCCCGCATCTGCTGGAACGGCCAGGACGAGACCGGCTTGCAGGCCTGCGAGCGCGGCGGGGAAGTCTGGTACTCGGACTGGGGGTATCGCGAGGCGAACAAGAGCCACGCCCGGCTGACCTTCAACCCTTACTTTGCGTGGCAATCATCCATCTTGAAGTCGGTGCTGGATGCGGTGTCCGCTCGCCCCGGACAGCTCACCGGCGATCCGGTCGGGGGCTCGTACGCGACGGCGCCGGAAGCCCTCCACCGGGCGTCCTCCCGTCCCTGAGGCCGGCGCTCGAACGGGCGGGCCGTTCCCCGGCCGGTGCCGATCAGGGATGGCCTCCGCCCACCGGCTCCGCGCACAACGCCCCCAACGCCTCGACCAGCCGGTCCGGGTTCAGGGGCTTCCTCAGCATCGGCAAATCCGGCCACATCAGCCGCATCGCCCGCGGCAGGACGCCACCGGTGCAGATCAGGACCGGCACGCCCTTGGCGATCAGGCATTCGGCGGTGGGCGTCGCCTCGCCGTCGGCGAGGTTGAGGTCGAGGATCGCGACGTCGATCGCCTCGATCTCGATGAGGGCCAGCGCCTCGCGGTTGGTGCGCGCCGGGCCGACCGCGTAGGCGTTCGAGCCGGTCACGATCTCGGTCAGCTCCAGGGCGACGAGCGCCTCGTCCTCGACGATCAGCACCCGTCGTCCGTCCAGCATCGCGATCTCCGTGGGTTCCGGGGCGGGCGAATCACCGTCCGCTCCGGGCAACGGAGGCGAGAGTGTGTCGGCGGCTTCCCCGGGTCAATCACGCGAATGCGACGGTGCCGTTTAAAGGCTCCTTAACCATGATCGTCGCATCGTCAGCCTGGCCGTGATCGGATGCGGCGCGCCCCTCGGAGGGCGCGGTCCGGACGGCGCGGGGCGCGGAGAGGCGGCGATGAGCGAGGCGGCGTTCGATATCTCGGGCCAGGAGCGGAGCGGCCCTGAGGTCCATGCGCGGAGCGGCCCTGAGTTCAATGGGCGGAGAGACCCGGGCTCCAATGAGAGAAGCGGCCCGGATTTCGATCTGGTGCGGCGCCTGCTGCTGCCGCCGGGCTGGATCGGCGCCCGGCCCCACCGGCTGCCCCCGCCCGACGAGATGGAGATCGAGGAGATCGACGACCTCGTCGCGACCCTCGAGGCCGAGAACAAGGTGATGAAGGCCGTCCTGCGCTCCGAGCGCGAGGCCGTGGCCGAATTGCGCGCCCAGGTCGCCGCGCTGACGACCCAGCAGGCTCACGACGAGGACCGGCAGGAGGACCTGCGCGCCGACCGCGACCGCTGGGCCTCGCTCGTCGAGCGCCTGCTGTTCGCGCCCCGCTGACGCGTGGCGCCCCCCCTCGTTCCGTCCCAAAGCCCGATCAGTCGCACGGAGACGGCCATGAGCCCCGCTGCTCGCTCGTCGTCAACGGCAAGACCGTCCGTGTGGCGACCGGCGACACGCCCCTCGATGCCGCGCTGCCCCGGAACGTGGCGGCCGGCCGCGACGGCATGATCCAGGATTCCGGGTTGCAGGAGGTGCTGCCGCGCCTGCGCAACACCAGCCGCGCCCGCCCCCGCCTCGGCGAGGGCGTCGCCACCCGGCCGGGCCCTGCCCCGTCCGCCCTCACGGTCCTGCGCACCGCCAAGCGCGCCGGCACGCTGCTCTCCGCCACTCCGCTCTCAGGCGCGGTGACGGAGGTCGTGGTCACGGTCTCGCGCAGCCTCGACATCGCGCCCGGCCAGGCCGTGGAGCTCGCCTTCGCGGGGCTGCCGGCGAGGCCCTACTGCCCGACGCAGCGCATCGACGGCAACACCGAGCTCAACGAGCTCGTCTTCCACCTGCGCCGCGACCGGGGCAGCCTCGGCCCGGCGCTCGGCGAGGCGGTGCATCCCGGCCACGCCGTGCGGATCAAGGGCCCGGCCGGCGGCACGCCCTACCGTCCCGGCCCCGGACGCCTCGTGCTGGTGTCGGCCGAGACCGGCTTCGCGCCGATCTGGGCCATCGCCCGGGCGGCGCGCCACCTCGAGACCGGCCGCGAGATGGTGGTGGTGGCCGGCGCCGCCGACGCCGACGACCTCTACATGCGCCCGGCCCTCGACTGGCTGCGCGGCACCGGCGTGCAGCAGATCACGATGGCCGCGAGCCGCGACCGCCGCGGCCAGTCGGACGTGCGCCACGGCCCCGTCACCGCCCATCTGCCGACCTTGCGCGGCAGCGACACCGTCCACGTCGCCGGCCCGCCGGAGATCGTGCGGGCGATCGAGCGGCTCTGCGACAGCGTCGGCGCGACCTGCGCCGCCCTGCCCTTCCTGCCCGCCCGCAGCCGGGCCCGGAGTCTCGTCACCCCGGGGATACGGGCGCGCAGTTCGGGTTGTGACGCCCCGTCAGGAGCCGGAGCGCAGCTCGGCGACCGGCACAGGATAGGCGTGCGGGCGCCCGGCCAGCATCGCGTCGATCAAGGCCAGCACCTCCGCCCGGCCGACATTCGCCGCCTGCTCGAACGGCGTCCAGGTCTGGTGGAAGTCGAGGGCGGCGAAGACCGCGCGGTAGCGGGTGAGCTCGGCCTGGGTCAGCGGCACGCCGCGCACGAAGGCCTTGTGGGCCGAGATCGTCAGCGCCTCGCGCGGGTTCTGCGGGTTCAGCTCGAACTTCAGCGCGTCGCCGCAGAACACGATGCCGCGGGCGCGGTCGTGCAGCACCGCATGGCCGTCGAAATGGCCGGCGGTGCGGTGGAGCACCAGCCCCGGCAGGGGTTCCAGGACATCGTCGTAGGGCCAGGAGACCTGGAGCGCCGCGCTCCAGGTGAAGTCCGCCGCGGGCAGGCACAGTTCGGGGTCGAAGCGGTCCTGGAGCTGGGGCAGCGCGCCGTAACTGTGCGGATGCGAGGCCGAGAGGACCTTCATGCCGCCGAGCGAAGCGATGTGGTCGAGCGCCGCCTCGCTGAAGACCGGGCAACCCTCGAAGCCCATGTTGCCGTCGGGCGTGACGATCAGGTAGGCGCTCGGCCCGATGCCGGTCACCGGCTCGTTCCAGAACTTCCACACCCCCGCCTCGACCTCCTCCCAGTGGCACGGGAACGAGGCTTGCGCCTCCGCGACATCGCGAAAGCGCCAGCCATCCTGAGGCACGACGTGGCGCGCGTCGAGGCACATCGGGCAGCTCGGCGGAGCTGCGAAATGGCGCTGCCAGAAGCCGCAATTGTCGCAGACGAAGGCGGGGAGAGCGAGGGCGCCCGCGAAGGGCAGGTATCCGGGCACGCGCGAGACCTGATCGGTGGAGGTGCCGCCGCATATAGGTGCGGCGGCACGGCCGTCGATGGAGGCGCGGCGCCGGAGACCCTTAGCCGCCCGCCAGCACCCGGGCGCAGACCGCGTCGAGCTTGGCCATCAGCGCGGGATCGCGGTGGGTCGGCGCGGTCATGATGGCGCCGTCGAGCGCCCGGTCGGAGCGCGCCGGGCAGGGCTCGCGCTCGGCCGGAAAGTCGCGGGCGAGCCGGCTCACCAGGCGGGCGGCCTTGGCGGCGTTGGCGCGGGCCACCGCCACCACGGCGGCCACGTCGACGGCGTCGTGCTCCGGGTGCCAGCAATCGAAATCGGTCACCATCGCGATGGTGGCGTAGGTGATCTCCGCCTCGCGGGCGAGCTTGGCTTCCGGCATGTTGGTCATGCCGATCACGTCGTAGCCCTGCGCCTTGTAGGTCAGCGATTCGGCGTAGGAGGAGAATTGCGGCCCCTCCATGCAGACATAGGTGCCGCCCTTCCTGACCGCGATCTCCTCGGCCTCGGCCGCCTCCAGGATGCGGGCCTGCAGCCGCGGGCCGACGGGATGGGCCATCGAGACGTGGGCGACGCAGCCATTGCCGAAGAACGACGAGGTCCGGCCATTGGTCCGGTCGACGAACTGGTCGACGAGCACGAACAGGCCCGGATAGAGCTCCTGCCGGAACGAGCCGCAGGCCGAGAGCGCGACGATGTCGGTGACGCCGGCGCGCTTCATCGCGTCGATGTTGGCCCGGTAATCGATGCCCGAGGGCGAGAGCCGGTGGCCGCGGCCGTGGCGGGCCAGGAACACCACCTGGGTCTCGCCGATCCGGCCGATGCGAAGCGCGTCCGAGGGCTCGCCCCACGGCGAGGTGATTGCCTCCTCGCGCACATCCTCCAGCCCGGGCAGGTCGTAGACGCCCGACCCGCCGATCACTCCGAGCACGGCCTTGACCATCAGAGTTCTCCTGTAACGAAAAGAGGCCCCTCGCGGGGCCTCTGGAAAGATTGCACGCTGGCGTCAGTGCGTCTTGTGCAGCTCGGGTTGCAGCCCGTGCGTCTCGCCGCCGACGTCGGACCAGATCTTCTTCTTCACGTAGTAGAGCAGGCCGGCCAGCACCAGCAGGAACAGGATCGCCCGCAGGCCCAGCGACTTGCGCGCCAGGAGGTGGGGCTCCGCCGTCCACATCAGGAAGGCGGTCACGTCGCGCGAGTACTGGTCGACGGTCTCCGCCGCGACCGGCTTGCCGTCGGCGCCCTTGGCGTAGGTCACCTGACCGTCGCTGAGGGGCTTGGGCATCGCGATGACGTGGCCCGGATAGTACTCGTTGTAGTGGCCGCCCTCGGGCACGGTCACGCCCTTCGGCACTTCGTCCTTGTAGCCGTTGAGGAGGGCATGGATGTAGTCGGGGCCCTGCTCGGTGTAGCCGACGAAGGGCAGCCAATCGATGATGAACCACAGGCCGCCGCGGGCGAAGGTGCGGGCCTTGGCCATCAGCGACAGGTCCGGCGGCGCCTTGCCGCCATTGGCCGCCGCCGCGGCCTGCTCGTTCGGGAACGGCGCCGGGATCTTGTCGGCCGGGCGGCCGGGCCGCTCGAACATGTCGCCGGAATCGTTCGGGCCGTCCTTGACCTTGTACTCGGCCGCCAGCGCCTTGACCTGGGCGGCGGAGAAGTCGGGCCCGCCCTCCTCGCCGAGGTTGCGGAAGCGGACGTAGTGCAGGCCGTGGCAGTTCGAGCAGACCTCGCGGTAGACCTGGAAGCCGCGCTGCAGCTGCGCCTGGTCGAAGGTGCCGAACATCCCCGAGAAGGTCCACTTCTCGCGGTGCGGCAGCGGCCCGTGGTCTTCCGCCGAGGCGGCGCCGGCCGACAGGAGCGCGGCGAGAGCGGCAGCCAAGAGAGCGCGTGTTCTGATCATTCCCCTCGATGCCCCTTACGGCGTCGTTAGTGCTTCATCACGATCGTGGAGCGGGCGGGTGCGTGGAGCACCCGCCCGAAGCCGGTTCTCAGCCCTTGGTCGGGGGCGCGGCGGCGGCGCCGGCCGGCATGCCGGAGGAGCCGACCTGCTTGCCCGGACCGGTGACGCTCTCGAGGATCGAGCCCGGCAGGGGCTTCGGGGTCTCGAAGAGGCCGACCAGCGGCATCACGATCAGGAAGTGGGCGAAGTAGTAGAAGGTGGCGATCCGCGAGGCCAGCACGTAGCCGCCCTCCGGGGGCTTCGAGCCGAGCCAGCCGAGCAGGAAGCAGCAGAAGATGAAGACCCAGAAGAACTGGCGGTAGATCGGCCGGTAGTTGGCCGAGCGGACCCGCGAGGTGTCGAGCCACGGCGCCAGCGCCAGGATGATCACCGCGCCGAACATCAGGATCACGCCGCCGAGCTTGTCCGGCACCGCGCGCAGGATGGCGTAGAAGGGCAGGAAGTACCACTCGGGCACGATGTGCGCCGGCGTCACGGCGGGGTTCGCCGGGATGTAGTTGTCGGCGTGGCCGAGATAGTTCGGCTGCAGGAAGATCCAGTAGGCGAAGAAGGCGAAGAACACCACCACCGCGAACACGTCCTTGATGGTCGCGTAGGGGGTGAAGGGCACGGCGTCCTTGCCGGTCTTGATCGGGATGCCGGTCGGGTTGTTCTGGCCGGTGACGTGCAGCGCCCAGACGTGCAGGACGACGACGCCGGCGATCATGAACGGCAGCAGGTAGTGCAGCGAGAAGAAGCGGTTGATCGTCGGGTTGCCGACCGAGTAGCCGCCCCAGAGCAGGCTCTGGATCGTATCGCCGACGATCGGGATAGCCGCCAGGATGTTGGTGATGACGGTGGCGCCCCAGAACGACATCTGGCCCCACGGCAGGGTGTAGCCGAGGAACGCGGTCGCCATCATCAGCAGGTAGATGATGACGCCGAGGATGTAGAGCACCTCGCGCGGGGCCTTGTAGGACCCGTAATAGAGGTTGCGGAACATGTGCACGTACACCGCGATGAAGAACATCGAGGCGCCGTTGGCGTGCATGTAGCGCAGGAGCCAGCCGTAGTTCACGTCGCGCATGATGTGCTCGACGGAGTTGAACGCCTCGGTGGCCGAGGGCTGGTAGTGCATCGCCAGCCAGACGCCGGTGATGATCTGCGAGCCCAGCATCGCCATCAGGATGGCGCCGAACGTCCAGAAGTAGTTCAGGTTGCGCGGAACCGGGAAGGCGATGAACGAGGAATGGACCAGGCCTGCGATCGGCAGCCGGGCCTCGAACCACTTCGCGAAGCGGCTCTTGGGGATGTAGGTCGTAGCGTGTGCGCTCATGGGGCAGCCCGCGTCTGTCGTTGCTTCACGATCGGCGTCGAATCAGGCGGTGGCGCCTTCGCCGATGCGGACCTTGGTGTCGCCCTGGAAGGCGTAGGGCGGAATCGGCAGGTTGATCGGCGCCGGCCCGCGGGTGACGCGGCCGACCGCGTCGAACTGCGAACCGTGGCAGGGGCAGCCCCAGCCCTCGTGGCCGCCGGCATTGGCGATCGGCACGCAGCCGAGATGGGTGCAGTTGCCGTAGGTCACGAGCCAGCGCTCGTGGCCCGCCTTGACGCGGCCCAGGAACGGCGCCGGATCGATCAGGCTCGCCGGGGCGACCGCCTTCATGTCGGCGACCTCCTTCTCGGTGAGGTGGCGCACGAAGATGAGCTTGCCGCGCCAGAACACGTTGACGATCTGGCCGTCGGCGATCGGCGTGAGGTCGACGTCGATCGGCGCGCCGGCCGCGATCGTCTCGGCATCGGGGGCCATCGAGGCGACGAAGGGCCAGGCCAGAGCGGCGGCCCCGACCACGGCGCCCGCGCCGGTGGCGAGGAACAGGAAGTCCCGGCGGGTCGTCCCGTGGGGATGCGCGGCGTCGGATGGGGCGACGGTGGTGGCCAAGTTCCGGCTCTCCCGAAAATCGTTGACGGCGCGGGCCGCCGCTCGCGCGGCAAGGAGGCGTCGAGGCCCGCGGGAAGGGTCGGCGGGGTTGTCGTTCCCCGATCCTGCCGGACCGAAGCACCTCCCCACGCATGGCGGCAATGCGACCGGGCGTCGCCGCGCGGCTAGCTCTCTGGCACGGCCAAGCCCCGGAATAAAGGGCGAAAAGGGGGCTTGATCCGGAGGAATTCCAGATTTCGGGGGAGTGTGTTGTCCAGTGCCGGGACGGCCCGGAGGGACCGTCCCGCGCTCGTGCGGCCTATTCGGCCGGCGCGCCGACGCGGCCGGTGCCCGCGGGTGCGCCGGTATGGCTCAGGCGCAGCACCGTGATCATCCCGACGATGCCCGCGCAGGCGATCAGGAGTAGGCCGCCGGTGAAGTTGCCGGTCCAGTCCTTGATCGCGCCGACGGCGTAGGGCGCGACGAAGCCCGACAGGTTGCCGATCGAGTTCACCACCGCGATGGCGCCGGCGGCGGCCGCGCCCGAGAGGGTCTCGGTCGGCAGCGTCCAGGTGATCGGCAGGGCCCCGAAGATGCCGAGCGCGGCGCCCGAGAACAGGACCACCTTCAGGATCGGGTCGCCGACGAGGGCCGCCCCGATGGTGCAGACCGAGGCGCAGGCGAGCGCCGCGGCGAGGTGGTAGCGGCGTTCCTTCTTGGCGTCCGAGCGCTTGCCCCACCACAGCATGCCGACCGTGCCGACGGCGTACGGGATGATCATCACGAAGCCGGTCTGGGCGTTGGTGAGGCCGAAGGCCTTGAAGATCTGCGGCAGGAAGAAGCCGAAGGCGTAGAGCAAGGCGACGGCGCCGAAATACACCACCGCGATGGCGAGCACCCGCGGGTTGAGGATCTCCTGCGTGAGCGGCACGTGTCCCTGGCGCGGGTTGCGGGCGGCCTCGGCGGCGAGCGTCTGCTCCAGCCAGGCGCGCTCGTCCGGGGCGAGCCACTTGGCGTCGGCCGGCCGGTCGGTAAGGTAGAAGTAGGTCATTACCGACAGGACCACGGCCGGCAGCGCCTCGATCACGTAGAGCCACTGCCAGCCCTTGAAGCCGAGCACGCCGTCGAGCTCGAGCAGCAGGCCGGAGATCGGCGAGCCGATGACGCTGGACAGCGGGATCGCCACCATGAACAGCGAGACGATGCGGGCCCGGTAGGCCGCCGGGAACCACAGGGTGAGATAGAAGATGATGCCCGGGAAGAAGCCGGCCTCGGCCGCGCCCAGCAGCAGGCGCATGATGTAGAAGCTCGTCTCGCCGCCGATGAAGGCCATGCCGCCGGAGATGATGCCCCAGCTCAGCATGATGCGGGCGATCCAGCGGCGGGCCCCGAACTTCTCCAGCGCCAGGTTCGACGGCACCTCGAAGATGAAGTAGGTGATGAAGAACAGGCCGGCGCCGAGCCCGTAGGCGGTGGCCGAGATGCCGAGATCCCGGTTCATGGTCAGCGAGGCGAACCCGACGTTGACCCGGTCGAGATAGGCCACGAAATAGCAGACGATCAGGAATGGGATCAGGCGCCAGCTGACGCGCTTGATGGTCCTGGCTTCGATGTCGGTGGTCACGGCGTCGTCCTCCCGGCCGTTTGTTGTTGAGCCGCATTAGGGGTCGGGCCGGGCGTGGGGCCCGGCTCTGGCGCCCGGGATGACCGGATTGATGTCCGTTGGCAAGGAGCGACGATCTGCGGAACCGCAAGCACTTGTGGGACGGGCCTCTTCTGGTCTAGTGCTCCCCTCCCCCACCGGTGACGCATCGCGGCAAGGCCTGTCCGGCTGCGCGCGAGCCGGTGCCCGTTCGAGATGCAGAAGTTCGCCATGGTCACGCCACGCCGCGACAGCGGAGCCGATCGCCCCCGGCTCACCGGAGCCCGGGTGCTCGTCGTCGAGGCCCGCTACTACGAGGACATCGCCGACGAGCTCCTGGCCGGCGCGACGGCCGCGATCACCGCGTCGGGCGCCGAGGCGGTGGTGGTCACGGTGCCGGGGGCGCTCGAGATTCCCCAGGCCGTCGCGATCCTGCTCGAGGCCGCCGCCCGCGCCCACAAGCCCTACGACGCCGTGGTGGCGCTCGGCTGCGTCATCCGCGGCGAGACCGGCCATTACGACATCGTCGCCGGCGAGAGCGCCCGGGCCTTGATGGACCTCTCGGTCATGCTCCGGCTGCCGCTCGGCAACGGCATCCTCACGGTCGAGAACGAAGCCCAGGCCCAGGCCCGCGCCCGCGTGGCCGAGATGAACAAGGGCGGCGGCGCGGCGGAGGCGGCCCTGGCCGTGCTGGCTCTGCGCCGGGCCGAGGAATCCGGCCGCCAGGACCGTACCATCGGCTTCACCCCCCGCCGCGATCCGGAGACCAAGTGAGATGAAGCCCGCCGAGCGCAGCGGCGCCCGCCTCGCGGTGGTCCAGGCCCTGTACGAGATGGAGATATCCGGCAAGGGCGTGATCGACGCGCTGGCCGAATTCGAGGCGTTCTGGATCGGTCAGGTCATCGACGAGGTCGAGCACCCGCCGGCCGAGACCGCCTTCTTCCGCGACCTCCTGCGCGGCACCGTCGACGAGCAGCGGGCGATCGACCAGCGCCTCGACGCGGCGCTCGCCGCCGGCTGGCCCCTGCGCCGCCTCGAGGCGGTGGTGCGGGCGATCCTGCGGGCCGGCGCCTACGAGGTGATGTTCCGCCGCGACGTGCCGGTGAAGGTCGCGATCTCCGAATACGTCGACGTCGCCCACAGCTTCTACGAGGGCGAGGAGCCGGGTCTCGTCAACGCGGTGCTCGACAAGGTCGGCCGCGCCGTGCGCCCCGACGACTTCACCAAGGGCTCCCGCGCCGGCTGACACGATTGTCCGGACGATCGGTGCGGAAAACCGTTTCGGCCGAGCCGCCGCGCCGAGCCGGAGGCTCCACGCGCTCGGGCGAAAGCCGCTTCTGCACCGCGACGGGATCGACCGGAAACGGCGTGTGGCCGCGGGACCAGCTCGCCGCCGGCGCACCCGATCGACGGCAAAACCGGGAAAATTTTCAGCTTTTTGCCGTTAGATCATTGTGACCCCCGGTCGGCGGGCCCTAGCTGTCGGCCGAGGTTCAGGCGGATCGCCTCATACCTGCCATCCGCCCCCTGCCGCGAGACCGTCACGCGATGGCACGTCACGACCTGCCCCGCCCCACCGAAGACGAGCTGATCGCCCGCTACTTCGCGCCGCTCGCCGGTGCCGGCGGCCTGTCGCTGCGCGACGATGCGGCCGTGCTGACGCCCCGCCCCGGCCACGACCTGGTCCTGACCACCGACGCGGTGGTGGCCGGCGTGCATTACTTCGCCGACGATCCCCCGGCCTCGATCGCCCACAAGGCGCTCGGCGTGAACCTGTCCGACCTCGCCGCCAAGGGCGCCGAGCCGACGGGCTTCCTCCTCACCCTGGCGCTGTCGGACGACTGGGACGAATCCTGGCTCGCCGAGTTCTGCACCGGCTTGAGCGAGGCGGCGGCTCTGGCGAGCTGCCCGCTGCTCGGCGGCGACACGGTGCGGGCATCCGGCCCCACGCTTCTCGGCATCACCGCGCTCGGCGAGGTGCCCTCCGGCACGATGGTGCGGCGAGGCGCGGCGCAGGTCGGCGATCGGCTGCTCGTCACCGGCAGCATCGGCGACGCGGCCCTGGGCCTCAAGCTCCGGCAGAAGCCGGCGGCGTCCTGGGGCGAGGCCCTGTCCTTCCCGGTCCGCGCCGCCCTCGTCGACCGCTACCTGCATCCGCAGGCCCGCCTCGCCCTGGCGCCGGCCCTGCGGGCCCATGCCCGCGCGGCGATGGACGTGTCCGACGGCCTCGTCGGCGACCTCGCCAAGATGATGCGGGCGGCGGATCTCGGCGCCGAGGTCGAGATCGCACGGATCCCGCTCTCGGAGGCCGTCCGCGCCGCCGTGGCGGCGGTGCCGGGCCTCCTCGACACCGCGCTCACCGGCGGCGACGATTACGAGATCCTCTGCGCCGCCGATCCGGCGAAGGTCCCGGCCCTGTGCGAGGCGGCCGCGCGGGCCGGCCTGGCGCTCACCGAGATCGGCACGGTGACGGAGGGCGGCGCCCCCCGGTCTTCCGCGCGGCCGACGGCACGGCGCGCCGCTTCCGCTCCGGCTCGTTCAGCCACTTCTGATCGTTTCCAAAGACCGCGGCGCGGCGTCGAAAGTCTCAAGCGGACGAAGCTTGGGAGCATTTGCGCTCGGGTGGGAAGTTTGGCACGACTAGGGGCGTGGATCCGCGCTGGCGTGCGGGCCCGCTCAACAGGGAGGGAGGCCCGCGTCGCGCGTTCACGGCCGCTCGCCATCTCGGCCGTCCGACGTCGCGGGAATGCCCGACAATCAAGGACGGTAGAATGACCGCACTCCTGCTCATCATCCTGGGCGGCCTCTGTGCCGTTGCCTACGGCATCGTCACCATCAACGACGTCATGCGGCGCGATGCCGGCACGCAGCGCATGCAGGAGATCGCCGGCGCGATCGCCGAGGGCGCCCAGGCCTATCTGCGCCGCCAGTACCTCACCATCGGGCTCGTCGGCGTGGTGCTGTTCGGGCTCCTCGCCTGGTTCCTCGGCATCAAGGTGGCGGTCGGCTTCCTGATCGGCGCCGTCCTGTCGGGGCTGGCCGGCTTCATCGGCATGAACGTCTCGGTCCGCGCCAACGTCCGCACCGCGCAGGCCGCGGCGCAGTCCCTCGGTGCCGGCCTCTCGGTGGCGTTCAAGTCGGGCGCCGTCACCGGCATGCTGGTGGCCGGCCTCGCGCTCCTGGGCGTGGCGCTCTACTACACCTACCTCACCCGCTTCGCCGGCCTGAACCCGGCGAGCCGCGAGGTGATCGACGCCCTCGTGGCGCTCGGCTTCGGTGCCTCGCTGATCTCGATCTTCGCGCGTCTGGGCGGCGGCATCTTCACCAAGGGCGCCGATGTCGGCGGCGACCTCGTCGGCAAGGTCGAGGCCGGGATTCCCGAGGACGATCCGCGCAACCCCGCCACCATCGCGGACAATGTCGGCGACAATGTCGGCGACTGCGCCGGCATGGCGGCCGACCTGTTCGAGACCTACGCGGTGACTCTCGTCGCCACGATGGTGCTGGCAGCGATCTTCTTCTCCGGCCAGGTCGATGTCGGCGGCCGCAACGTGCTCGAGACGATGCTGATCTACCCGATGGCGATCGGGGCGGCCTGCATCATCACCTCGATCATCGGCACGTTCTTCGTACGGCTCGGCACCAACCAGTCGATCATGGGAGCGCTCTACAAGGGACTGATCGGCGCCGGCGCGCTCTCGATCGTGGCGATCGCCGGCCTCAACATGGTGATGTTCGGCGGCTTCGCGACCCGCTTCACCACCACCGGCGGCGACAGCTTCACCTCGCTCAGCCTGTTCCTCTGCGCGGTGGCCGGCCTCGTCATCACGGCGCTGATCGTCGTCATCACCGAGTACTACACCGGCACCAACTACCGGCCGGTCAAGTCGATCGCCCATTCCTCCGTCACTGGCCACGGCACCAACGTGATCCAGGGGCTGGCGATCTCGCTCGAATCGACCGCGCTGCCGGCGATCGTCATCGTGGCGGGCATCATCGTCACCTATTCGCTGGCCGGCCTGTTCGGCATCGCCATCGCGGTCACCGCGATGCTGGCGCTGGCGGGCGTCGTCGTCGCCCTCGACGCCTTCGGTCCGGTCACCGACAATGCCGGCGGCATCGCCGAGATGGCGGGACTGCCCAAGGAAGTGCGCAAGTCCACCGACGCGCTCGATGCCGTCGGCAACACCACCAAGGCGGTCACCAAGGGCTACGCGATCGGCTCGGCGGGCCTGGGCGCCCTCGTGCTCTTCGCCGCCTATACCTCGGACCTGAACTACTTCATCAAGAACGCCTCGGACACGCAGTACCGGTTCTTCCAGGGCGTCACGGTCGACTTCTCGCTGCAGAATCCCTACGTGGTCGTCGGTCTCTTGCTCGGCGGCCTGATCCCGTACCTGTTCGGCGGCATCGCCATGACGGCGGTGGGCCGTGCGGCCGGCGCCGTGGTCGAGGAGGTCCGCCGCCAGTTCCGCGAGAAGCCCGGCATCATGCAGGGGACCGAGCGGCCCGATTACGGCCGCGCCGTCGACATGCTGACCCGGGCGGCGATCAAGGAGATGGTGGTGCCGTCGCTCCTGCCGGTCCTGTCGCCGGTGGTCCTGTTCTTCGTGATCCAGGCCATCGCCGGCAAGGGCCAGGCCTTCGCGGCGGTGGGCGCGATGCTGCTCGGCGTCATCCTCACCGGCCTCTACGTCGCGGTCTCGATGACCTCCGGCGGCGGCGCCTGGGACAACGCCAAGAAGTTCATCGAGGACGGCCACCACGGCGGCAAGGGCTCCGACGCCCACAAGGCGGCGGTGACCGGCGACACCGTCGGCGACCCCTACAAGGACACCGCCGGCCCGGCGGTGAACCCGGCGATCAAGATCACCAACATCATCGCCCTGCTGCTGCTGGCGATCCTCGCCCATAGCTGATGTCGGCGCCTCGCTGATCGACTGGTCGATCCACGGCGCGGCCGCCCGGGCTCCCCCGGGCGGCCGTCTTTCATCGAATGCTACCCCGGGGCCTATGCCGGCAGGCAGAGCGCCCGGGCCGCTGCGTCCGGGGAGATCCGCGGACGCGGCGCCGGCATGATCGCGGCGGGGCATGGGGGCGGGTCGTCGTCGTCGTTCCGCCGGCCCGGGCGCCACGCGATCGCCCAGGCATTGCGCGACCGGCGCCGTGGAGGCGGGCGCCGCGCCAGACGCGGGCCGAAGCCCCGCGACGCATCACGATCGAGCGCGGCCAGGGCTTCCAGGATGGCATCCACCGAGACCGGCTCGGCCCGGCAGCCGGTCAGGCAGCGCAGGCCCGGCGCGTTCTCCAACGCGCAGGCATCCGAAGCCCAGGAGGCCAGGATCGCGCGCTTCTCCGCCCGCGACAGGAGCGGATGCGCCAGCACCTCCCGCGGGTGCCGGAAGACATCGCCGGGTGCGACGAGGGCCTGCCAGGCCTCGACAGATTCGGGCCGGCCGGCAGGCGGATTGATCGCGCCGACGTGGTGGAGACCGGGTGAGGCGAAGTTCGTCTCCATCGACATGGTTCATCCTCCCTGAAGGTGCGTGAATTGCCACGACAAGGGGTTCGGGCCCCGGGGACGCGATGCCCCGGAGGTCCATTCGTCAGTCGATGACCTGAGGGATGGGCAGTCTTCGGGTCGGACAGCCTTGAAATCACGCCGCCCGGGAGCGGTGCTCGACCTGATACTCGACCTCTGCCGGTGCGTTGTCCTGCCCGTGGACAGCCCGGCCGCCGCCGATGGCGATGCGGCGCGGCTTGAGCGCCTCCGGCACCTCGCGCGTGAGGTCGACCGAGAGCAGGCCGTTCTCCAGGCGGGCGCCCGTGACCTTCACATGGTCGGCGAGGCTGAAGGTCTGGCGGAAGGCCCGCGCCGCGATGCCGCGATACAGGTAATCGCGCTCACCGTCCCTGTCCTTCTTCTGGCCGGTGACGAGCAGCGTGGCGTCGTGCTGGGTCAGCTCGATCTCGTCTTCCGAGAAGCCGGCCACCGCCATGGTGATGCGGTAGGCATCCTGGGCGATCTTCTCGATGTCGTACGGCGGCCATTGCTGAGCCGACGGCTCGATCCGGGCCGCCTGGTCCAGCATCGAGAACAGCCGGTCGAACCCGACGGTGGACCGGTAGAGCGGGGCGAAGTCGAAAGTCCTCATGACCACATCCTCCTTGGAGCAACGTGATGACTTGGATCGTGATGACTTGGATCGTGATGACTTGGATCGTGATGACTTGGATCGGATCATGGTTCTGTCAGCCGGGCCCTTGGTGCGGAGCCCGAGAGGCGAGCCCGTTCGGGCCTCGCGCGTGTGAAATGCGGATGCCGCGTTCCGGTTCCGGCATCCGCCGATTTTTTTCGCCCACCCGGCGCAGGGTCAGATCCGCGCCGCGCCGACCCGGCCCTGCGAAATCCGGGAGGCGAGAGTATCCAGCAGGCTCTGCTGCCGGGCCGCATCGGGCCCGGCGAGACCGGGGGTTCGGGTCGCGCCGGGGGCTCAGCGTGCTCGCCCGGATGCCGCTCCCTTCAGGCCGTGGATCCTGTCGGCCCGGGCGGATGAGGCTGTCTGAGCGTCAGCCCTGCTCGACCGCCGCCCGCGCCTCCGTCAGCCGCGCCGCGTAGCGGGCGATCAGATCGACCTCGAGATTGAGCCGGTCGCCGACCCGCCGCTCGCCCCAGGTGGTGACGGCCAGCGTGTGGGGGATCAGCAAGACGGTGAAGGTGTCGCCCTCAACGCCGTTGACGGTGAGCGAGGTGCCGTCGAGGCACACCGAGCCCTTCTCGGCGATGAAGCGGGACAGGCCGCCGGGCGCGCGGAGCACGAAGCGCTCGCTCGGGGCCCAGACGTCGCCGGCCTGCCCCGTCACCGGCTCGCGGGCGACGATCTCGGCGAGGCCGTCGACATGGCCGGTGACGAGGTGGCCGCCGAGCTCGTCGCCGATCTTCAGCGAACGCTCCAGGTTCACCCGCATGCCCGGGACCCAGGCCTCGACGGTGGTGCGGGCCAGGGTCTCGGCGGCGGCATCGACCTCGAAGGTGCAGCCGCCCTCGCGCGGGGTGACGGTGACGGCCGTGAGGCAGGGTCCCGAACAGGCGATCGAGGCGCCGATCAGGATGCCGGCGGGGTCGTAAGCACAATCGATGGCGATGCGCTTCAGCGTGGAATCGCCGGAGACCGCGGCGACGCGGCCGACATCGGAGACGAGGCCGGTGAACATCTACGGGCTCCGTACGTGGCAGGTGAAGAGATCGGTGCCGATCCGGTGCTCCTCCGCGACCGCGAACTCCGCGGAGGCGAGGCGGGCGGCGAGATTCGGGCCGACCGCCGGCAGGCCGGGCCGGCCGAGGGTGCAATCGCCGGTGACGAGCAGGCACTCATCGACGAGATTCTCGCGCGCGAGGGCGTCGGCGAGCGTCGGCCCGCCCTCCGAGCAGATCCGGGTCAGGCCGAGCGCGCCGAGGACCTGCAGGGCCTCCGGCAGGTCGATGCGGCCGTCAGGCGTGAGCGGCACCCGCTCCACCTCGGCGCCGCCGGCGACCAGCGCCGCCTCCGCCATCGCGGGAGCGTCGGGGCCGCAGAGGATCAGGGTCGGGACGGTCGCGCTGGTGCGCACCAGTCCCGCGCTCGGCGGCGTCCGCAGGGACGGGTCGAGGACGATGCGCAGGGGCGAGCGCGCCGCCATTCCGGGCAGGCGCACGGTGAGCTGGGGATCGTCCGCCAGCACCGTACCGACGCCGACCATGATCGCGTCGCAATGGGCCCGCTGCAGGTGGATCTCGGCATTGGCCCGCGGCCCGCTGATCATCAGCCGCTCCTCCCCGCCCGCCGCAAAGCCATCCGCCGTGCGGGCGAGCTTGAGGAAGATCGCGGGCCGGCCCTTGGTGATCCGGCTCACGTGCCCGCGCTGGTCCCGCGCGGCCTCCGCCCCCAGGAGCCCGACCGAGACCGCGATGCCGGCCTCGGCGAGCCGGGCATGGCCGCGGCCGGCGACCCGGGGATCGGGATCGTCCATCGCGCTCACCACCCGGGCGATGCCGGCCGCGATGGTGGCGTCGGCGCAGGGCGAGGTGCGGCCATGATGCGAGCAGGGTTCGAGCGTGACGTAGAGCGTGGCGCCGCGTGCCGCTTCGCCGGCCGCCGCGAGCGCCACCCGCTCGGCATGGGGCCGGCCGCCGGGTTGCGTCACGCCCTGGGCGAGAATCCGCTCGGATCCGGGCGGGCCGCCGACCAGCACCGCCCCCACCGACGGGTTCGGCCAGGCCTGGCCGAGATGGCGCCGGCCCAAAGCCAGGGCGAGGCGCATGTAGCGCCGGTCGGCCTCGTCACGGGCGAAATCCCGGGCACTCACGAGGCGCGGCTCCGCGGGCGCCGGGCCGGCGGCGCCGGCACGGGCGCTTCGGCCGCCGCAGCCTCCTCGGCGGAGGTCGCCTGGGCCGCCCCGGCGGCGAGGTTACCCAGCAATTCCTCGAAGTCGCGCGCCTCGCGAAAGTTCTTGTAGACCGAGGCGAAGCGCACATAGGCGACGTCGTCGAGGCCCTTCAGCCCCTCCATCACCGCCTCGCCGATCGCCTCGCTGGTCACCTCGGCCTCGCCGGTGCTCTCGAGCCGGCGGGTGATGCCGCTCACCAGGCGCTCGATCCGCTCCGCCTCGACCGGGCGCTTGCGGAGCGCCGTCTCGACCGAGCGCTGGAGCTTGTCGCGGTCGAACGGCACCTTGCGGCCCGAGCGCTTGACCACGACCAGCTCGCGCAGCTGCACCCGCTCGAAGGTGGTGAAGCGGCCGCCGCAATCCGGGCAGATCCGCCGGCGCCGGATCGCCGAGCTGTCGTCGCTCGGCCGGGAATCCTTCACCTGCGTGTCGAGGCCGCCGCAATAGGGGCACCGCATCGGTCGCCCGTTCCTCTGGTACGAAAAAGGGCCGGTCCCGCGCGGGACCGGCCCCGGAAGGGGCGTGTTCTAGAGCGCTCCCGGCGGAAGGGGAAGCCGGGAGATCAGGAACTCACATCTCAGCCGTAGATCGGGAAGCGATCGGTCAGGGCGTGGACCTCCTGCTTCGCCTTCTCCTCGGCGGCCGAGTCCCCGGCCTCGCCGGCGCGGTGCAGCCCGTCGAGCACCTGCACGATCAGCTCGCCGACCTTCTTGAACTCGGCGACGCCGAAGCCGCGGGAGGTCGCGGCCGGGGTGCCGAGGCGGATGCCGGAGGTGATGGTCGGCTTCTGAGGGTCGAACGGCACGCCGTTCTTGTTGCAGGTGATGCCGGCGCGGGTGAGCGCGGCTTCCGCGGCCTTGCCGGTCAGCTCCTTGGCGCGCAGATCCACCAGCATCAGGTGGTTGTCGGTGCCGCCCGAGGTGATGTCGTAGCCGCCCGAGATGATCGTGTCGGCGAGTGCCTTGGCGTTCTCGACCACCTGCTTGGCGTAGAGCTTGAACTCCGGCTGCAGCGCTTCACCGAAGGCCACCGCCTTGCCGGCGATGACGTGCATCAGCGGCCCGCCCTGGAGACCCGGGAAGATCGCCGAGTTGAGCTTCTTGGCCAGCGCCTCGTCGTTGGTGAGGATCATGCCGCCGCGCGGGCCGCGCAGGGTCTTGTGGGTGGTGGTGGTGACCACGTGGGCGTGCGGGAACGGCGAGGGATGCACGCCGCCCGCCACCAGGCCGGCGAAATGCGCCATGTCGACGAAGAAGATGGCGCCGACGCTGTCGGCGATCTCGCGGAACTTGGCGAAGTCCCAGTGGCGCGGATAGCCCGAGCCGCCGGCGATGATCACCTTCGGCTTGTGCTCCTGGGCCAGGCGCTCGACCTGCTCCATGTCGATGCGCTGGTCCTCGCGGCGCACCGTGTAGGAGACCGGCTTGAACCACTTGCCCGAGACGTTCGGGGGCGCGCCGTGGGTGAGGTGGCCGCCGGCCGCGAGGTCGAGGCCGAGGAAGGTATCGCCGGGCTGCATGGTGGCCATGAACACGCCCTGGTTCGCCTGGGAGCCGGAATTCGGCTGCACGTTGGCGAACTCGCAGCCGAACAGGCGCTTGGCGCGCTCGATGGCGAGATTCTCGGCGATGTCGACGAACTCGCAGCCGCCGTAGTAGCGCCGGCCCGGATAGCCCTCGGCGTACTTGTTGGTCAGCACCGAGCCCTGAGCCTCGAGCACGGCGCGCGAGACGATGTTCTCGGAGGCGATCAGCTCGATCTCGTGCTGCTGGCGGCCGAGCTCCTGCGCGACCGCGCGGGCGAGATCGGGATCGGCATCGGCCAGCGACGCGGAGAAGAACGAATTGGACCGGGTGTTGGCGATGGTGCCCACGCTCATGATGGCCTCAAGGTTCGTCGGGAGCCGCCCGGACGGAATGCCGGAGCGGAAGTCAAGGATCGGGATCGGCCAGCTTCTACACGCGGGCGACGGGGGAGTCCAAGGCCGCAGCGCCGGACATTTGTCTGTCAGCGACATCTCCCGCCGCCTGCCTGTCGAGGCCCCGGACCCCGCATCGGGTCGAGCGGTGCCGGCGACCGGTCGGCCAGGGCCGAACCGCACGCAGGGTGGATTTGAAACGCCGGAAAAGAAACTCAAAAAAATTGAAGGTGCCGTTGACGAAAATTCGTGGTCCGCCGGATGTCCCGCATGAGCAGGCCCGGCCCCGCCCAGCGCGGGTCGAAGACCCTCCCGGCTCCGACGGATCGGAATCCGGGCTTCCGATGACAACCTCACCTTAATCCAAGATCACGGAAAATTTATCGACAATCTTTCCGGCCCGACAACCTGTGTCGATTAGAGCACTCGGCCCGAGAAACAGACGCGAAACCCACTGCACGTGTGGCAGCAATACGGCATCGTGGCCCGGCAGCCCTAGGCAGCGCAGCGAGGCGGCCTCACAGATCGTCTGCCTTTTAATTGCACGAGAGGGAAACCGCGCGTCATGTTCAAGTCGTTGCTCACCGCCGGCACGGCCGTCGCCCTGTCCGTCGGCGCCGCCTCCGCCGCCGACCTTCCGCGCCGCGTCGCGCCGCCGCCGGTCTTCACGCCCGTGCCGGTCTTCACCTGGACCGGGGCCTATTTCGGCATCAATGCCGGCTACGCCTACACCGAGGCCGACCGCGTGAGCACCGTCGGCATCGGGGCGCTCCAGGCCAACGTCACCAACGGCCTGCGCCGCGTCAGCGTCCCCCTGGCGCAGGACGGCTTCACCGCCGGCGGCCAGGTCGGCTACAACTACCAGTTCACGCCCGGCTCCGGCATCGTCGTCGGCCTCGAGGCCGATGCCGCCTATACCGACCTGAACCGCCGCCGCACCGAGTCGATCTTCCTGCCGGCGTTCAACCCGAACCGGCTGACCAACGCCTACCAGGCGGATCTCAGCTTCCTCGGTACGGTGCGGGGCCGGATCGGCTACGCCTTCGACCGGTTCCTCGTCTACGGGACCGGCGGCTTCGCCTATGGCGACGTGACCCAGACGGTCGCCTTCCAGACCGGCGCACCGCAGACCTATTTCGGCAGCCGCTCGCGGATCGAGACCGGCTACGCCTATGGCGGCGGCGTCGAGTACGCCATGCCCACCGACTCGTTCCTGAACTTCTTCAAGTCGAACGCCGTGACGGTGAAGGCGGAATACATCCGCTACGACCTCGGCAGCCGCAACCTGCTGGTCGCCTCGACCGGCGGCCCGGGCGTCGGCTACTTCTCCCGGTTCCGCACCGAGGGCAGCCTGGTGCGCGCCGGCCTGAACTTCAAGTTCGGCACGTTCTAAGCAGATTTCGCCGAAGTGGTGACCGGTTCGGCGCGAAAGATCTGCGACACGACACGAACCTGAGCGGGCGAAGCATTGGCCTGCCAACGCAAGCCTGCTCGGCACCTGGTCCGCCCCGGGCCTCCCGGCCCGGGGCGGACCGGTTCAGTAATGCGGCGGCGGCGGCTCATCCCCGGTCTCGGCCGGGCGCTCGGCCATCTCGCGCACCCGCTCGCGCAGGGCGGCGAGGTGCCGCGTCAGGACGTCGATCGCGCTCCACTGCTCGGTGACGATGCGGTTCAGGTCCTCGATCGTCGCGTCCTGGTGGGCGATGCGGGCTTCCAGCGCGTCGAGGCGGGATTCGGGATCGGGGGTCATGAGGGTGTCCACTCACGCGAAAACGGCCCGGGCGCAAGCCCGGGCCGTTTTCGATTCAGGCTGTCGACCGGCGATCAGTTGGTCTGTTCGTCGTCGGGGGCGTCCGGGTTGAAGTTGCGCGGGCCGGCGGCGGCGGCGGCCATCGAGGCGGTCGGGGCGCCGGCGCCGTCGCGCTTGTAGATGTCGTCGCGGAACTGCACGAGGCCGTCCGGGGTCGACCAGGCAGTGATGTAGGTCCAGTAGACCGGGATCGGCGCCACCGGGCGCGCATCGACCCGCTGGCCGCCCTGGATGATCGCCTCGATCGTGTCCGGGTTGGCGTTCGGGGTGCCCTGGAGGATCCAGGACACGTATTCGCGCACGTTCTGCACGCGCACGCAGCCCGAAGAGACGAAGCGGAAATCGTCGCCGAAGATGCCCTTGGCCGGCGTGTCGTGCATGTACACGCCGTGCGGGTTCGGGATGTTGATCCGCACGAAGCCCATCGAGTTCAGGTCGACGCCCGGATCCTGGCGGAAGCGGTAGCGGGTCGCCTCGTCGGAATGCCAGTTGACCTGCGACGGCGGGATCTCGCGGTCGCCGTTGAAGATGCGGATCTTGTTGTCGGTCAGATAGGCCGGATCCTTCTGCATCTTCGGGATCAGGTCCTTCTTGATGATCGAGGCCGGCACCGTCCAGTAGGGGTTGAAGTTCACCTCCTGGATCTTGGCGTTCATGATCGGCGACTGGCGGTCGATCTTGCCGACGCCGGCGGCGTGGCGGGTCGCGACGTGGTCGCCGTCGACCGTCTCGACGAGGGCCGCCGGGATGTTGACGATGACGTAGCGCTCGCCGAGATTGCCCGAATAGGAGCGCAGGCGCACCGCGTTCAGCTCGAGCTGGCGCAGCCGCACGTCCGCCGGGACGTTCATCGCCTGAACGGTGGTGACGTTCATCGCGCCGGTCTGGTTCAGGCCGTGGCGGGCCTGGAAGCGGCGCACGCCGGCCTCGACGTAGGAATCGTAGACCGGCGAGGAGCCGGCGGCCGGGTCGAGGTCGCCGGAGACGATCAGGCGCTGGCGGAGCGCCGTCACCGCCGGGCTCTTCGAGCCGACGCGCAGGCGCTCGGCGCCCGAGACCGCCTGCCAGCCGCCGCGGGCCACGATGTCGCGGTAGCGCTCGACCATCTGCTCGGTCGCCGTCAGGGTCTGGGGCGAGAGGATCGGCGTGTTGGAGCGCTGCACCCGCATCGTCGCGGCGGAATCGTAGTTCTGCGCCCACTCGGCCTGGGCCAGCCCACCGCCCCGGTCCTGCTGCGCCAGGGCCGGGACGGCGGTGGCGGCCAGGAGAGCCAGGCCGAGCGAACCGGTGAGGGAAACGCGTGTCAGCATGGGAATTCTGCTCTCGAAACCTGTGACGCGGGACGATGACGCCGGCACATCGGACGTCGATGCTGCGTTGCGCCCCATTCTATGGCCCGTGACGGTGCCGGGATGCGGTTAAGACACTATGAGGAGCGGGCCAGAATGTGGCGCCGGGCGGGCGCCGCCGTGGACAACGCAGCTGGGCTGTGGACTGCGGTAATTGTGCAACGCGCGCCCCGGACCGTCCGGCGCGTCGGCCTTGGCGGAACCGCATCGTCTCCGCTATGTCGGGCGGATGAGCGATCTGCGGCACGGATTGGCAGGAACGGCGCGCTGGCGCGCGCTCGTCGCCGTGCTGTCGCTCTACGGGCTGGTGCTGCAGGCCTTCCTCACCGGCCTCGCGACCGATCCGGCCGCGGCGAGCGTCGGCCTTCTCTGCCAGGCGCACCAGGTCCCGGCGGGGAGCGAGCCGCTCGCCCGCGCGCATGCCTGCTGTACGCTCGCCTGTCCGGCCCCCCTCGCCCCGCCGGCTCCCGCGACGGCGCAGACCTGGCCGCCCCGGACGGCGATCCTCCTGTCGTGGTCCCCGACGGGAACGGCTCCGGCGCATGCGCCGCCCGCCCGGCCCGCTTCCGCCCGCGGTCCCCCCGTCGCGTGATGGCGCAATGGGCAGCGAAGCTGCCCCCTCCCCTTCCACGCGATTCAGTCGGACCCGATTCCATGACCTTCCCGCTCCGTGCCGGCCTCGCCGCCGCCCTCTCGCTCGCGGCCGTCCCGGCCCTCGCCCATGCCGTGCTCGGCGTGAAGCAGGCGAGCCCGAACCAGACCTATCGCGGCGTGGTCCAGATCGGCCATGGCTGCGACGGCAAGCCGACCAGCGGCGTCACCGTCACGATCCCCGAGGGCGTCATCGCGGCAAAGCCGATGCCCAAGCCCGGCTGGCAGCTCGCCACCACCAAGGGGGCCTACGGCCGCGCCTATCCGTCCCATCACGGCACCGTTTCGGAGGGCGTGAAGACGATCGCCTGGACCGGCGGCTCGCTGCCCGACGACCAGTACGACGAGTTCGTGTTCCAGGCCCGGCTGACCGACGCGGTGGCGCCGGGCGGGACGGTCTACTTCCCGGTGCGCCAGGATTGCGACGGCGCGACCGTCGATTGGAGCCAGGTGCCGGCCGCCGGCCAGTCGGCCCACGACCTGAACTCCCCGGCGCCGGGCGTGCGGATCGTGGCGGCGGCCACCGCCGCGCCGGCCGCCCCCGCCTCCACGTCGGTCAAGGCCGGCGACCTCACCATCGTGCAGCCCTGGATCCGCGCGACCCCCGGCGGCGCCAAGGTGGCGGGCGGCTACCTGACGGTGACCAATGCCGGCAAGGAGCCCGACCGGCTGGTCTCGGCCTCGATCCCGCTGGCGCCCCGGGGCGAGGTGCATCAGATGGCGATGGACAAGGGCGTGGCGAAGATGGCGCCGGTCGAGTCCGGCCTCGTCATCAAGCCCGGCGAGACCGTGGTGCTCAAGCCCGGCGGCTACCACCTGATGTTCATGGATTTGACCGGCCCGGTGAAGGCCGGCGACACGATCGACGGCACCCTCACCTTCGCCCGCGCCGGGACGGTGCCGGTGCGCTTCGCGGTCGGCACTATCGGCGCCTCGGCGCCGGAGGCCGCGGGCGGGCATCAGCATCATTGAGCCCGTGCCGGGGCGCGTCGGTCCCGTGACGTTTCGGTAACGACGGTGGCGGATCGCACGGGGCGTCCGCCACCTTGTGCCCGCTCGGCCGTTGTCGCTTCGACCGGCCGGCTCCCGCCGGCCGCCTCGGAGTGACGATCATGAAGCTCAGGCTGCTTGCCGCCCTCGCCCTCTCGACCTTCGCGCTCGCCGGCGCCGCCGAGGCGCAGGGCATTCCCGGCGGGATGGAGCGGGGCGCCCGCGAGGGCAACCGCGTCGCCGGCCCGGTCGGCGGGATCGTCGGCGGTGCGGTGGGCGGCGCCGTCGGCGGCGTCAACGGGGTGCTCGGCATCGATCCGGGCCGGCGCGCCTACCGCACGAACCTGCGCGGCCGGCATCATCACCATCACCGCCGGCACCGGCATTACCGCTGAGACGTTCTCATGCTCCGGCGGGACGCATTTTCGCTCCTGCCGGAGTACAGCTGTCGCGCTCAGCGAGGGTAAGATGGTTCCGCGTGAGACGTTCGTGCTAGCCAGCCAACCGGAATTGGCCCGTGCCGGTGCCGAGCGGCTGTTCGCGGTCCTCGCGGCCAGTCTCGCACGCGATCTCCCGCCGGAAGCGGACATCCGTCACGTCGGAGCGACATCGATTCCCGGTTGCCTGACCAAAGGCGACCTCGACATCGTCGTCAGAGTTTCGGCCGGTGATTTCGCGGCGGCCGAGGCGACCCTGGCCGGGCGCTTCTCCCGTAACGCCGGATCAATCCGCACCGGCGAGTTCTCGTCCTTCGAGGCGCCGGACCACGATCCACCGGTCGGAATCCAGCTGACCGCGACCGGTTGTGCCCTCGACATGTTTCATCAGTTCGCGGACGCCCTGCGGGCCGATCCGGACCGTCTACGCCAGTACAACGATCTCAAGCGTGCCTTTCACGGCCGGCCGATGGACGCTTATCGCGCCGCCAAGGCGGCCTTCGTCGACGAGACGTTGCGCTCGGATTCACCCGAGGCCTCCGATCGGAATCAATCATGACAGGGCCCTGATCCTGCGGAGATCATGCCAGTTGGAATGCCTTCATTAGGATTTTTCGATCGCCGTCACGCTCGATCGAAGAATATCATCCTTTATGGCCCACTCGCTTGGGATATCCTCCAGCCTACACCGGCTTGCCACCCGAGTTCTACTGCGACGCTGCCGGCTTGACCCTCTGGCCTTCCGGGTCCTAATCACGTCGCAACAACCGACGCCCGAGGACGCCATGACCGACCGCCAGCCCGGCTTCAACACCCTCGCGATCCATGCCGGCGCGGCGCCGGACGCCGCCACCGGCGCCCGGGCGACGCCGATCTACCAGACCACCTCGTTCGTGTTCGACGACGTGGACCATGCCGCCTCGCTGTTCGGGCTCCAGGCCTTCGGCAACATCTACAGCCGCATCACCAACCCGACCAACGCGGTGCTGGAGGAGCGCATCGCCGCGCTCGAGGGCGGCACCGCCGCCGTCGCGGTGGCCTCGGGCCACGCCGCCGAGTTCCTGGTGATGCATGCCCTGATGCAGCCGGGCGACGAGTTCATCGCCGCCAACAAGCTGTATGGCGGCTCGATCAACCAGTTCAACCACTCCTACAAGAACTTCGGCTGGAACGTCGTCTGGGCCGACACCGACGATCCGGCCTCGTTCGAGGCGGCGATCACGCCGCGCACCAAGGCGATCTTCATCGAATCGATCGCCAATCCGGGCGGCGTCATCACCGACATCGCGGCGATTTCCGCGGTGGCCAAGCGCCACAACATCCCGCTCATCGTCGACAACACCATGGCGACGCCGTACCTGATCCGGCCGTTCGAGCACGGCGCCGACATCGTCGTCCATTCGGCCACCAAGTTCCTCGGCGGCCACGGCAACTCGATCGGCGGCCTGATCGTCGACGGCGGCTCGTTCAACTGGGCCGGCGACGCCCGCTACCCGATGCTGTCGCAGCCGCGGCCGGAATATGCCGGCATGGTCCTGTCCGAGACCTTCGGCAATTTCGGCTTCGCCATCGCCGTGCGGGTACTGGGCCTGCGCGACCTCGGCCCGGCTTTGTCGCCGTTCAACGCCTTCCTGATCATCAACGGCATCGAGACCCTGCCGCTGCGCATGCAGCGCCACTCCGACAACGCCAAGACGGTCGCCGAGCACCTGAGCCGCCATCCGGCGGTGGCCTGGGTGAGCTATCCGGGCCTGGAGGCCGACCGCTACCACCAGCTGCACAAGCGCTACTGCCCGCACGGCGCCGGCGCGGTGTTCACCTTCGGCCTCAAGGGCGGCTACGAGGCCGGCGTGGCGCTCGTCTCGAACCTCAAGCTGTTCTCGCACCTGGCCAATATCGGCGACACCCGCTCGCTGGTGATCCACCCGGCCTCGACCACCCACCGCCAGCTCACCGACGAGCAGAAGACCCGGGCCGGCGCCGGGCCGGAGGTGGTGCGCCTCTCCGTCGGCATCGAGGACCCGCGCGACCTGATCGCCGATCTCGACCAGGCGCTCGCCTGAGAGGTCGGGGGCGCCCGGCCGCGACGATCGCACGCGGCCGGCGCACCTGCCGTTGTGGCAAAACCGACTAGGAAAAAATCTCGCGAGCATTGCCGTCAAGCCTCCTCCCGTGATCTATTGGGCACGTCCGGTCTCGGCGTCGTGCGAGGCGATGCGCGTCGGTCGGGACGCACGGCGCCCGGGGCAGGTCTGGAGGCTGGTGCGATGGTCGCCCACGACACCGAACGCCCCACCGGCGACGAGACCGCGCGCCAGCGCGCGATCCGCGAGGAGACGGCCCGGCTGCGGGCCCTGTTCCAGCAATCCCCCCAGGTGCAGGAAGCCCGAAAGGTCCCGGACGCCCAGTTGATCCGGGAGAGTTGGGGACAGCCCGGCATTCCGGGCTCTCCGGCCGAGTGGGAAGCGCGGCTTGCCACCGCCGAGGAGCTGAACGCCCGGCTGCGCGCCAGCGAGGCCTTCACCGCCCGCCTCCTGGCGGCGAGCCGCGACAGCATCCGGGTCCTTGCCCTCGACGGAACCGTGGTGTGGCTGAGCGAGGGCGGCCGCATCGCCGTGGACAGGGCCGACGCCGCCGTGATCGGCACGCCCTGGGGGGCGTCCTGGCCCGACCAGGCGGACCGCGCGACCGCCGAGGGGGCGCTCGCCGCCGCACGGGCCGGGCGCACCGGCCGCTTCCGCGCTCCCTCCGGCCCCGCCGGCGATCCGCGCTGGTGGGACGTCGTGGTCTCGGCCATCCACGGGCCCGACGGCGCGCCGGAACGCCTGCTGGCGGTCGCCCGCGACGTGACCGAGGCGCAAAGGGCCGAGGAGCAGCAGACCCTGCTGATGCAGGAGATGGCGCACCGGGTGAAAAACACCCTGGCGCTGGTCCAGGCGGTCGCCGCCCAGACCCTGCGCAGCGCCCCCGACCTGGACGCGGCGATGGAGGCGTTCAACGGCCGGCTGATGGCGCTCTCGGACGCCCACGACGTGCTGATCCGCGGCGCCTGGGCGGAGGCCGACCTCGCAGCCCTGGTCGCGGGCGTGATGGCGCCGCACGTCGACGCGGTGGCCGGCCGCTTCACCGCCGCCGGGCCCGGCGTCAGCCTCGGGCCGCGCTCGGTCCTGACCCTGTCCCTGATGCTGCACGAGCTCGCCACCAACGCGGCGAAGTACGGCGCCCTGTCGAGCCCGGCCGGCCGCGTCGCCGTCACCTGGGATCTCGCCGAGGAGGACGGGACCGTCCTGCGCCTGCGCTGGCAGGAGAGCGGCGGCCCGCCGGTCGCGCCGCCGGCCCGGGGCGGGTTCGGCTCGCGGCTGATCCAGCGCAGCCTGGTTCACAGCTTCGGCGGCCGGGTCAGCCTGCGCTTCCCGCCCGAGGGTGTCGTGATGGACCTCGAGGCACCGCTCGCGGCGATGCAGGATGGGACTGCGTAAGGGGCACCGGGACGGGACCGCGTCGTGGTCGCCGAGGTCGGCGCGAACCGGTTCGCGATACGGACAACGACGATTTGTTCCCGCGGCGGGGCACCCTGACGCACGGTTCCGCGGCGGGTCCGGCCACGCTTGACCCCCGGCATGCGGCCCCATAGGCAGCAACCTTTCGCCCCCGCCCGCATTGGCCGCGATGACATCTGATCCCGATCGAACGCCCCGCGATCTGCTGCAGGAGGGGCCAGCCTCTCCTTGCGACGCGGCACCCGTGGTGCTCCTCGTCGAAGATGACGGATTGCTGCTGATGGAGGCCGCCGACACCCTGGCGGAGGCCGGCTTCACCGTGCTGGAGGCCCCCCATGCCGACCACGCGCTCAAGGTGCTGGAGAGCCGCCCCGACGTCGAGCTCTTGATGACCGACGTCGACATGCCCCTCGGCTCGATGAACGGCTTCGCCCTCGCCCGCCTGGTGTCGCGGCGCTGGCCGCGCATCCCGGTGCTGGTGGTCTCCGGCATGGGCAGCCCCGGCCCCCACGACATGCCGCCGGGCGCACGCTTCATCCCGAAGCCCTACGCGCCCTCGGCCCTGGTGCGGACGCTCCACGACACCGTGCGCCGCGCCGCCTGAGCGACCTTCCCTACGGACGATCCCGATGACCGCCGATCCGACCAAGCTGCATTTCGCCACCCGGGCCGTCCATGCCGGCACCGCCCCCGATCCGGCCACCGGCGCCCGGGCGCAGCCGATCTACTTCACCAACGGCTTCGTGTTCGAATCGAACGAGCAGGCCGCCGACATCTTCGCCATGCGGGCGACGGGGTTTTCCTATTCCCGCGGCTCGAACCCGACCGTGGCGGCCCTGGAGCGCCGGGTCGCGTCGCTGGAGGGCGCCAAGGCGGCCGTCGCCGTGGCCTCCGGCCAGTCGGCGATGCTGCTCGTGCTGATGACCCTGATGCAGTCGGGCGACGCCTACGTGGCGTCCTCGCGGCTGTTCGGCGGCTCGCTCGGCCTGATGCGCCGGCTGGAAGGCCGCTACGAGCTGGTACCGCAATTCACCCGCGGCCTGACGCCGGAGGATTTCGAGGCCGCGATCACCGAGAAGACCCGGGCGATCGTCTGCGAATCGATCGTCAATCCCTGCGGCACGGTGATCGACCTCGCGGGCGTCGCCGCGGTGGCGCACAAGCACGGCCTGCCGCTCGTCGTCGACAACACGCTCGCCTCCCCGGCCCTGATCCGGCCGATCGAGCACGGCGCCGACATCGTCGTCCACTCGACCTCGAAGTTCCTGTCGGGCTCCGGCACGGTGATCGGCGGCCTCGTCTGCGACGGCGGCCGCTTCGACTGGAAGGGCACCGGCCGCTACAACCTGATCAACGAGCCCTGGCCGGATTACGACGGCCTCGTCGTCTCCGAGCGCTTCCCCGAGACCGCCTTCGCCGTCGCCTGCCGGCTGTTCGGCCTGCGCGACCTCGGCCCCGGCCTGTCGCCGATGAACGCCTTCCTGACGCTCACCGGCACCGAGACCCTGCCCCTGCGCATGGAGCGCCACTGCGCCAACGCGCGGGCGGTGGCGGCCTTCCTGAAGGATCACCCGAAGGTGGCCTGGGTGAGCTACCCGTCCCTGCCGGGCCAGCCCGGCGAGGCGATGGCGAACCGGTATGCCCCGATGGGCGCCGGCTCGATCTTCACCGTCGGCTTCAAGGGCGGCGAGAAAGCGGCGAAGAGCTTCATCACCGGGCTCAACCTGATCTCGCACCTCGTCAATATCGGCGAGATCAAGTCCCTGGCGATCCATCCGGCGACCACCACCCACCGCCAGCTTCCCGCCGCCGACAAGGAGGCCGCCCGGGTCGGCCCGGACACCGTGCGGCTGTCGATCGGGCTCGAATCGGTCGAGGACCTGATCGCCGACGTGGCGCAGTCGCTGGACGCGCTCGACTGACAATCCGTCCGGTCGGATCCTGCCGAATCGACACCCTCCGGGTCGTTCCGGGGCCGCGAAAGCGGAGCCAGGAACCACCCGGAGGGTGTCAACTCCGTCGAGAGACTCGAACAGGGTCCGACACTCCGCACCGCCCCGACCATCCCCGGATGGCGCTTGCCTCACCCTCTGAACAAATGTAGAACACGCTTAGGCCGCCGGCATGTGTGTAGCGGGCAAAACCGTGCCCCCGCCCTTGCCGGTCCCGGCCTGTTCGGCCCAACTCGCGGACCCGAAGCGGTGGTCCGCGGCGTCGGCCGGGCTTGCGCCCGAGTGAGATGGAACGAGAGGAGAGCGGAATGGCGGGCAGCGTGAACAAGGTGATCCTGGTGGGCAATCTCGGGCGCGATCCCGAGACCCGCCGGCTGGCCTCCGGCGACCCGGTGGTGAACCTGCGCCTGGCCACGTCCGAGTCCTGGAAGGACAAGGCGAGCGGCGAGCGCAAGGAGAAGACCGAGTGGCACTCGGTCGTGATCTACAACGAGAACCTGGCCCGCGTCGCCGAGCAGTACCTGCGCAAGGGCTCGAAGGTCTATGTCGAGGGTCAGCTCCAGACCCGCAAGTGGCAGGACCAGTCCGGCGTCGAGAAGTACACGACCGAGATCGTGCTGCAGCGCTTCCGCGGCGAACTGACCATCCTCGACGGCCGCGGCGGCGGGGCCGAGGGCGGCATGGGCGAGATGGGCGGCGACGACATGGGCGGCGGCCAGATCAGCCGCGGCGGCGATTACGGCGGCGGCGGTGGCGGCGGACGCAGCAGCGGCGGACGCTCCTCCTCGTCGGGCGGCGAGCGGCGCCCGGCCCCGTCGTCGAGCGGCGGCGGCAACCAGAAGCGCTACGACGATCTCGACGACGATATCCCGTTCTAGAGCATTTTCCGACGAAGTGGATACCGGTTCGTCGCAGAAAATGCGGCAAAATCAACGACCTAGAGAGCTTCGCGATTGCAGCGCGATCGTGAAGTGCTCTAGGCGGACTTGCGGCGGCAGGCCGACGCCTCGTCCGCTTCAGCTCCGGTTTCGTCGCAGATCTCCGGCACCGAGCCGGTCCGCCGCTTCGGCGAAACCTGCTTAGGCCGTTCCACCTTTCCGCGGCGAGCCGGGCTCCGGCCCGCCGCGTCATGCGCGACAACGAACGGCTGCCCCAGAGAATCACCCGGTCACGGCGTGACCGGTGATTGTTTAGATCAAACAGACCATGGTCCATGCCGTTGCGTCGCCGGAGGGCAGGATACGACCGACACGATTCCTGCGCGAATCGCCGGAATAGACACACGCGATTTAATGATCGATTCATATCTGCCCGACACATTGCTTGAATAGATTCATCACGCCCGGACGGGGTGACTCGCGGAGACGAGGATGGGTTTCGACCCCGGAAGCCGCGCGGGATTCCTCGACGACCGAAAAGGCCTCACGACGGTCCTGTTCGGCATCCTGCTGCCGGTTCTCATGGTCGGCATCGGTGGCAGCATCGAGCTTGCCCGCGCCGTCGAGTACAAGCAACGCCTGATCTCGGCGACCGACCTGAGCTGCCGCCAGGCCGAGGTCTATGTCGAGAGCCTGAGCGGCCTTACCATGCCGAGCAACTATGCCGCGACGGTCCAATCCTACGCCGACAGGAACCGTTCGGAACGAAACCTGTCGGCGACGGCGCAGATCACCGCGAAGCCGACCGTCTCCGCGACCGTCCTCACCGTACCGCCGCTGACGGTCCGCCCCGGCAACGTCCACGTCGTGGCGAACGGCTCGGTCGACCTGTTCTTCAAGGCTTTCATCAACAAGAACAGTTTCGATTTCACCGTGGTGCGCGACTGCACGGTCCAGGCGACGTCGTCGTCGGGCCCTCCGACGATGGTGATGTCCGAATCGTTCGAGGGCTATGCCGGGCAACTGGTCGGCGGCTGGGCCGTGTTCGGCACGATGTCTCAGGCGAACTGCGCAAGCTCGCTCTGCCAGGGGAAGTCCTGGGGAACGACCAATGCCGGCGTCGAGGTGGATCAGCTCTCCGCCATCGCAACGGGCGACGGCGTCCAGTACGGCCAGTCCTTCGCCGAGCTGGACAGCGACTGCAACAACAGGGTCGGGGCGCAGACGGCGGCGCAGACCGCCGCCTGTAGTTACGGCAACAACACGACGAATTCGTCGATCAACATGACGTTCGATCTCCCGGTCGGTTCCTACGAGGTGCGCTACGTCTATACGGCACGAAAGAACGTCGGCAAATATCAATACCCGAACGACAGCGTGATCTGCTCGAACCCGAACGACACCGACGGCCTGACGCGCGACGGCGATGTCGCGAAGAACGCGGCGGGGTTGAGCACCGTTTCCCTCGACGGCCAGACCAGACGCATCGAACTCTGGGTCGAGCCCAAGACGAGCGGGTACAAGTCGGACGACCCGTCTCTCACCGCCACGTCGAACGCCAACTACATGAAGCAGTACATGGCCGATGTCTGCGTCTGGTCGAGGACCTGGATCGAGCGAAGCTACAAGTTCAATGTGACCAAAAAGCAGGAATACCGGATTTCCTGGCGAGCGGCCGGGCTCGACGACAGCTTCGGCGGGCTGATCGATTACCTGCGCTTCTGCCAGAATTCATGTCCGTGATGCAGCCACCCTCGTGCCCGGGGCCGCGATGACGCAAGCAGCCAGGCTTGTGACGTGCCGATCGGGAGCGGCGGCGGTCGAATTCGCCCTGATCGCCTTTCCGCTGGTGATGCTCGTGCTCGGGATGCTGCAATTCGTGATCTATTCCTATCTCCAGCAGACCCTGAGCGACGCACTCTATCAAACCGCGTCGGATCCGGAGCCGGAGCTTCTGGCGCAGGACAAGCCGGGATACGTTGCCAAGTTTTGCGCCAGGATCGCCTTCAGCGACAGCTGCCTGAACCAGACCACCGGAATCAAGATCGAGGCGATGAAGCTCGCGAACGCGCCGACGGCGCCGACCGCGATCACCGGCACGACCTTCGACACCGGTGCGAGCCGGGACGTCATCCTCCTGCGGGCTACGATGGCGGCTCCGAGGATCGTGCCGATGATTCCGGAGCTGGTCGCGCAGGACTCGGTCGTCTTCCGCCGATAACGCCGCAGGTTCGCCGATGCCGACCCGTCTCGACACGTTCCTGCGCTCCAGCCGAGGTACGGCGTCGGTGGAGTTCGCGATCCTCGGCAGCCTCGCGCTGCTGATCTTCGCAGGCACGCACGACATCGTCTTCATGGTCAACACGAAGCGGGACGTCGACCGGGCCTCGGTGGTGATCGCTCGGGCGATGTCGACCTGCCCGAACTCGAGCTGCATGTCGGCCCTGATCGACACCTACATCACCCGCCGGGCCAACGCGTTCATGCGCTACCCGACCGCGACGATCGACATGTACATGATCCAGAAGAGCGGCGGATCGATCCAGGTCTGCTCGGGCACGCGGACCACCATGACGGATGCCGACCTGCTCGCCTCCGCCGGCACCATCTTGCGGGACGGCGACATCGGCGCCGCCGTCGTCATCACCAGCACCTACACGTCGGTGCTGCCGGCCTTCGTCAAGAGCTACATCAGCCCGTCGGGCGTGTCCTACCGCGGACACGCGATCGACGTCATGGTCAATGCCAGCGCGGTCTGCTGATCCGCGATCGGCCGGGCAGGGCGCCGCCGCCTGTCTGCGGCGGACGCCCTCCCCTCTCGGAGCCTCGGATCGAAGCCTCAGGCCGGCGCACCCGCGGCCTTCGCCTCGCGGCGCCGGGCATGCAGCACGTACTCGGTGTAGCCGTTCGGCTGGACGCGGCCCTTGAACACCAGGTCGCAGGCGGCCTGGAAGGCCGGGCCGTCGAAGCCGGGGGCCATCGGGCGGTAGAGCGGATCGCCGGCATTCTGGCGATCCACCACCTTCGCCATGCGCTTCATCGTCTCCATCACCTCGGCCTCCGACACCACGCCGTGATGCAGCCAGTTGGCGATGTGCTGGGACGAGATGCGCAGGGTCGCGCGGTCCTCCATGAGGGCCACGTCGTGGATGTCGGGCACCTTCGAGCAGCCGACGCCCTGGTCAATCCAGCGCACGACGTAGCCGAGGATGCTCTGGACGTTGTTGTCGATCTCCTGCTGCACGTCGTCGGGGGCGAAGTTCGAGCGGGCGAGCGGGATCTGCAGGATCTCGTCCAGCGCCGAGCGCGGCCGGCGCGCCAGTTCCTGCTGGCGGGCCTTCACGTCGGTCTCGTGGTAGTGCAGCACGTGGAGCGTCGCGGCGGTCGGCGAGGGAACCCAGGCGGTCGAGGCGCCGGCCTTCGGGTGGGCGCCCTTCTGCATCAGCATGTCGGCCATGGCGTCGGGCGCCGCCCACATGCCCTTGCCGATCTGCGCCCGGCCGAGCAGGCCGCAGGCGAGACCCACGTCGACGTTGTTCTCCTCGTAGCCCTTGATCCAGGGCGTGCCCTTCATGTCGTTCTTGCGGATGACCGGGCCGGCCTCCATCGAGGTGTGGATCTCGTCGCCGGTGCGGTCGAGGAAGCCGGTATTGATGAACACCACCCGCTCCGCCGCCGCCTTGATGCAGGCGGCGAGGTTGACGGTGGTGCGGCGCTCCTCGTCCATGATGCCCATCTTGAGGGTGTTGGGCGTCAGTCCCAGCATCGCCTCGACGCGGGTGAACAGCTCGACCGCGAAGGCGACCTCCTCGGGGCCATGCATCTTCGGCTTGACGATGTAGACCGAGCCGCGGCGGCTGTTGCGGATGCCGGACGTGCTCTTGAGGTCGTGGATCGCGATCAAGGCCGTGACGGCGGCATCCAGGATGCCCTCCGGCACCTCGGCGCCGCTCTCGTCGAGCACCGCGTCGGTGAACATGTGGTGGCCGACATTGCGCACCAGCATCAGCGAGCGGCCGGGGACGCTGACCTCGCCCGCACCGTCGGGGGCGGTGTAGACCCGGTCGGGATTGAGCTTGCGCTCGAAGCGCTTGCCGTCCTTCTCGACCGCGGCCGCGAGGGTGCCGTTCATCAGGCCGAGCCAGTTGCGGTAGACCACGACCTTGTCGTCGGCATCGACCGCCGCGACCGAATCCTCGAGGTCCATGATGGTCGAGACCGCCGATTCGACGAGCACGTCGGCGACGCCCGAGGCGTCGAAGCGGCCGATCCGGTGGGTGCGGTCCAGCACGATCTCGACGTGCAGGCCGTGATGGCGCAGCAGGAGCGCGGTCGGGAAGCTCGCCTTGCCGCGATAACCGGCAAAGGCCTCCGGCCGGGCGAGCGGGATGGTGTCGCCGGTATTCATGTTGCCGACGAGCTGGCCGCCCTCGACCGCGTAGGTCACCACGTCGGCATGGCGGCCGCCGGCGAGCGGCACGGTGCGGTCGAGGAAGGCGCGGGCCCGCGCCACCACCCGGGCGCCGCGGGTGCGGTTGTAGCCGCCGCCGCGGACCGCGCCGCCCTCCTCCGACACCGCGTCGGTGCCGTAGAGCGCGTCGTAGAGCGAGCCCCAGCGGGCATTGGCGGCGTTCAGCGCGTAGCGGGCGTTCGAGGTCGGCACCACGAGCTGCGGGCCGGCGATGGTGGCGATCTCGTCGTCGACGTTGTCGGTGCGGACCTGGACTGGGCCGGGATCGGGCAGGAGGTAGCCGATCTCGGTGAGGAAGGCCTTGTAGGCCGCCTCGTCCACCGGCTTGCCGGCCCGCTCGCGGTGATAGGCGTCGATCTTCGCCTGGATCGTGTCGCGGGTCTCGAGCAGGGCGCGGTTGCGGGGGCCTAGGTCGCGCACGATGGCCGAGAGGCCGTTCCAGAACGCCTCCGGGGTGATCCCGGTCCCCGGCAGGGCTTCCGCGACCACGAAATCGTGCAGCACACGGGCCACCGACACACCGCCGACCGTCTTGCGATCCATGTTCTTACCTCCCGGCGGTCCCCGCACGGGCCGCGTCGCGGCTCCCCTTAACAGGGGATGCGGGCGCCAGAAAGTCGGGGTTGCGCGGAGGAGATGCGGCAATCCCGTCCACCCGCCATACGGGCTCGGCAGAAGCTCTGCAGAAGCGCGGGATGAGACGACCTGTCGAAAACGTCATGCTGTCTGTGGGGAAAAATGCTCCGCTCGTGCGTTCCCTCCCCGTGACAAAGGCGGGCCCCCCTCCCATCTCGTGGGCGTCGGGCCGGGCCCGCCCGCCGGCAACCGAAGGAGTACGGCTCCATGAACAGCGAAGAACGCGACGTCATCAACGGCATATTCCAGCGACTGGAGCAGGCCGCGCAGCAGCCCCGCGATGCCGACGCGGAGCGCTTCATCGCCGACAAGATCCGCGCCCAGCCCTACGCCCCCTACGCCATGGCGCAGCTCGTCTACGTGCAGGAGGAGGCGATCAAGAGCCTCAACCAGCAGCTCGAGCAGGCGCGCGCCGAGGCGCAGCGCGGCGGCCAGGGCGCCCCGCAGGGCTCCGGCGGGGGTGGCGGCTTCTTCTCCAGCATCTTCGGCGGCGGGTCGCGGCCCGAGCCGCAGCAGCAACCTCCGCGCGGCGGTGGCGCCTGGGGCAACCAGGGCGGCGGCTACGGCCAGCAGCCCGGCTACGGTGCTCCCCCGCAGCAGCCCGGCTATGCTCCGCAGCAGGGCGGTCCGTGGGGCGGCCAGCCCCAGGCGCCGCAGCGGAGCGGCGGCGGCTTCCTCGCCACGGCCCTGCCGATGGCGGCGGGCGCGGCGGGCGGCATGCTGCTCGGCAGCGCGCTCAGCAACGCCTTCGCGGGCGGCCATTCCTCGCTCGGCAGCATGGCGGGCCTCGGCGGCGCCGGTGCGGCCGGCGGGACCACGATCGAGAACAACTACTTCGGCAACCAGGGCGGCAGCGAGGATTTCGGCGCACCGCTCGGCGGTGACGATGCCGGCTTCCAGGACGCCTCCTTCGACGGCGACATGGGCGATAGCGGCAGCGACGACTGGGTCTGACCGGTCGCGTCGTCGTGAGTGACCGGCCCCGCCGCGGCGACGCGGCGGGGCTTTTTCACGTCAGATCACCTGCACCCGGGCGCCGACCGGCACGCGCTGGTAGAGGTCCATCACGTCCTCGTTCATCATCCGGATGCAGCCCGAGGAGACCGACTGGCCGATCGTGTGCGGCTCGTTGGTGCCGTGGATGCGGTAGAGGGACGAACCGAGATAGAGGGCGCGGGCGCCGAGCGGGTTGGCCGGGCCGCCGGCCATGTGGCGCGGCAGGTCGGGGCGGCGGCGCAGCATCTCGGCGGGGGGCGTCCAGTCCGGCCATTCGCGCTTCGCGCTGACCGTCTTCATCCCCGACCAGGTGAAGCCCGGCCGCCCGACGCCGATGCCGTAGCGCAGGGCCCGGCCGCCGGGCTGCACCAGGTAGAGGAAGCGCGAGGGCGTATCGATCACCACGGTGCCGGGTCGCTGCGGGCCGTCATAGGCGACCTCCTGGCGCTGGAAGCGCGGATCTATCGCCCGGCCGATTCCCTCCTCCCGCGGCTCCTGCATCGGCAGCGCCGCCTGGCGGGCGCGGGGCGCCTCGAGCGGGTCGGGCTGGGACGCGTAGGCTTGAGGCTGGGCGTAGGCTTGAGGCTGCGCGTAGGCTTGGGGCCGAGGCCGAGCGTAGGCCTGCGGCTGCGGGCTCCCGGACCCGTAGACCTGAGACCCGTAGACCTGCGACCCATAGCCTTGCGAACCGTAGACCGGGTCTCCGTAAGCCTGGGGCTCAGCGGACGGCACCGGATCGCCGGAATGCAGGGCGGCTCCGGGCGCGGCCGGCGCGTAGCCGACCCGCGCGCCCGAAGACCCGGCGGTCGCGTATCCGGCGGTGCTCGCATAGGCCGGCCGGTGCCCGTAGACGTCGGCGGCGTAGCCGCGCCCCGTCAGGATCGTGCCGTCCGGGGCGACCGGCATCGGGCGCATCGGGCGGGCGACGGCGCCGGGATCCTGGCCGGTCATCAGGTACTCGATGAAACCGCCGCCATAGGCTCCTGGCGCGCCCTGCGCCAGGGCCGGAGCGGCTCCGAGCGTCGTCCCGAGGGCGGCCGCGATCGCCCCGGCCAGCACCATCCCGCGCACCACCATCGCACCCGTCCCCGAAGCCCGGCCGACCCGCCGGCGATGGCCCGAGGAGAGCAGGGCCTCCGAGACCGGACGGTGAACGAACGTGGTGACCGTTTCGCTAAATCCTTGGCGCGAATCATTAATTCGGCCGCATCGTGAATCCTTCGTCACCGCGGCCGCGCGCTGGGCGCGGCATTCAGCAAATCGCAATCAATCTTCGCGAGATTGACCCGTGTGGGCCGTGCGACGCGGCCGCGGTTGCAGGCTCTCGTTGCAGGCTCTCTCGGACCCATGAAGAACAAGCGCTTCCGCATCGAGGACAGTCTCGGCGTTTCCTATGCTCCCACCGAGGCGGCTCCCCCGCCGGTCTCCGCCAACGACGACCGGATCTCCGAGATCCTGGCGACGGTCAACGAGCTGAAGCGGCTCACCCAGAGCACCACCGGCGACGTGATCGATGCCTGCCGGCGCGAGATGGCCGAAATCTACGGCATGCGCACCGAGCTCGACGTGATGAAGGCCGCGATCGGCCGGACCAAGCACGAGATCGCGGTGCTGCACCGGCAGGATTTCGACGGCAAGGGCGTGCGCCGGGCCGCCGGCGAGCTGGATGCCGTGGTCGACGCCACCGAGCGGGCGACCACCACCATCCTGGCCGCCGTCGAGGACATCGAGACCCACGCCTCGATGCTGCGTTCCAACGGCGGCCTGAAGGACCGGTCCGACGTCGACGCGATCCTCGACCGCACCGTGGTGCTCTACGAGGCCTGCAACTTCCAGGATCTGACCGGCCAGCGCATCAGCAAGATCGTCAGCGTGCTGAAGTTCGTCGAGGACCATATCGACCGGATGATCGACGCCTGGGGCGGCCTCGACGCGTTCAAGGACCTGATCGGCGACACGTCCGGCGGCGTCAGCATCGACGACGAGAGCAGCCTGCTCAACGGGCCCAAGCTCGACGAGGATCCGGGCCACGTCGACCAGAACGACATCGACGCGCTGTTCGACTGACGGGCGATCGGGCCGAGGGCCGGGGCTCATCGATCGATCAGCCCGCAGGTCGTCGATCCTGACCCATCTCGACGGACTGCCTGATCTGCGCGACAGGCTTGACATCCACCGCGTCATTCCGGGGCCGCGAAAGCGGAGCCCGGAATGACGCGGTGGGTGTGAAAACCATTGGGAAAATCGACCGGGGCCGAGGCATCGAGCATTGTTTGCGATCGATCGCGCCGGATCGATCGTTACGTCAACCCGGCCCCCGCCCGACCATCCGCCCGAGCCGCCCCCACGCCGCAGACCACCCCCCCTGCCGCGGGGCTGCCGCCATGCGCTCCATCCGCCGCAACAAGCCCTCGGCGACCGTCCGCGGGTCGGCCAGCGCCTGCTGGCTGCCGAAGGCGGCGCCGGGCCCCGTCTCCGCCGTGCCGGGCTGGTGGAGGTAGGACACCGCATTGCCGCACAGGGCATCGACGAGCAGGAAGGTCGGGTTGATCGCCGGACCGGGGCTCAGCGCCACCACCCGCCGGCCGGACGGCGCGAACAAGGCGGTATGCAGGGCCGAGCCGAGGGAGCCGGCCACGACCCGCCGCCGCGCGAACAGCCGGACCTGCTCGGAAAAACTCATCGCCTCCGGGTGCAGGATCTCGATGCCCTCCCGCGCCAGGATCTCGGTCACCGCCGCCTCGTTGGCGAAGCGGCGCACGCCGCCGGGAAGCCGCGTCTTGGCGAGGTAGGCCGGCCGGTCCTCCGCGTCGACCTCTTCCGGCGCGTAGCAGCCGGCCCCGATCGCAAGGCACAGATCGCGAAACACCGTGTGGGCGAAGGCCTCCTCCTGGAAGGACGGCGCCGGCACGAGGGCGCGGCGCAGGCGCATCGGCCCCTCGAAGGCGTGGATGTCGCGCACGTCGAGGCCGAGCCGGGCCAGGATGTCGATGGCGAAGCGGTAGGGCTGCCAGAGGCTCTCCTGCGTCGGGGCGTAGCACAGGATCGGCGCGGCGGGCCGCTCCCGCAGCAGAGGCCAGAACCGCGGCAGGGTGGTGACCAGGAAATGCCCGTAATGCAGGTGGGCGCCGCCGAGGAACAGGTAAGTCTCCTCCGGCGCTTCCGCCACGCTCGCGGGCAGGCCGCCCGCCCATTCCTCCGGCCAGTCGGTGCGCTGCCAGGACGGCGTGGTGCCGGTGCCGCGAAGATCGACGCTCTCGGGCACGAAGCGGCGCGCGGAATCGAACAGGGCCGAGGGCCGGCCCCGCGCCTCGCTGTGCGGCAGGTAGAGGACGTTCTCGACGGTCCGCACGGCCGGCAGGTCGTGCCGGAGCGGGCGGGGTCGGGGCGTCCGGCAGGCGCGGAGCGTCATGCGGCGGGCGGGGTCAAGCGGCGGATCCTCGGGCGCGGGCGAAGGACTTTTCAGGGAGCTTGTCCAAGGGAGGCCTTTTAGCGCCCGGGGGCGGTCTTTCCAGCGGGGGTCGGGCCGCCTACATCGCCAGCATGAGCCGACAGCCTGGGAACGACGTGCCGCCCGACGCCCTCGACACGATCGAGGACGACGACGAGGCGGTGGACGCCCTCGACACCTCGCCCGAGATCGATTTCGACCTCGATGCCGGCGCGGGCGCGATCCAGGCCGGCACGGCGGTGATCCGCCGGTTCTGGACCACCCTGCCGACCTCGCCGGGCGTCTACCGGATGTTCGACGCCAAGGGCGACGTGCTCTACGTCGGCAAGGCCAAGAACCTGAAGAACCGGGTCGGCTCCTATGCCCGGGGCCAGGCGCATACCAACCGCATCGCCCGGATGATCGCCGAGACGGCCTCGATGGAGTTCGTCACCACGGCGACCGAGACCGAGGCTCTGCTGCTGGAGGCCAACCTCATCAAGCAGCTGAAGCCCCGCTTCAACGTGCTGATGCGGGACGACAAGTCCCTGCCCTACATCCTGCTCACCGCCGATTCCGATGCGCCGCAGCTCGTCAAGCATCGCGGCGCGCGGCGCCGGGCCGGACACTATTACGGCCCCTTCGCCAGCGTCTGGGCGGTGAACCGCACGGTCAACGCGCTCCAGCGCGCCTTCCTCCTGCGCTCCTGCTCCGACAGCTACTTCGAGAACCGCACGCGGCCCTGCCTGCTCTACCAGATCAAGCGCTGCTCGGGGCCCTGCACGAACGAGATCTCGGTCGAGGATTATGCCGGCCTCGCCGCGGAAGCCCGGGGATTCCTGTCGGGCAAGTCCAATGCGGTCAAGGAGCGGATGGCCGCCGAGATGCAGGCCGCCTCCGACGCCTGGGAGTTCGAGAAGGCGGCGCGCTACCGCGACCGCATCGCCGCGCTCGCCGCCATCCAGGGCGTGCAGGGGGTGAACACGCAGGGCATCGAGGAGGCCGACGTCTTCGCCCTCGACGAGCAGGCCGGCCAGTTCTGCATCGAGGTGTTCTTCTTCCGCAACTGGCAGAACTGGGGCAACCGGGCCTACTTCCCGAAGGCCGACCGCAGCATGAGCCCGGCCGAGGTGCTGGCCTCGTTCGTGGCCCAGTTCTACGACGACAAGCCGGCGCCGCGGCTGGTGCTGGTCTCGCACGAGATCGAGGATGCGGAGCTTCTGGCCGCCGCCCTCTCGACGAAGAGCGAGAACCGGGTCGAGATCCATTGCCCGAAGCGGGCCGAGCGCAAGAACCTCGTCGACTACGCCGCCCGCAACGCCCGCGAGGCGCTGGGCCGGCGCCTCGCCGACACCGCCTCGCAGGGCAAGCTGCTGGCGGCGCTCGGCACGTCGTTCAACCTCGCCTCCGCGCCGCGCCGCATCGAGGTCTACGACAATTCCCACATCATGGGGACGAACGCCGTCGGGGCGATGATCGTCGCCGGTCCCACCGGGTTCATGAAGACCCATTACCGGACCTTCACCATCAAGTCCGAGGAGGTGAAGCCCGGCGACGATTACGGCATGATGCGCGAGGTGCTGCAACGGCGCTTCAGCCGGCTGGTGAAGGAGCATCCCCGCAACCGGGCCGAGGCCGACCGGGCCGCCGCCGCGGGAGGGGCCGCCGAGCCAGAAGCGGCGCCCGATCCGGCCGATACGGATTCCTTCCCGGCCTGGCCCGACCTGGTGCTGGTCGATGGCGGCCGCGGCCAGCTCGAGGCGGCGCGCAAGGCCCTCGACGAGGTCGGGGTGACCGACGTGCCGCTCGTCGGCATCGCCAAGGGGCGCGACCGCGATGCCGGGCGCGAGACCTTCTTCGTGCCCGGCCAAGCGCCGTTCCGGCTGCCGCCGCGGGACCCGACGCTCTACTTCGTCCAGCGCCTGCGCGACGAGGCCCACCGCTTCGCCATCGGGGCGCACCGGGCCAAGCGCAAGCGCGAGATGGTGAAGAACCCCCTCGACGAGATTCCCGGCATCGGGCCGACGCGCAAGCGCGCGCTCCTGCACCATTTCGGGACGGTGAAGGCGATCCAGCGCGCGGCGCTTGAGGACCTCGCCCGGACGCCCGGCGTGAACGCCGCGACGGCCCGCGCCGTCTACGACTTTTTTCATGCGGATGCGTGAGTTGGAGGCGATGCGAGCCTTGAGTCCGAGCCGAGTTCTGTTGACGCCCCCTCCCCCCGCGTGGTTTCACCGATGGCGATGAATGTGGCCGTGCCCCGACGCCGCTCGACGGCTCTGAACCTCGCGAACCTCCTGACCTACGGCCGCCTGGTCGCGGTCCCGGTGGTGGTGGCGCTGCTCTTCTGGCCGCAGGACGACACCGCCCGCTGGATCGCCGTCGGGGTCTTCGTCGTCGCGGCGATCACCGATTATCTCGACGGCTACGTCGCCCGCACCTATTCCCAGAGCTCGGCACTCGGGCGGATGCTCGATCCGATCGCCGACAAGCTGCTGGTGGCCGCGAGCCTCTTGATGCTCTGCGCCGACGGGACGATCCGCGGCTGGTCGCTCTGGGCGGCGATCGTCATCCTGTGCCGCGAGATCCTGGTCTCGGGGTTGCGCGAGTACCTGGCCGAGCTGAAGGTCGGCGTACCGGTGAGCCGGGTCGCCAAGTGGAAGACCGCGGTGCAGCTCGTGGCGCTGGGCGTGCTGATCGCCGGCCCGGCCGGCGAGCGGGTCCTGCCCGGCAACGGGATGCTCGGCCTCGTGCTGCTGTGGCTCGCCGCCGCGCTGACCCTCTATACCGGCTACGACTATATGCGCTCCGGCATCCGCCACGTCATCGACGACGAGAGATGAGCGGTCTCCCCATGAAGCTCGTCTATTTCGCCTGGGTCCGCGAGCGGATCGGCCGCTCTGATGAAACCCTCGATCTGCCGCCGGACGTGGCCACGGTCGCCGACCTCGTCGCCTGGCTCAAGGGCCGGGGCGAGGAATACGCCTACGCCTTCGAGACCGAGGGCGTGGTCCGCGCCGCCGTCGACCGGGTCCATGCCAAGCCCGACACGGCGCTCGCCGGGGCGAGCGAGGTGGCGTTCTTTCCGCCGATGACCGGGGGTTGAGGCGGGCTTTCATCTTTTTTCCCAGAGGATCGAACAGGTAGACTTCGTCCCCAGGCCCTGTTTACGCAACGTGTATTGCATCCGAAATGATGTGTGACGGCCCACCCTCCACCTCATCCTGAGGTGTTGGTCGATCGAAGATCGACTGACCTCGAAGGAGGGCTCCAGGGATCGCAGAGGCTTCTGGAGCCCTCCTTCGAGGCTCACTCCGTTCGCACCTCAGGATGAGGTCGCAGGTGGGATTATCGAAGGCATTTCCGGTACACGCCTCGTCCATCGAACAGGCTCCGAAAGATCACCCATGCCCCGCCCCCTGCCGCTCCTCGCGTTCCTGGCTTCGTCCCTCGCGGTCTCCGCCGCCTCGGCCGAGCCGGCGACGGTCGGCCCGCTGCTGGAGCATCGCGGGATCTGCGAGGCCTCCGGCGCGGTCGCCTATCCGCGCGGCAGCACCGGCGACCGGTTCCTGGTGGTCGATGACGGATCGACGGTGGTGGGTCTCTACCGGTCCGGGACCGGCGGCGGGGCGCTGCCGCTCGGCGGCGCCGATGTCGCGGGCGCGCTCGCCCTCGCCCCGGACGACCGCAAGGCCGACCTCGAATCCGCGGCCTGGCTCGGATCCGACCTCTACCTGCTCGGCTCGCACAGCCGCCGGCACGGCGGCAAGCAGAGCCCGGGCCGCGGCCGCCTCGCGGCCTTCACGGTCACGGAATCGGGCGGCGTGCCCACCCTCGTGCCAAAAGGCCAGGCGGTGACGGGCCTGCCGAAGGCTCTCGCCGCCCTGTCGCCCCTGTTCGCCTCGCGGATCGGCCTCGACGTGCCGGCCCGGGACGATCTCGATCCCAAGCGCAAGGGCTTCAACATCGAGGGCATGGCACCCCGCCAGGACGGCACATCCCTCTGGCTCGGCGTGCGCAACCCGCTCGATACCGACGCGAACGCCCTGCTGGTCCCGCTGGAGAACCCGGCGGAGGCGATCGGCGGCGGCGCCCCGCGCCTCGGCCCCCCGGTCGCCCTCGACCTGAAGGGCCGCGGCATCCGCGACCTCGCCTACGCCCCAGACGCGAAGGCCTACCTGATCCTCGCGGGCGGCGCGGGCGGCGGCGGCGAGCCGTTCGACCTCTATCGCTGGTCGGGCGACCCGGCGGACAAGCCCGTCCGGGTCGAGGGCGCCGCGGCGGCCTTCGCCAGGATCCCGGACTTCCAGCCCGAGGCGCTGGTGGTCGGCCCGGCCGGCGACCGGGTCCAGGTCCTGAGCGACGACGGCGAGGCTTTGGGCTCCGACGGCAAGCCGTGCGAGGAGTCGAAGGACGGCAAGCGGTTCCGGAGCCTGACGCTCGACCTGCGGTGAGGCGTCTCCTCAACCGTTGAGCGCCGCGGCGAACTCCTTCACGTTGTGGCGCATCATGTCGAGATAGGTCGGGGCCGGGCCGGCGGGCTCGGACAGGGCGTCGGAGAAGACCCGCCCCCCCGCCTTGGCGCCGCTCTCGCGGGCGATCTGCTGCATCAGGCGCGGGTCCGAGACGTTCTCGAGGAAGACCGCCGGGATCTTGTCGCGGCGGACCTGCCGGACGATCGCCGCGACGTCGCGGGCGGTCGCCTCGCTCTGGCTCGACACGCCCTGGGGCGCGAGGAACCGCATCCCGTAGGCCTTCGCGAAATACCCGAAGGCGTCGTGGGTGGTGACGACGCGCCGACGCGCCTCCGGGATGCCGGCGAGTGCCGCCCGCACCTCCCCGTCGAGGGCGTCGAGCTTCGCCAGATAGGCGGTCGCGTTGGTCTCGTAGGCCGCCCTGCCCTCGGGGTCGACGCTCCCCAGTCCGTCGCGGATGTTGGCGATGTAGGTTCTGGTGTTGGCGACGTTCTGCCAGGCATGCGGATCGACGGCGTGGCCGTGATCGTGTCCGTCATCCTCGTCGATCGGCACGATGCCCTTCGAGGCGACGACCACCTTGGCCTTGGTGCCCGAGGCCTTGATCAGCCGGTCGATCCAGCCCTCGAAGCCGAGGCCGTTGACGACGACGAGGCGCGCCGCCGCCACCGCCTGGGCGTCGGCCGGGGCCGGCACGAAGCTGTGTGCGTCGCCGTTCGGCCCGACCAGGGTGGTGACGGCGACCCGCTCGCCGCCGACCTGCCGCACGAGGTCGCCGAGGATCGAGAAGGTCGCCACGACCCGCATCGGCTCTTGCCGGACGGGCGCTTGCCGGACGGGCGCTTGCGCCCGCGCCGGCGCGGTCCATGCCAGGCCCAGCGCCACCAGCAGCATCCCGATCCCCAATCTGCCCATCGCTGGAACTCCTCGCTCGACGATGCGCCTCACCTAGGCCGGCACGGGAGAGATTGCAACATTGTTACATTCCTGATGGGCCGGGACTCTGCCGCCGAGTTAACCTGGGTCGAGGACAGGCCCCTGGGCCGGGTCCAGGGTCGCGGCCGTCACGCCGTTCTTGCCGCTCCCCGCTGGGACGGTGTCACCGGCGGGTCGGACCATCCTGTGCGAGCGGGATGCCCCGGCCCGCCGCCCATGTCTCTCCCGCTGAAGCATCGGTGTCGGGTGAGGCGCGGGTTTTCCCTCTCCCCGCTCCCCGCTCCCGGCAGGGCTGTCCGAGGAAAGAAAAAAGCGCGGGTTTCCCCTCTCCCCGCGGGCGGGGAGAGGCCTGATACCAACGGCCCTAAAGTTTGACCTGTGCCCAGTCCCGCGCGGTGATGGAGGTGACGAGGTCTGGGTCGTTGGCGAAGAAGTTCCAGGCGTCGCAGCAGGCGTCGACGATCTGCTGGTAGGTGCGGTAGACCCGGTGGGCGAGCTTGTTCTGGCGCAGGTACTGCCAGACCAACTCGATCGGGTTCAGCTCTGGAGACGAGGCCGGCAAGTGTAGCAACGTGATGTTGTCCGGCACCACCAGGCCGCGCGGGCGAGGCTTCTTGGCGGTGCCGTGATAGCCAGCCCCGTCCAGCACCAGGATCGCGTGCGCGCCAGGCGCCACCTGCCGGCTGATCTCGGCCAGATGCAGCGACATCATCGCGGTGTTGACCGTCGGCAGCACCAGAGCCGCGCTGGTGCCCCGCGCCGGGCAGGCCGCTCCGAACAGGTATGTCCACTTGTAGCGCTGGTCGCGCGGCGCTCGCGGGCGTGTCCCCTTGCGCGCCCAGACCCGCGTCAGCGTGCCCTGCTGGCCGACGCGGGCCTCGTCCTGGAACCAGATCTCGAGCGGCTTGCCGTGGGCGGTCTCGGGGAGGAGTTCCGTCACCCGCGAGGCGAAGGTTTTTTAAAAGCCTTCTGTGCCGCCTCGTCGGCCTTGGGATGCTGCGGGCGCACCGAGAGCCGCACGAAGCCGAGCTTGGCCAAGTGCTTGCCGACCGTACGCTCGTGCATCTCGACCCCGAACAGCTCCCTGATGCGCGCCTGCAGGTCGACCCGGCGCCAGCGCACCACGCCATCCGTGTCCACGTCCGGCCCCGCCTCGACCAGGGCGGCGAGTTGCTGCATCTGCTCGGGCGTCAGCTTGGCGGCGCGGCCCGGCGCCTTACGGTCGCGCAGACCCGCCAGACCCTCGGCGTTGTAGCGATGCACCCAGTCGCGCAGGGTCTGGCGGTCCATCCCACAGGAGCGGGCCGCTCTGGTGCGGTCGGCGCCCTCCAGCACCAGAGCGAGCGCCAGCATCCGACGGGCCGCCGGAATGCTCGGTGCCTTGGAGGAGGCCGCGCGCAACTCCTCGGCGGTCAAATCCGTGCGGGTGATAGCGATCCCGGCCATGGCGATCTCTCCTGATCCGGCAACCGAATCAGAAGCCAAGCCGCGGAGCAACACGCCGAGTCACACTCACCGGCCGTTGGTATTACGGGCAGGCGCTCATGCGTATCGTCGTGTAATCGCCGCTCTCCGTGCGCCTCCCTTCGTCACGCGAGGGCCGGCAACGTCATCACGAGCCGGGCCCCGCCGGCTGGGGCGGCCTCGGCCACGATAGTGCCTCCATGCGCTTCCGCGATCTGCCGGGCGATGGCGAGCCCGAGGCCGGTCCCGCCGGTGCGGCGGTTCCGCGAGCGCTCGACCCGGTAGTACGGGCTGAACACCGCCGAGCGCTCGCCCTCGGGGATGCCGGGGCCGTCATCCTCGACCACGACCTCGCAGGCGCCCCCGGCCCGGCGCACCGCGACGGCCACGGAGGAACGCCCGAACTTGACCGCGTTGCCGATCAGGTTGGCCACCACCCGGCGAAGGGCGACGGCGTCGCCGGCCACGGTCGCGTCCGGCACCTCCTCGCCCGACAGGCTGATGCACGCCCCCTGCGCCGCGTGCTCGGCGACCTCGACCGCGACGATGTCGGCGAGATCCACCGGGGCGCGCCCGACCTCGGCGGCGGTGCCCCGGGCGAAGCCGAGGGAGGTCTCGATCAGCGCGGTCATCGCGTCGACGTCCTCGACCAGCCGGTCCCGGCGCTCGGGCTCGGCCACGCGCTCCGCCCGCATGCGCATGCGCGTCAGGTAGGTCTTCAGGTCGTGCGAGATGGCCCCGATCAGCATCGAGCGCTCGCCCATCAGGCCGACGATGCGCTCCTGCATGGCCTGCACGGCCTGGGCGAGGTGGCGGATCTCCGGGGCGCCCTGTTGCGCGAGGGCGGGCTCGGCCGCGCGGCCGTCGAACCGCGAGACCGCCTCGGTCAGGCGGCGCAGAGGACCGAGTTCGTGCCGCGCGCCGATGGTCACCAAGCCGGCGACGATCAGGCCGAGCACGGCCACCCACAGGCTCAGCGGCTGGCCGAGCAGCCAGGGCATGAGCGAACGGTGCCGTGTGATGGCGGAGACGACGAGGGTGCGCCCGTCCGGCAATCGGTAGGTCGCCACGGCGAGGCTGCCGATGGACTTTCGCCGATTGCCGTTCGCGGCATCCGCCGGGCCATTGTACCGATACAGCATGTCGACCGAGGTGAAGGCCCGGATGCCATCGGCGGCCTCACCCGTGAGGCGGTGAAGGCGCGCTTCGAGGACCGGCTCGCGGATCAGCGCCGTCTCGTCGGGCGGGGCGTCCACGATCTCGGCCCGCAGCGCCTCGCCGTTCACGGCGCGCAGGATCGCGGCCCTCTGTGCCAGGTCGGCGTCCCTCAGGAGGGCCATGATGCCGCCGGCCTGATCGAGGCGGGGGAACCGGGTGGCGTACGGTGAGCGCTCCTGGCCGCGCTGCCACTGGTCGATGCCGAACGTCACCACGACGAGGAGCGAAAGCGCGCCCAGCAGGACCATCATGATGCGCCCGAGCAAGCCGACGCGGGCCATCACGGTGCTACAGCCTTCACCGGCGCCGCGAGGATGTAGCCGGCGTTGCGTACGGTCTTGATCAGGGCCGCCGACGCGCTTCCGGCGTCGTCGAGCTTGTGCCTCAGACGGCTCACCTGCACGTCGATGGTGCGGTCGAAGGCGTCCGCCGTGCGGCCCCGGGTCCAGTCGAGGAGCTGGTCGCGCGAGAGCACCCGTTGGGGCCGGGTGACGAAACAGTGCAGCAGGTCGTACTCGGCGCTGGTGAGCGGGACTTCGGTGCCCGCCTCGCCGATGCATACGGCCCGGGCCGCAAGGTCGACGACGAGGTCGGAGACGGCGAGCCGTCCGGGCGCGGCCTCCACCGGGGCGGCGCCGTTCGCCCGGCGCAGGACCGCGCGGATGCGGGCCAGCAGTACGCGTGAGCTGAACGGCTTCGACACGTAGTCGTCGGCGCCCATCTCCAGGCCGAGCACTCGGTCGATGTCCTCGTCCTTGGCGGTCAGCATGACGACCGGCGGGCCACCCGCCTCACGCAGGCGGCGGCAGATCGACAACCCGTCCTCCCCGGGCAGCATCCAGTCGAGCACGACGAGGTTCGGCCTCGCTCCCGTCGCGAGGAGCCGGTCGAGGCCGGCGCCTCCGTCGAGGGAGACCACGCGGTAGCCCTCTTCCTCCAGGTAGCTCGCGAGTTGTGTCCGGATGTCGTCGTCGTCCTCGACGATGGCGATGGTGGTGGGGATGCCGTCGGTCATGCGCCGAGGATAGGCTGTCCGGGCGGGGCGGCAACGCGAAAACGGACGTCGTTACACATCGTTACACGCGTCCGGCATCCCGTCACATCGGGGATTCGGTCGGACGCGAGGGTCATCCGCATCGAGACCGGCCCATCACCGGGCCATGACGAAGCGAGGCGAGAGCAACATGGCTACAACCCCGATCTGGCACGTGGTGTCGGCCCTGGCCGTAGCCGGGACGTTGGCGGCCCACGGCGGGCCCGCGCACGCGGCGCCGCGGCACGCGCCTGCCGGGACGATCCGCTTCGACGACGGCGGCGAGAGCTACCGCGGCTACCGCATCTCGATGGCCCCGGACGTCCCGAACGCCGAGATCGGCCAGTTGCGGCAGGCAGCCGAGCACCAGGTCGACCTCGTGGAGGCGACGGGCCTGAGCGAAGGCACCAAGGCCTTCCTCCGGCGCTTCCCTATCGTCGTCAGGTCCGGGTCAGGCGAGGGCAGCCACTACAGCGGCGGCGACAGCGTGACCATCGCGGTGGACGACCCGAAGGACGACCGCCCGATCCTGCTGCACGAGTACATGCACGTCTACCATTTCCGGAAGCTGCCGGGGGGCCGGGGCAACCCGGACATCCTGACGTTCTACGGAAGGGCGAAGGACGGCGGCTTCTACCCGGCGGGTGCCTACGTCCTGAAGAACCAAGCCGAGTTCTTCGCGATGACGGCGAGCGTCTACCTACACGGTAGGCTGGCGCGCGAGCCCTTCACCCGGGACGAGCTCCGGCAGAAGCAGCCGGTCTACTACCAGTTCCTCGCCCGGCTTCTCGGCCCGGTCGGTGCCTGAGCCGGTACGACCGAGCATTCGCTCCGACCCGAATTCCAGACACGCGAAGGAACGCCCGATGACCGCCTGTACGATGGCAGCCTGCATCCTCATCCTGTGCACGGGACACGCGTTGGCGGACACACTGCCCCTGCGCCACGGCGCCTATGTCAGCGAGGGCACCGACTGCAAGGATCCGCCGAACGTCGCGCTGCGCACCTATGACGGCAGGGGGCTCGGGAGCTCGGTCGTCAACGACTGCCGGGGGCGGGTCCTGTCCCGACTGGGGAACGTCTTCCAGATCGAGCAGGACTGCCGGGAGTACGGCGGACCGAAGCTCGAACGCGGGATCGAGCGCTCGACCATCCGCGTCGATGGACCGAACCGCTACACGGACCTGACCGGTGGCAGCGGCGAGAGCTTCCGTTTCTGTCCCGGGCTCAAGCCCTGAACCGGGACGCCATGTCGACGGGCGGTCGCGAAAACCGGTGGCCCGACGCGGTCCGAATTCGCCGGACGCCCGGCCCTCGGCCGCATTCACGCCGGCCGATAGCGAAGCATCCATCCTGCCGCGGCAGACCTCCGCTAGCGCGCGTCGCCGGCGCGAGCGTCCCGAGCGGATGACCGAGCAAGCAAGCGTCCGGCGCCTCCTGCCGGCCATGTCGGCTTCGCGGTCGCCTTCCTCGACGAAGCGTTTCACTTCCGGGCCGAAGACCTGGGTGCCCGGCTCGTATGGACGGGCGAAATGGGCTGCGTGTTTCTCGCCCAAGTGACGGGTGCGCATGTGCGCATGGCATTCGTGTCGCTGGCGGGGCAGACGGTCGAGCTGTTGGGGTACCGGGATCTCGCCTGTCCGGGCGAACCGGCCAAGCGTACGACCCAGGTTTCGCGCATCCGGCGACTGTGGCCGACGACATCGACGCGCTTCTCGCGCGGCTTGCCGGCTACGGCTGGAAGGCACAAGGCGTCCCGCAGACGGTCGGGGGCGGTGCGCGTTCCGGCACGCGGTTGATCTTCGTCGTCGGACCGGACGGCGCGACTGTCGAGTTCATGCAGCCCCGACCACCGATGGCCACCTTTGATCCAACCTGTGAGGAGGTCGGTTCCCGAGCGAGGGTGGCTTCCGGCAATGGGTGGGGTCCGGCCGCGTCCACGAAATCCCTCACCCTGCCATACGTCTGTACGGGTCGCTGAGAATAGCTGCTCGGGGTGATCTGCTGCCGCGTCCGCTTCCGCGCGACCTGCGATGGAAGCGGACGTTTCAGGGTTCGGGTCAGGCCGCCGCCCAGGCGACCGCATCAGCGCCAGCCGGCAGGCGCATCGGGCAAGCCGGGTCGGTCGCCGCGCGCCAGACCGCCTCGGCCACGTCCGAGGCCCGGGTCAGCTCTTCCGTCGTCTGCTGGAAGCTCGCGAAGACCCTCCCTGCCAGACCGGCATAGGCCTGAGGCACATCCATACCCATCCGGGTGCGAGCGTTGGTCCCGAACGAAGTCTCCGGCGAACGGCCGGGAATGACGAGATGGGCGCGCACGCCGAACGGCGCGAGTTCGTGGGCGAGGGACTCCGTAAAGGCGTTCACCGCCGCCTTGCTCGTGGTATAGACCGCCAGCAGCGGCAGCGGCCGCAGGGTCACGCTCGATCATCGGCATCCAGGTCGCCGACATCGAGGCCGCCCGGGCCTTCTACACCGACGCCGTCGGGCTGAAGGCCGCCGCGCATAGCCCACCCGGCGCCGTCGTGTTCGATACCAAGCAGATCCCGTTCGCCGTCCGGACGCCCGTGATCGACCTAGGGGACACGGACGACCTCGGCCGGGGCATCGCCATCTGGTTCGGCTGCGACGACGCCGACGCCCTGCACGACCAACTCGCCAGGCAGGGCACGACAATCGTCTTCCCGCCCAAGGACGGTCCGTTCGGTCGTTACTTCGCGTTCCGTGATCCGTTCGGCTACAAGATCACGCCGCACACCGTGGCGCGGCCGTAGCCGTTCGAGCGTCCGCCCTTCGCGGCGACGCAGGACCGTCGGTGCGAAGGGCCCGCGGTTCCAGCCCGGGTGCGGGCAACCACCGTCTGGGTCCGAGCCTGGCGTCGGCCCCCTGCCTAGGCAGGGTGGCTTCCCAAGCCTCGCCGATGAACGGACATGAAGCGGAGCCGTCTTGCGCGCGACGCGTCCTCGGAGGGCCGGACCCCGCCGCCCTCAAGCGTTGCGGGCCGCGATGCCGGCGACGACATCCTCGACGATGCCCTGCAACTCCGTCGACGCGACGCCGTCCCGCGCCTGGATCGAGATGCCCTGCATCACCGCGGCCAGGTACCTCGCCATCCGCTGCGCCTCGTCGTCCGGGGCGAACGGGGACAGGGCCTGCGCGATGCGCCCGCGCAAGGCCTCCCGCCGCGCGGCCGCATCGCGCGCCAGTTCGGCATGGTCCGGATGACAGGCGACCAGGCCGCTTGAGATCATGCAGCCGCGCTCGTCCTCCCTCCGCGTGACGGCGGCCACGGCCCCTTCGAGCAGCGTCCTCACGGCATCCGGCAAAGACGGAGCGGACCCGATGGCCGCGAGGTCGAGGCCGCCGTGCGTTTCTTCGCAGCGCGCCAACGCCTGCAGATAGAGGCCCGCCTTGTTGCCGAAGGCCGAGTACAGGCTCGGCGGCGCCACGCCGATTGCCTTCGTCAGGTCGCCGACCGAGACACCCTCGTATCCATGGCGCCAGAACAGCCGCATCGCGGTCTCGACCGCCGCGTCCCTGTCGAAGCTCCAGGGCCGGCCGCCCCGCGGTCTCAGGTCGCGTTCCATAGCGACTACTAAACTACGCTTGACAGGTCGGGTCAAGCGCGGTTGATTAGTGATCGTTAGTCAAAGGAGCGATCCGATGGATCTCACGCGTCGCCACCTCGTGAGCGCGGCCACCGTCGGCGGCGTGGGAATGATGCAGTCGAGGTCAGCGACCGCCCGGCCGGACACGTCGAGCGGCGCGGGAGCGTCCACCGCCGCTGCAGAGGCGGGCGACACGTTCTCTGCCCGCTCGTCGGACGGCACCGTGCTGACGGGCGAGTCAAAGGGTGATCCCGGTGCGCCGGAGATCCTGTTCATCCACGGGCTGCGTCAGAGCCGGCTCAATTGGGACAAGCAGTTCCACGACCCGGCCCTCGCAGGTTTTCGCCTTGTTCGCTTCGACCTGCGCGGGCACGGCGACTCCGACAAGCCGACCGCCCTGGAGGCCTACTCGGACGCCGACCGCTGGGCGGACGATGTCGCGGCCGTGATAGGCGCGGCCAAGTTGCGCCGACCCGTCCTCGTCGGGTGGTCGCTCGGCGGCTATGTGGCCGGGGCGTATCTGCGCAAGCACGGCGGTTCGCGCATCGCCGGGATCAACCTCGTCGATGCCGTGACCAAGCTGTCGCCCGACCTGCTCACCCCGCTCGCGGGCGACTTCACCGCTAGCGCGACCTCGCACGACCTCGCGACGCGCGTCGCCGCGACGGCGGATTTCATCGCCGCCTGCTTCCACCGGCCGCCGGCCGGCGTCGAGCTCCAGCGGATGCTTGTCGTCAACGGCATGACGGCACGTGCCGCGAACGAGGGCTTCGTGCGGACCTCGACCACGGACCTCGGGCCGGCCTTCGCGGCCTACGAAGGTCCGATCCTTCTGACGCATGGAGCCCACGACAGGCTTGTGCGCCAGGCGATGGCCGAGCATATCCGCTCCCTCAAGCCGCGGAGCCGCCTTTCCGTCTACGCCGAGAGCGGACACAGCCCGTTCCACGAGGAGCCCGCGCGGTTCGGTCGCGAACTGGCGGCGTTCGTGGGCGAGGCTAATAGGAGCTGACGCGTGACCATGCCGCGTGAGCCCGACGCCATCCCCCCTTCACCCGGCCCGGCATTCTTCCCGGGTTTTCGAACGCTGGACGCGGAGGCGGGTGGCGTCCGCTTCGGCGGAGTGCTCGGCGGCTCCGGACCGCCGCTCCTCCTGCTGCATGGCTACCCGCAGACGCACGTGGCTTGGCGGAAGGTGGCGCCGGTGCTGGCGCGCCGTCACACCGTGGTCGTCGCGGACCTGCCGGGGTACGGCACGAGCCTGCAGCACGCGACCTCCCCGCGCTGGACCAAGCGACGGGTTGCGGCGGCGCTGGTCGATCTGATGCGGTCGCTGGGCCACGACCGCTTCGCCCTGGCCGGGCACGACCGCGGGGCGCGGGCCGGATACCGGCTTGTCCTCGATCATCCCGGTGTCGTGACGCGGTTCGCCTCGCTGGCGGTCGTGCCGACCCGAGATGCGTTGGCCGCGGTCGACCATCGGTTCGCACGGAAAAGCTTCCACTGGTTCCTGCTGGCTCAGGAGGCGGATCTGCCCGAGCGGATGCTGGCCGCGGCTCCGGACGCCTTCATCGATCATGCCTTCGCCGTGATGGGCGCGGACGGGGACGAGGTGATCGAGCCCCCCGCCCGGGAGGCCTACCGGGCGGCGTTCCGCGACCCGGCGGTCCGACATGCGATGTGCGAGGATTACCGTGCTGCCTTGAACGAGGATGCGGCCCACGATGACGCCGATCATGCGGCGGGGCGCAAGCTGGACTGCCCCGTCCTGGTGCTCTGGCCATGCGTCGACGGGAGCGGGGGGCGCCCGCGGGATGCCTGGGCCGCCTGGGCCGACGACGTCACCGCCGTCACGACGACGGGCGGCCACCTCCAGCCGGAGGACCGACCGGACGAGGTGGCCTCGGCCCTGGTCGCGTTCATGGCCGGGAGTCCGGACACGGATGCCATCCCTCCTGCGCAAGACGTCCTTTGACGTCGTCCCACCCGCCAGGCGCGGGCGGACGCTGGCCCCTCACGCCGCACCGCGGGCGTAGTCCATCGCGTCGAGGTCGACGATGAGACCTCCGCCGTTCGGCTGCCAGCCGAGCCGGGACCGCGTCAGTGCGCTCGACGCCCTCATGTCGCCCCTGCGAACCCCGCCATCCATCCGAAATGCTCGGCGGCCGCCTCGGGTGCGGCGGAGACCGCCGGGACCCCCAAGGCCCCGGTCCGGCGACGGCACCCACGCAGACCCGTCGCGGTAGACACGCAGTCGATGTCGACGTTTGAACGCCCCGCAAGCGCCGACCGCATCGACGCGTTCCGCCCGTAACCTCGCACGGGCCCACTCCGCCTTTCCGGACGACGCCTCCCGGTGCGACTTGGCCATCCGGGCCGCGAACGGCCGCGTCAACCCCCGTCGCGTCTCTGTCGGTGACGAGCATCCCGGCGGGTTGACCTTCGCCATCTTTCGTAGCATCAATTGCTACATGAAACGAGACAGTCGCCTCTCCGGGATCCTGCACGTGCTGCTTCACATGGCAGAGGAGCCCGGACCGCTCACCTCCGAGGCGCTCGCCACCGCCATGCAGACCAATCCGGCGGTGGTGCGCCGGACCATGGCCGGGCTGCGCGAGGCGGGCTTCGTCCGGTCCGGGCGCGGGCACGGCGGCGGCTGGACCATCGCGCGCGACCTGGCCGAGATCACCCTTCTCGACATCCATGTCGCGCTCGGTTCACCCGACCTGTTCGCCATCGGCAACCGCACCGAGGCGCCCGGCTGCCTCGTCGAGCAAGCCGTGAACGCGGCCTTGGACGACGGCTTTCGAGAAGCTGAGAGGGTGCTGCTCGAGCGCTTCGGCAGCGTCACCCTCGCCGCGCTCAGCGCCGACTTCCACGCCCGCCTCGCCGCGCGCGGCGGCACCCTGACCCTGGAGCAAGCCCATGCCGTTTGACGTGATCGTCGTGGGAGGCAGCTTCGCCGGCTTGGCGGCGGCCATCTACATCGCCCGCGGGCGACGCTCGGTCTGCGTGGTCGACGCAGGCAGCCCGCGCAACCGCTTCGCGGCGGCCTCCCATGGCTTCCTCGGCCAGGACGGCAGCGACCCGCGGACGATGCTGGCGCAGGCACGAGGCCAACTCGCCGCCTACCCGCAGGCGACCATCGTGGAGGGGCAGGCGGTCGATATCCGCGCCGGGCGGGACTTCACAGTCACTCTCTCAAGCGGCCAGACCCTGGATGCGGCCCGCCTCGTCCTCGCCTACGGCATCACGGATGTGCTTCCTGAGATCCAGGGCTTGGCGGAGCGATGGGGCAAGAGCGTCCTTCACTGTCCCTACTGCCACGGCTACGAGTTCGCAGACGGCAAGCTCGGCGTATTGGCCGTGTCCCCCCTGTCCGCGCATCAGGCGTTGCTGATCGCGGAATGGGGACCGACCACGCTCTACCTGAACGGCGGGGACATGCCTGACGAGGCGACGTGCGCCCGGCTCGCACGCCGCGGTGTCGGGATCGAACCCGCCCCCGTGGCCGCCCTCCTCGGCGAGGGCGGGACGCTGACGGGTTTGCGCCTCGCTGACGGGCGCATGGCAGCCATCGACGCTCTTTACCTCGCCCCGCGGACGCGTATGAACAGCCCGCTGGCGGAACGGCTCGGCTGCGCACTCGACGAAGGACCGGTCGGTCCGGTCATCCGCACCGACGCCGCCAAGCTGACGACGGTCGCAGGGGTGTACGCGGCCGGCGATATTGCCCGAGCACCCCACAGCGTGAGTTGGGCCGTGGCGGACGGGGTCACGGCGGGCATCTCGGTCCACCAATCCCTCGCGTTCCAGGACTTGGCCGCCTGACGGCGTGAGACCGACAATGCTTCCGGACCGGTGAACCGGCGACGGGCCCTCGCCCGTCTGCCCGGACCGCAAGCATCGAGCACGGAATCGGCAAGGGGCCGCCCGCGGTCGAACAGGTCCCTGTCCAGGAGCATGCTGCTCCAGTGTGCTCGTGGGAGCGCGCGACCGGCTTGCCGACCGGGCGATGGATCAGGTCCGCTGCCATCGCGGACCATGGGGGTGAAGCGGGAGCGCAACCTCTGTCGGGCGAGGCCACGAGCCCGTGACGCAGCGTTCAGCCAGCCGGAATGCCGCGTGCGGCCGGAGCATTGGCCTGGCCGGCCTTCGTCCCCGTGACCTTACGCCCCGAGAAGGCTCGGGCGATCAGCACGTAGAACAGCGGGGTAACGAACACCGCCAGCACCGTCGCGGTGACCATGCCGCCGAGCACGCCGGTGCCGATGGCCCGCTGGCTGTTCATGCTGGCCCCCGTCGCGACGGCGAGCGGCACCACGCCGAGGATGAAGGCGAACGAGGTCATGACGATGGGCCGGAAGCGCAGCTCGCACGCCTCCAGCGCCGCCTCGTGCAGGGATCGGCCCTGCGCAGCGAGGTCCTTGGCCACCTCGATGATCAGGATGGCGTTCTTGCGGTGAGCCCGATCACCGTGATCAGGCCGACCTTGAAGTAGACGTCGTTGGGCATGTCACGCAGCAGCATGGCGAAGACGGCGCCAACCACGCCGGTCGGCACCACCAGCAGCACGGCGAGGGGTATCGACCAGCTCTCGTAGAGCGCGGCGAGGCAGAGGAAGACGCAGAACAGCGCCAGCGCGAGCAGATAGATCGCCTGGGAGCCCGAGAGCTGCTCCTGCAGCGACTGCCCGGTCCAGGCGAAGTCGAAGCCCGTCGGCAATTGCCCGGCGAGGCGCTCCATCTCCGCCATCGCGTCGCCGCTGGCGTAGCCCAGCGCGGCGCTGCCGGAGATCTTGATGCTCGGATAGCCGTTGAAGCCGACGACCTGCGACGGGCCCATCGCCCACGAGACCCGGGCGAAAGATTGCAGCGGGACCATCTGGCCCTTGGCGTTACGGACGTTGAGATCGAGCAAGTCCTCGGCCTTCATCCGCCGGGGCGCCTCGGCCTGGACGATGACCCGCTGCATCCGCGCCTGGTTCGGGAAGTCGTCGACATAGGCCGAGCCGAGGCTGGTCGAGAGCGCGTCGTTGATGTCGGCGAAGGTGACGCCGAGCGCGTTCGCCTTCTTCCGGTCGAGGACGAGCTCGATCTGCGGCGCGGTCGGCAGCCCCTCGACGTAGACGCCGGCGAGGACCGGGCTCTGGCTCGCCGCCTTGAGGAGCTGGTCGCGCGCGGCCGCCAGCGCCGCATGGCCCTGCTGGCCCTTGTCCAGGAGGCGGAAGGCGAAGCCGCTGGAGTTGCCGAGGGAGTCGATGGCCGGCGGCGACAGCGACATGGCGATGGCGTCCGGCATTCCCCGAACGCGGCGTTGGCGCGGGCGGCGATGGCATCGGCGCCGTCGCTCGGTCCGCGCTCGCCCCAGGGCTTCAGCCCGACAAAGTTGAGCGCCGCGTTCTGGCCCTGGCCGGAGAAACCGAACCCGAGCAGCAGGGTCTGGCTATCGACACCGGGCTCGGGCGCGAAATGCTTCTCGATGCGCTTGACCACGTCGAGCGTGCGCTCGGTCGCCGATTCCGGCGGGTTCTGGGCATCGGCCATGAGGTAGCCCTGGTCCTCGACGGGCAGGAAGCTTCCCGGCATCCGCAGATAGCCCCAGCCGAGCGCGGTGACGAGCAGGGCGTAGACGAGGAGCGCCCGCACCGGCCGGCGCAGCAGGCCCGCGACGCCAGACCGGTAGGCCAGCGTGCCGGCGCGGAAGCGGCGGTTGAACCAGCCGAAGAACCCGCCCTTGGCGTGCCCGGCCTCGACGGGCTTCAGCAGGGTGGCGCAGAGGGCGGGCGTCAGGGACAGGGCCAGGAAGGCCGAGAAGGCGATGGAGGTCGCCATGCTCACCGCGAACTGGCGGTAGATCACCCCGACCGAGCCGGGGAAGAAGGCGAGCGGCACGAACACCGCGACCAGCACCGCGGTGATGCCGACGATGGCCCCGGTGATCTGGCCCATAGCCTTGGCGGTCGCCTCCTTCGGCGGTAGCCCCTCCTCCGCCATGATGCGCTCGACGTTCTCGACCACGACGATGGCGTCGTCGACGAGGATGCCGATGGCCAGCACTAGGCCGAACATCGTCAGCACGTTGATCGAGAAGCCGGCGAGCAGCAGCGCGCCGCAGGTGCCGAGCAGCGCCACCGGCACGACGATGGTCGGGATCAGGGTGTAGCGGACGTTCTGGAGGAACAGGAACATCACCGCGAAGACGAGCGCCATCGCCTCGGCGAGCGTCGTCAGCACCTTCCTGATCGAGACCTCGACGAAGGGCGTGGTGTCGTAGGGCACCGTGACGCTGACATTGGCCGGCAGCGTGCGCTGGAGCTGGGCGAGCTTCGCCTTCACTCCGCTCGCGGCGGCGAGCGCGTTGGCGCCGGGCGCGAGCTGGATGCCGATGCCGGCGGCGGGGCGACCGTCGAGGCGGGTCTGCATCCCGTAGGACTGGCTGCCGAGCTCGATCTCGGCGACGTCGCGCAGGCGCACCAGCGAGCCGTCCGGGTTCGCGCGCAGCACGATCTCACCGAACTCGGCGGCGGTGGTGAGTTGGCCTTTCACCAGCACGTTGGCGGCGATGCGCTGGCCTTCCACCGCGGGCTGCGCACCGACGATGCCGGAGGCGACCTGCGCGTTTTGCGCCCCCACGGCGGCGGTGACGTCGCCCGGCACCATGCCGAACCCGACGAGCTTGACCGGGTCGATTCAGATGCGCAGCGCCTTCTCGGACGAGAACAGGGTGGCGCGGCCGACGCCCGGCACGCGCCGCAACTCGACGAGCAGGCGCCGGGCGGCGAGGCCGCCGAGGTCGGTCTCGCTGAGGGAGCCGTCCCTGGACGAGACGGTGACGAACTGGAGGAAGCTGGTGCCGGCCTCCTCGACGGTGACGCCCTGCTGGGTCACCGCGCGGAAGGCGCGCCTCGATGCGCTTGATCCGGTTCTGGACCGCCATGGTGGCCTTCGACGAATCAGAGCCCGGCGCGAACGAGGCCGTGATCGACACCAACCCGGAGGTGTCGCTGGTGCTCTCGAAGTACATCAGCCCCGGTATGCCGTTGAGCTCCTCCTCGATGATGCGGGTGACGCCGTCGTAGAGCCGCTCCGGCGGGGCGCCCGGGTAGGTCGCGCTCACCTGGATCGTGACGGGGGCGACGTCCGGGTACTGCGAGACCGGCAGGTAGGCGATGGAGATCACCCCCACCATCATGACGAAGATGGAGATCACCCAGGCGAAGATCGGGCGCGCGATGAAGAAACGGCTCATGTCTTTCAGGTCGCGGCGCGGTCAGGGCTTCGCGGACGCGGCGGCCGTCCGGGCGCCGTGCCAGGGCGACGGGTTCACCGCCATGCCGGGCCGCAGCCTCTGGGAGCCCTCGACCACGATGGTCTCGCCGGCCTTGAGGCCGTCCTCGACGATCCAACCCGCATCCGTCAGGGCCCCCGCGCGGACGGGGCGCAGCGCCACGGTCCTGTCATCGCCGACGACGTAGACCTGCGCGACGCCGGCGCTGGAGCGCTGGATGGCTTGGGCTGGGACGACGACCGCTCCCGGCAGAGTGCCCTGCGCGACGCGGACGCGGATGTAGGTGCCCGGCAGCAAGGCGACCTCCGGGTTCGGGAACGTGGCCCGCAGGGAGACCTGGCCGGTACCGGGGTCGACGCTCACGTCGGTGAACAGCAGCCGCCCGGCATCCGCATGGAGCGAGCCGTCCGGCAGGACGAGGTGCATCTCCGTCACTTCCTTGCCCGAGGCCCTCTCGCCGAGCCGGCCGAGGTCGGCGGCGGGGGCGTTGAAGTCGGCGAAGATCGGGTCGACCTGCTGGATCAGCGCGAGCTTGGTCGCCTCGCCCTAGTGTCCTGCGTCTGAAGTTCGTGGCAAAGGCGTTGTCTCTGGCTCAGCTTCGAGTGCTCTCAGGCAGAAGCGTTTGACGCTGGCGAGGATGGCGTCGGCCGACTTCACCCACCGGAACGGTTTCGGATCGGCATTCGTGGCTTCGATGAAGGCGCGAATGTCGCGTTCAAGCTCGTCCACCGAGCAATGAACGCCTCGCCGGATCGCCCGCTCCGTCAGCAAGCCGAACCACCGCTCGACCTGGTTGATCCATGAAGCAGAGGTCGGCGTGAAGTGCACGTGATAGTGCGGGCGCCTAGCTAACCAATCGCGGATCAACTTAGTTTTGTGCGTCGCCGAGTTGTCGAGTACCAGATGCACGTCGAGGTCGGCCGGCACCGCCGCCTCGATCTCGTCCAGGAAGCGGCGGAACTCGCTGGCGCGGTGACGCGGATAGCACTGCCCGATCACGGTCCCGGCCTTCACGTCGAGAGCGGCAAACAAGCTGGTGGTGCCATGTCGGGCATAGTCGTGCGTGCGCCGCTCCACCTGTCCGGGCCGGAGCGGCAGCAGCGGCTGCGTGCGATCGAGCGCCTGGACCTGGGACTTCTCGTCGACGCAGAGAACCAGGGCACGGGCGGGCGGAGCCAGATAGAGCCCCACGATATCGCGCACCTTCTCGGCAAACAGCGGATCGGTGGAGAGCTTGAAGGTCTCGGACCGGTGCGGCTGCAGGCCGAACGCGCGCCAGACTCGGCCGACCGTCGCGCCCGACACCCCGCTGGCCTTGGCCATGCTGCGCTGGCTCCAGTGAGTGGCACCCTGGGGCCGCTCGCAGAGCGTGCGGTCGATCAAATCGGCGACCTGCTCGTCGCCAATCCGGCGCGGGGCTCCCGAGCGAGGTTCATCCAGCAGGCCATCCGTGCGTTCGCGGGCAAACCGTTCGCGCCACTTGCCGACCGTGTGCTTGCCGGTGCTCAGTTCTGCCGCGATGGTCGTATTGCTCCGTCCATCGGAGGCTAGAAGCACGATGCGGGCACGCAGGGCGAGCCCCTGGGCTGTCTTGCGGCGGCGGGCCCAGCTCTCAAGCTCAGCTCGTTCCTCGGCGCTCAGGTCAAGAGATGTGGGTAAACGGTAGGCCATCGGCGCCTCCCAGAAGACCCACACTTTGCCACGAACTTCAGACGCAGGACACTAGGTTACGGCAGCATTACGGGATGTCGGACGAGTGGACTGCACCCGACCACGGATGGTCTCCTCGCTACGTGGGCGCCACCCCGTCCGGCTTCAGGCTCTCATGACGATGAGGCAGGCAGGGGCTCGGCCGTTCAAGCGTCCGGCGGCAGATGGTGGGGGCGCCATCAAGGCGACTCGTTCCGCTGGCGCGACTTACCCTCGTCATGAGCTCCATCCTGCTGACGCAGGACGGCGGAGCTAGCCTCTCCGGGTATTGGGCCGCAGATGTGCCCGCACCTGCTGATGTCATGGCCGCCGCTGTGAGGTCCGCTTTTGCCGCCAAAGCGGACACCCGGACAGGCAGGGAGGGAGGTCCGAACGGGGTCACTGGCTGGAGATCAAGCGCGAGGTGCTCGACGGGCGCCTGCGCAGCTGGCCCGACAGCGTGCTGCCGGGGCTTGCGGCGCTCGGGGACATGGCCGCGCCGGCCAACCTCGTAGTGTTCGTCTTCGTCATGACCGGCATGGTCTACGCCACGCAACACGGCGTCAATCCGGCGATCCAGACACCGGTCGACGCCCTGTACTTCACGGTCACGTCGCTGACGACGACCGGGTACCGCGACATCACCCTCCCGGGGGCGAGCGGACGGCTGCTCTCGGTCTTCGTTATGATCCGCGGCGTGACGCTGTTCTTCCGCCTCGCCCAGGTGATGTTCCGCCCCTACAAGGTGCGCTTCCCCTGCGAGGCCTGCGGGCTGCAGCGCCACGAGCCCGACGCCGTGCACTGCAAGGCCTGCGGCCACCTGCTGAACATCCCGGACGAAGGTAATCATTGAGAAAGGTGCGGCCTGACCAGTCCCGACGTCGTCAGGTCGGCCGGCTCCGATCGTCCCGGCCCGCGCGAAGCGTCCGCCGCGCAACCATGCCGAGCGTCGAGCCCTGCACCACGATGGTGAACAGCACGACCGCGTAGGTCGCCGCGCGGAGAGCCGGTTTCGCTGCATACTCCGGAACCGACAGCGCGAGCGCCACCGAGATGCCGCCGCGCACCCCCGCCCAGGTCAGGAACGGCACGTTGCGCGCCGAGCGGTGTCCGCCCCAGCGGAACACCAGCAGAGGCATCGAGACCGCCGCGAGTCGGGCGAGGAGCACGATGGGGACGGCGCAGGCGGCGAGCACCAGCCCGCTCGCCGCGGAGCGCAGCACCAGGACCTTCAGTCCGATCAGCAGGAACAGAACCGAGTTCAGCACCTCGTCGATCAGCGTCCAGAGCGAGGAGACGTAGCCTTGCGTCCGCTCGCTCATCGCGTCGCGCGGGGCCCGGTCGCCGACCAGCAATCCCGCGGCGACAACCGCCTGAGGACCGCTGGCCCCGAGCTTCTGGGCGAGCGCGCAGGTGCCGGCGACCAGCGCCAGGGTGATCAGTACCTCGACGGGAAAGTCGTCGATGGCACGCATGGCGCGATAGGCAAGGTAACCAGTCGCCACCCCGAGGGCGGGGCCGCCGCCGGCCTCGTGCAGGAGGGGTTTGGCGATGCCGCCGACGCTGGTGGCTTCAACCCCCGTCCCGGCCGCGAAGGTCGCGAGGACCGTGTACTGCACGATGCCGACGCCGTCGTTGAACAGGGCCTCGCCCTGCATCTCGATCTCCAGCGCCTCCGGCACCTTCACGTTCTTCAGCGAGGCGAGCACCGCCACCGGATCGGTCGGGCTGATGAGGGCGCCGAACATTAGAGCGTGTTATGAACCTATGACGTGGCACAAGCGCCGATCGCCCCGCCTATCCGTCCGACGTGTCCGATGAGGAATGGGCGCTGGTCGCGCCTTGCCTGGCGCTTTTGCGCGAGAATTCGGGACAGCGCGACCACGAGTTGCGCGAGGTGTTCAACGGTCTGCGCTATATCATGAAGACCGGCGCCCCTTGGGTGTTCATGCCCCACGACCTGCCGCCCTGGGCGGCGGTCTACCGGCAGACCCAGCGGTGGTTGGCCGCCGACTGCTTTTCCGAGGTCGCCGGAGACCTACGCGCCGTGCTGCAGGAGGCGGCGGGACGCGAGTCGGAGCCGTCTGCGGTGATCCTGGACAGCCGGACCCAGCGCTCCTTGCCCGAGAGCGGCGAGCGGGCGGGCTACGACGGGGCCAAGCGCAAGCGTGGGTCGAAGGTGCACCTGGCGGTGGATACGCCTGGGCATGTGCCCGGGGAGCTCTCCCCCGGCGGCGGTGCAGGGATCACGCTTCTCGGCAGCGGGTTCGACGGGTGGCTCACGGCCCTGCCGGAGGGCGCGGCCGCCGGCGGGGCGCGGATGGCGGGCCGGCGCGCCCACACGGTCCTCGTCGCTCCCGCCGGTCGCGGCCTGCGGCGGGTCTGGGTCGCGGTATTCACCCTGTGAGCCGCGCTCCCGCCAGCGGCCCGGGGCAGCCGGACGAGCCGGGCCGCCGGATCGGAATTTCCTGTCCCTGCCGGCTCACCGCCCAAAAAAAACCGGTCTGGCCGGCCCATGGCCTCGATGAGGGCGGACAGCGCCCGAACGGAGATACGCCATGACGAAAATCACGATCCTCACCACGCTCGCCCTGCTCTGCAGCATCGCCCCGGGAATCGCCCTGGATGGCGAGGCCCATGGGAGCCGTGGCAACCAGGAATTCATCGGCGTCGATCTCGATACCGGCGGGGTCTACTACAACGGCCGCGATTCCGGACGTTACTGCCTCTATCGGACCGTCGATGTGTTCAACCGGTCGACCGGATACGTCGAGCCGCGGCGGGTGCGCCGGTGCGGGCGCGGCCTCTACCTGCGCTGAGGAGGCCCCGCGATGCTGAAGACCCTCTCGCCGCTCCACCTCGCCTTTCTCAGCCTCGCCCTCGCCCTCGTTGCAGGTTAGACCGATGCAACGCCAGGCAGCGGCCGGCTTTCGTTTCAACCGTTCGGCCGCTCTCGCCGGAATGCCGGTCGCCAGGAATCGACCGCCAGGAATCGACCGCCGGGAGCCCATCGCCATCGGGACAGGGGAACGCGCATGACGAAAGCTCCGGTGTCGCGGCTGCGCCTCGCCCGCGCCGCGCTCGCCATCCTGGTGCAGGCGGCGATCTTCGCCCCGGTCTCGGGCCGGGCCGCCCCCGACGCGCCAGCTCCCGAAACCTCCGGCTTTGCCGATAACGGCGACTCGGTCGCCGTCGTGATCGGCAACCGCAGCTACAAGCAGACGGTGCCGGTCGACTACGCCCACAACGACGCCGAGGCGATGCGGGCCTACCTCGTCCAGCGCCTCGGCTACAGCGACGCCAACGTGTTCGTCCTCAAGGACGCGACGCTCAACGAGTTCAACCAGGTGTTCGGCACCGAGCGCAATCCGCAATCCGGCCGGCTGTGGCGCAGCGTGCGCGAGGGTCGCTCGAACGTCTTCGTCTATTATTCGGGCCACGGCGTGCCGGACCTCGCCAGCCGCCAGCCCTTCCTCCTGCCGGAGGACGGCAACCCCAACCAGGGCGAGAGCGGCTACGCCCTCGAGACGCTCTACCGCAACCTCGACCTCGTGAAGCGCAAGATCGGGTCCGGGCGCCAGCTCGTCGTGATGATCGATGCCTGCTTCACCGGCGAGACCGGGCGGAAGGGCGAGAGCCTGCTCGCGGTCTCGGCCCCCGGCTTCGCCCCGGCACGGCCGAAGGCGGAGAGCGGGATCGTGCGGCTGGTGGCGACCTCGGGTGCGACCCCGGCGAACTGGGACGAGGCCAATCGGCTGGGCCTCCTCACCAGCCGCTTCCTGATGGGCGTCTCGGGCCTCGCCGATGCGGGCGACCAGCCGGGCAGCGGCGATGGCCGGATCACCTGGGCGGAGCTGAAGGGCTACCTGAAACGCGAGGTCGAGGAGACGGCGCGCCGCGCCTCCGGCCGCGAGCAGGTGCCGGAGGTCGACGACGCGCCGATCGTGCTGAAGGCCTCGCTGCCCGTCGACGCGGTGGCGAACGGCGTCGCGGCGTTGCGCGACGAGGCGGCGTGGCGCCGGGCGGAAGCGCTCGGCACGCGCGAGGCGGTCGAGGCCTATATCGGCACCTGCGGCGCGGTCTGCGCCTACCGGCCCCAGGCGATGGACCGGCTGCTCGCCGGGCGCCAGCGCGACGCGGCGGCGATCGTCCAGGAGAACTGGGCGAGGTACGGCGCAACGCGGCAATACCAGGCCTACCTCGATTCCTGCACCGAGACCTGCGCCTATCGCGGCCTGGCGCAAGGCTATCTCGGTGGCGCCGACCCGAGCGGCGACCCTCGGGTGAAGGCCTGCGACGCGTTCGCCGCCGGCACCGACGATCCCGATCGGCCGCAGGCCGTCCCGGGCGTGAAGTACGGCCGGATCGAGGCCGCGTCGGCGATCGAGGCCTGCCGCGGGGCGTCGGCCGCCTACCCGTCCTTACGCCGCCTCGCCTACCAGCTCGGCCGCGCCTACGACCGGGCCGACCGCGCGAAGGAGGCGTTCGCAGCCTACGGCCGGGCGGCGAAGGCCGGCAGCACCGCGGCGATGAACAACCTCGCCACGCTCTACGAGAACGGCCAAGGCGTGAAGCGCTCGCAGGGCGAGGCGTTGCGCCTTTACCGCCAGGCCGGAGAGGCCGGCAACGTGGTGGCGCTCGCCAACGCCGCCCGCATGCTCGAATACGGCAACGGCGTCCCGAGGAACGAGGCCGAGGCGGTGGCGCTCTACAAGCGCGCCGCGGACGGGGGCGACGTGCCCTCGATCAGCAAGCTCGTGCCGCACTACGCCACCGGCGCCCACGGTTTCCCGAGGGATCTGCGCCAGGGCTTCGACCTGTTCCGCAAGGCGGCCGACAAGGGCGATCCGGTCGCGATGGCGACGATGGCGACCCTGATCGACAACGGCTTTGCCCGCTACTTCCCGGGGGTCGGCGCCGCCGACATGGTGCTGCGGGCGCTCAAGCGCGGCGAGCTCGGCGCCGCCGCGGTCTCGGCCACCGACACCGCGGCGCAGAAGCTGAAGCCCGAGACGATCCGCACCGTGCAGCGCGCGATCAAGCAGGCCGAGTATTATCCGGGCGCGCTCGACGGGCGCTTCAATCCGGTCTTCGTGCGCGCCCTCGACCAGTACGCCAAGGCGAACGAGGCGGAATGAGGCACCGTTCCGCAGCATGGCTCGCCGCGATCCTCGCCGCAGCCCTGCCGGCCCGCGCCGATCCCGGCACCGACGCGCTGGCGCCCTTTCTTGATGCGGTCGCGTCCTGTGCCGGGCGGTCCGACCTGTCGCTCGCCGTCATCGGGCCCGAGCCCGGCCAGACCGCGTGGTCGCGCGAGCAGGCCGAGGAGGTGCGCCTCGCGGTCGAGAGCCGGTTGCAGGGAACTGGCCGGGTCCGCCTCGCCGCAGCCGCCGACGTGGTGCGGGTCAAGGCCCTGCGCGAGGGGACGACCGGCCTGTCCGGCCCGGAGGCCGAGGCGCAGATCCGCGCCGCCTTCGCGGGCGAGGCCAGCGTGTTCCTGGTCGAGCCGCGCCGCGCCGGAGAGACCGCGGCGTTCCGGCTCCAGGCGATCACCCGCAGCGTCGCCTGCAAGGCGACGAGCGAGCCCCTGACGGTGCCGATCCGCGTGGGTGCCGGCGTCGCCGACGTCGATGCCGAGATGGAGCGGGCGGTGCGGGCCTTCGGGCAGGCGGCACCGACCGTCGCCGCGGTCGAGGTCTGCCCGTTCGTGGCCGAGGGCGGCCACTCGTCCTGCGCCGGTGCGCTCACCGACCGCCTGGTCATCGCCCTCGACGCCGAGTCGCGCTCAGCCAACCGCCTCCTCAAGGGCGCGCGCCTCGAGGTGCGCCGCCGCCCGCCCGGCACAACCTGCACCGGTCCGGTGACGGCGCGCGGGCGCTTCCTCACCGACCCCGAGCGCCGTTCCTGGATGGAGGTGGAGTTCCAGCGCGACGGCGCGGTGCTGGCCCCGAGCGGGCGGCGGCGCATCGCCGTCGAGGGTTTAGGGTGCGATCCGACCCCGCGCCCCTTCCTCGACCACCTGGCGGCGACGGCGCGCACCGATGGCGGCCGGCTCGCGGTCGCCGCCACCGCCACACCGTTCGCGCGCGGCCAGCGGCTGGAGCTGCGCATTGACGCGCGAGCGCGCCAGAGCCTGTATTGCTGGGTGGTGGCGCCGGACGAGACCGCCTTCGTGGCGCTGCCGGTGCGCGGCAACGCCGCCTCGCTGACGCCCCTCGCCGCCGGCGACGTCCGGCGCTACCCGCGCGGTTACGGCCTCGACGAGATCGTCGCCGGGGATCCGTTCAAGAACCTGTTCTCCTGCTTCGGCGTCGCCGGCGGCCTGCCGCCGGAGCTCGCCGAGCGCTGGCTCGCCGCCGCGCCGGGCGCCGACGGCGAGGCGCGCCTGCTCCGGCCGCCCGAGGTGCTCGACCTCGTCGAGCGGATCCGGGCGGTGCCGGGCTTGACCGAGGCGACGGCGAGGATCGTGGTGCCATGACGAGGCGGACGGGCACTACCGCCCTTACTTCCAGGGAGAATGACTGTGCGAAGCCTTCTCGCCGCCCTCCTGTGCCTCTCGGCCGCGCCGGCCTGCGCCGGGGGCTTTGCGCTGCGCGACCTCACGGCGGTGGCGGACGAAGCCGGGGCGGCCCTTGGACGGGGCTACGCGGCGCGGGCCGCCCCGGAGCGGCTCACCCTGATGTGCACGACCTGCGAGAGCGCGCCGATAGTCGACCTGCTGCTCGGCCGCCAGGCCGACGGGACCGAGGAGCGGGTGCGCACGGGCCGGACATCATTGGCGCAGCTCGAGGACCTCTGCCGGTCGCGCAGCCCGGATTGCCGGCTGTCCGGCTTGTCGGTGGATCCGGCGGTGGGGTGGGTCACCACCTACGGCATCGGGTCGAGCGCGGGGGCGACCGCCGTCATCCTGCGCGACGGCGACCTCCTGACGATCCGGGCGCTGGCAGGCAGCCGCGAGGTGGCGGCGCGCCAAGTCGAGATCCTGGCGCGCCGAATCGCGCCGCGCATCGTCGGCCGGTGATGGGAGCCCCGGGGGTGACGGGCGTGCAGGCCGGGGGTATCGATGACGACGGACCGGCGCGGGGCTGAGGGCGGGCGCATGACCGGCGGATACGACGAAGCTTGCGCGGCCGACCTCGCCGCCGTGGCCGAGGGCCGCGACCTCTCCCGCGAGGACCGGGCCTGGCTCGCCCGGGTCGTCGCCGGCGCCGTGCGGCCGAACCGCGACAAGCCGCTCTGGGACCTCGCCCACGCCCTCGCCGCCCTGGCGCGGCTCACCGGTGCCCGGGACGGGCGCGACCTCGTCACCCTCGCGCTCGATCCTGGGCTCGCCCGGGCCGACCGGCTCGAGGCCCGGTTCGCCGGCACGGGCGAAGCGGTCGATGCCCGCGGGCTGATCCTGCCGGGCGGGGGGCCGGGCTGGCGCACGACCTGGTCTGGTCTCGCGCGGCTCCTCGCATTGGCCGAGTTCGTGCTGACGGCGGAGGATCTGGCGCAGTTCGCTGCCGTCACCGCCTGGCTCGACGACCTCGCCGCGGCGCCGGATGCCGAGGGCGCCGCGGCCTTGAGCCGTCGCCTGGCGCGCCATCTCGCCGCCTATCGCCACGCGCATCTGCCGCTCGCCCCGCTGGAGCGGCGGTTCCGGGCGATCCTCCGTTTCCTCGACGGACGCCGCATCTTCACCGACGACGACATCCTCGGTTTCTGGCGCGGGCAGATGCGCGAGGGCGAGCGGCCGGCCTTTCGCACGGTCGCCGAGCATTTCGTGACCTTCGAGGCGGCCTCCGCCCTGCTCGGCGGCCTCGCGGGCCTCTCCGCCCCCGCCTCGCTCGACGCGGTCGAGGGCTGGGAGGAGCGGCTCGACGCCTCGCTGGCGGACCTCGCGGCGGCCGAGCCGGCCGAGACCCTGGCGGCCCTGCTCGCCGCCCTGCCCGACGGGCCGAAGATCCTGACGGGGGCGGAGCGCGACGACCTCGCCGAGTTCCTGCGCCTCGAGCCGTTCCACCGGACCCGCCCGCTCACGACCCTGCGGGCCGCGAGCTTCGGGCGGGTTCAGTCCGGCCTTGCCAACCGCCTGCGCCGCGGCGGCGGCGGGGCAGGGATCGCCGAGCGTGCCGCCTGCGCCGAGGCCGAGACCTACCCGGCTTTGGCCGACAGGATCTCAGCGCTGACCGTCCATCTCGACCGGATGCTGCGGATCGCGGCGGCGCTGCGGGTCCCGGCGGAGGCCGAAGGCTTGTCCCCTGAGGCGCGCGCCACCCTCGCGGCGGCGCTCGCCGACATCCGCCGCGTCCGGCGCGCCGGCTTCGACGACCCCGACCGGCTCGCTGCGGGGTTCGGCGCCGCGGATGCCGCCCTGCTGCGGCTCGCCGAGGAGGCCGGCCGGCTCGCCCGCGCCGTCGCCGGCCTCGCCCGGCAGCGGCCGCTAGAGCTTGCCTTCGCGACGGACCGGGACGTCTTCGCTAAAACGTTCGCCGAGGCCTACGCCGCGGAGGCGACCGCGTGAGCGACGAGGCGCGCCTGCTCGCCGAGATCCACGCCGCCCGCACCCTGATGCGGGCGAGCGAACCCGGCGATGCCGACAGCCGCCGCCCCGGCACGGCCGCGCTCTGGGCCCACGCCACCCGCGAGCCGGGCGGGCCGGTCGACCTCGCGGTGGTGCGGGCGATCCGCGCCGATCCGGCGACCGCCCGGCGCTACCGGGCGCTGCTCGGGGCCCAGGCGATCGCCCACGCGCCGCTCGCCGCGGCGGCCTCGGATGGTGCGGTCGCATCGCGCCGCGTCGGCCCCTTCACCCTCGAGATCCTGCCCGCGGACGAGAATGCGCCGCCACTCCTGGTGCTGCGCGGCAGCGCGGCGCGGCCGCCGCGTGCCATCGAGGCGATGCTCGGCGACGAGACGGCGCGGCTCGCGCTGCCGCCGGCGATCGACGGCGCGGTCCTCGTTGCCCTCGACCCGGGCGTACCGGAGGCAGCCCGGCTCGGCGCGATGCTGCGGGACCGGGCCTGCGCGGTGTACCTGCTGTGACGGCGGCATGAAGCCGGTCTCGATCCTGGTCGTGGTGCCGACGACCGGCGGTCCGGTGGTGCTGCGCAGCCTGAAACGCCGCCCCGGCCTGCCGGCACCCGCCGCCTTCGCGGCGGGCGATTACCGGCCCCTGCCCTGGTCGGGCGACTACGCGCGGCTCGCCGCTGCCGGTGGACCGCTGTCGCTCCTTGCGGGCGGGGATGCCGGGGGAGAGGCGGGATCCTGCGAGTTGCGGCTCTCCGCCTCGTTCGATGCCGGGCGCTCGTGGGAGGTGCCGGTCAGCCTCGCTCACGGCCTCGTGGCGAGGGGGCACACCCTCGCCGCCGATCCGGGGGCGGCCGACCTCGTCCTATGGGCGACGGGCGCGGTCGATCTCGACCTCGCGGTGCTGCCCGGCGACTACGCGCTACTCGACAAGCTCGCGCGCTCCCGCGACCTGCTCGCGGTGGCGGCGAGAGCCGACCTCGCCGTCCTCCTGCCCGAAGGGCCCGAGGCGGAGGCCGCGCGGGCGTTTCGCGCCCTCGGGCGGGCGCGCGCGCCGGTGATCCTGCCGGCTGCGAGCGTGCAGGCCGCCCTTGCGGCTCTGGCGCGGCCGGAGCCTGCCTCCGCCCCGGCGGCCGGGCGGCGCCCCGCTCTCGTGGCCGCGCTCGTCGCACTTCTTACCGCCGCGGCGCTCGCTGCCGGCTTCGCGATGCTCCGCGCACGCCCGGAGGCGGACCGGCCGGTCGTCGCCGCCGCGACACCCGCCCCGGTCGAGCCCGGCACGGCCATCGCCCCTGCGCCGGACCCCGTGGCGGGTGCCGCCGTCGTGGCGGAGCTGGCCGCTCCGGCGGGCTCGACCTGCCGGCGCGTTGCCTTCGGGGCCGATCCGCCGGTGCGGCGTCCGGTCCCGGCGGAAGCGCCCGGCCGGCTGCGGGCGAGCCGCCTCGCGCCCGACCTGTGCGGCCTCGCCTTCCGCGCCACTCTGCCCGGCGCGCGGGTGACGGTGGGCCCGGAACTCGCCGCCGCGGCGCTGCCGCCGATCCGGCTGCCCGACGGCGCCCAGGCCTATTTCCTGCGCGAGGGCGCCAGGCGAAACCTCCTCTACACGGTCCAGGTCATAACGGACGCGGGCGCCGCAAACCCGTCGGGCACCGCCGATCGGCTCGTCCACGGCCTCGTCCGGTAAGGACTGCTCCCGGCCCGGGATCGACTTATTTTGACTTGCGGATCGGCAGACGGCATAAAGCCGCCGCCGAGAGGAGGACAGCGATGGCCACAAGCCACCGGACACGCCGCTCGACCAAGGAGGAAACTTGGATATTTTTCAGCCTGATCCTTGCACTCGGCGCGGCTGAGCCTGCGCGGGCACAGAGCGTCGGCTTTGATCCTGCCGATTACGGTCGCGCGCGATTGCCGCTGCGGCAGACCACCGGCGATGCGGCGGCTTACGTCGACCGCAACAAGGGCGCGTTCGAGCCGATCGCCGAACTCGATCCGCGCGACGGGCTCGCCGCGCTTGCCCGCCCGATCGGCCGCGTCGACATCGTGCTCAGGAACGCCCGCACCGGCCAGACGGTCGGCGCCTCCTGCACCGGCGCGCTGCTGCCGGGTGATTACGTGCTCACCAACCACCATTGCCTGCCGCAATCGGGCGACCTGACCCCGGTCAAGGTCTCGATCCTGATGGATTACCTGACCCTCGACGGACAGGGCTCGCGGCGGTTCGAGGTCGACCCGAAGCCGGTCGAGCACGACGCGCGCCTCGACTACGCCCTCGCCCGCGCCGACGGCAGCCCGACCGCGACCTACGGGACGGCCCGGCTCTCGGGCGAGGCGGTGCCCGGCAACCGCTCGATGCTCGTCATCCACCATCCCCTCGGGCGGCCGAAGGTGATGAGCCGCTTCCGCTGCTTTGCCCTCAAGGAGCAGGGCGAGGGGCCGGACCTGCGCCACCGCTGCGACACGCTCGGCGGCTCGTCGGGCTCGCTGATGTTCGACGCCTCGGTGGCCGGCGTCGCGCTGCACAAGGAGGGCGGCCTCGACCCGAAGGACCCGTCGAGCTTCAACGCGGCGACCCGCCTCTCGGCGATCCTCGGCCGCAGCCGGATCCTGTCCGAGATCGCGGCGCGCCAGGGCCGGCCGGCCGCCACCACGGCGGCCGCGGATCCGGCCCCGCCTCCGACCGCACCGGCGACGAGGCCAGCCGCGTCACCTGCGGCCGCCCCGCCCACACCCGACGGCCCCCTCGATCCGGGCCGGATGAACGCGATCCTGCGCGGGCGCTGATCTTTTCCCGAGGCGATCTGCGCGCCGACGCAGCGAAAACCGCTCTGGCTCGTCCAGGCACGGGGTGTGACGGGCAAAAGGAAGGCCCGGAGGGGGAGAGCCGAACCATGCGGATCGACGACGCGCCCGCGCGACCGACCGTCAACGGCGACGCCGCCCTGCGGCGCACGGCCAGGCGTCGCCTCGGCCGCTCCTGCCTCGCACTGGCCCTGGGCCTCGTCGTCGCCCTCGGCGGCGCGGCGCGGGCGAACCCGCTGACCGAGGCGCCCGGCGGCCGGGAGAGGCTGGACGAGGCAGGGCCGGCGGAGGCGGAGTCCCGCAACCCGCCGGCGACCGCGATCATCCGCTCCCTTGCCCCCTTCGCCGACGGGAATCCGGGACTTGCCCCCGGCGTGCCGGCGCGGGCGCTCAAACCCGACGACGGCGGGCCGTCCGTGCGGGTCGATCCGGGCCGCACGGTCGATCTCACGGTGTTCTTCGCCTATGACAGCGCCCGCCTGACGCCGGAGGCGCGGATCCAGCTCGAGCCGCTGGGCCAGGCGCTCGCCTCGCGCGACCTCGCCGGCCACGGCTTCCTCATCGCCGGCCACACCGACGCGGCGGGCGCGCCCGCTCACAACCGGCGTCTGTCCCTCGCCCGGGCCCGGGCGGTGCGGACCCACCTCGTCGAGACCTACGGCATCGCGCCGGAGCGGTTGCGCGTGCATGGCTGGGGTCCGACCTGCCCGAAGGACCCGGCCGCCCCGCTGTCGCGGGTCAACCGCCGAGTCGAGGTGAGCCTGATCGCGCCCGCCCGCCCGGGCGGGCTCCGCTTCCCCGGGCAGGCCGCAGAGGCCGCCTGCGCGGCCCCGGCCTTGACCGGCGCGACCTTGGCCGACCCGCGCCGACGCGTGGCCCTCGACCTCGACGATTTCGACGCGGCGCCGACGCCGCTGCCCTGCTCCGAGTGACCGACAGGAGGACACGATGCTGCCCATCCGTGCCGCCGCGCGCCGCGCCGCCCTCGCCGCTTTCTCCCTCGGCCTCCTCTTTGGAGGCCCGGCCCTCTCCCAGCCCAAACCCACCGTCGTGGTGATGGGTGAGGATGCCGACGAGGATTCGGTGCCGCGCGGCAACCGCATCTTCCAGCGGGTGATCGCAGAACTCTCCGAGACGATGAAGCTGCGCGGATACAACGTCTACGACGAGACCGCGGTGGCGATGGGCTTCACGCAACCGAACCGGGTGCGCCGGCGCGACGCCGAGCTGATCGAGGTCGCCCGCGCGGTCTCGAGTCCGCCCCTCGACGTGGTCGCGGTGTTCCAGATCTACGCCTCGGCGTCGAAATCGGCTTATTCGGACATCGTGCGGCCGGAGGTGCGAATCCCGGGCCGACTCCTCAACGTGCGCACCGGCCAGTCCCTCGGCTCGTTCGAGGTCGCAGGCGTGCAGCTGCCGCCGCTGCCGCAGGGCTGCGACCGCGAATGCCTGCTCGAGCGGGTCGGCGCCGAGGCCAAGGTGATCGCCGGCGACGTCGCAGCAGCGCTCACCGCGAAGCTCGACGGAGTCGTGGCGCCCCGCCGCGGGGCCGATCCCGGCGCGGCCCTCGTCCCGGGCGCCGTTGCCGCACCGGTCGCCGGCGGCCCGACGGGTGAGGCCTGCGGCGGCCTGCCGACGGCCTACGTCGTGCGTCTCAACGGATTCTCGGCCCAGGAGGTCCAGGCGGCCGAGGAGTACATGGCGGCGTTCCGCTGCTACGAGCACCACCGTCCGGTGCGGGCCGGGGCGTCCGCCGCCGAGTACTGGTACGAGACCCGCTCCGACTCCGCCCGCCTCGGCCGCAACCTGCGCCTGATGCTCGAGCACATGAGCGCGCCCGGACAGGTCCAGTTCTCCGGCAACACCTTCGTGCTCAGCCGCGTCGCGACGCGCTGAACGCCTCGCACCGACCACCTGGAGATTCCGCAATGGCATCGTTCCTGAGCCGCGCCGCCCGCGGGCCCCTTCTCGCCGTCGGCCTGCGTCTGGCGGTCCTCAGCCTCCTCACCCAGCCCGCCCTCGCCGCCGAGGCGGTGTTCCCGGCCGCCGGCTCGGTCGGCCTAGTGCCGCCCCCCGGCATGACGCCCTCGAAGAGCTTTGCAGGGTTCGAGCATCGTTCGGGCGCCTCGATCCTCATCACCGAGATGCCGGCCGAGGCCTACGGCCAGCTCGTTGAGCGGTTCACCCCCGAGGCCCTGCGCGCGACGGGCTTCGAGGCCCGGGGTTCCGGCACCGCGCTCGGCGTCGCCGGCGGCGAGGGCCGGGTTCTGCGCGGCAGACAGGCCGCCAACGGGCTCACCTACGCCAAGTGGGTCGCGGTGGTGCGCGGTGCCTCCGGTACCGGCCTCGTCACGGTGCAGGTGCCGGAGGCCGCGCGACGCCAGATGCCGGACGAGGCGGTCGAGGCCGCGCTCTCGACGATCGCGTTCCGGGCGCCCGGCAGCCTCGCCGACCAGATCGCAGCCCTTCCCTATACCGTCGGCGACCTCGCGGGCTTCCGTCCAGTGCGCGCGCTGATGGGCAACGCCCTGATGCTCACCGACGGCCCGAAGGACATCGATCCCGACGGTGTGCAGCCGCTGGTCGTCGTCGCCCCCTCGATGGGGCGGGCCGCCGTGCCGGAGGGCCAGGAAGGGGTCTTCGCCCGCAAGGCGCTCGCCACCTTCCGCGAGATCAAGGACGTCACGGTCACCGACGAGGACCGCGCGACCCGCGACGGCGCGGTGGTGCTGCGCCTGCGCGCCACCGGCTCGGATGCGAGGAGCGGCCGTCCGGTCGCCGTCGCGCAGGTGATCCGGTTCGAAGGATCGACCTACCTGCGCGTCCTCGGTCTGGCACCGGCGGACCGGCCCGAGGCGCTCGCCCGCGCCGAGCGCGTGGCTGCCTCGGTCGCGCCGCGCTGAGGAGGTCACGCATGGCCCGTCGCATCATCCTGCTTCCCGCCGTGCTCCTCGGCCTCGCCGCGGCGGCAAGCGTCGCGCAGGCCGGCCCGGCACCCGACGTGCCGCAACTGGTGCGGGACTGGACCGCCCTCAACGCCGCCTGCCGGGGCGGGCGCGGCGACGATCCTGCCACGCTCGACGCCTGCACCCGGCGCGACGCCGTCGACCGGCGGCTCGAGGCGACGGGCTGGTGCTACGGCCGGCCCGGCGATGCCGGATACCAGCGGGTCTGGCGCCCCTGCGCCGGGAGCTCGCGATGAGTGCGGTACCGCCGAGCGGAACCCGGCGCGGAAGGAGCCGGCCCATGCTCCTCCTCGGCGTGCTGATCGTCTGGACCCCGTTCCTGCTGCTCGTCCTCTCCCTGATCGTCGCCCGCCTGACGGGGTGCACGGTCAACGAGGCGGGCGCGCAGCCGTGCCGGATCGCCGGCCTCGACGTCGGCGGCCTGCTCTACACCCTGACGATGATGGGCTGGCTGGTGATTCCGCTCCTGCCCTTCATGGCGCTGACGCTGATCGGCGTGGCCGTCGCCGTCGTGCTGGCGCTGTTCGGGATCCGCTGGCCGTGACGCGGGCGCAGGGTCCGACGGCGCCCGCCGACGGACCATTCCCCCATCGTCGCCCGAGCGCGGAGCGCACCATGACCCGCATGATCGCCGTTGTCCCCGTCGCCGCCGCCCTGATCCCGCTGCTGGCCGCCACAGCGCCAGCCCAGGACGTCGGCACGGGCATCATTCAGGGGATGCAGCAGTACCGGACCCTCGACGCCCGGTCCGTCGGGGAGGTTGCCGGCTCGGAGAGCGGGGATGCCGGCCCCGCCCTGCCCTTCGCCTCGAACACGGAGCTGCGGGCCGCCACGGTCGCGCGCCACGTCCGGGAGCTGCGTGCCACCAACCCGATCGCCGCGGGCGAGGTCGCCCGGGAGATGGCCCGGCACGATTACGACGCGATCTTCCGGAGCTTCCTCTCCGACACCGCACTTCGCCCGGACGATGCCGGCGACGTGCTCACCGCCTTCATCGTCCTGCAATGGATGGTCGCCAACGACACCAAGGCCGAGCCGAGCCCTGCTGCGCTCCGGGCGGTGCGGCGTCAGATGGTGGCGCCGATGGCCGACAAGCCGCCCCTGTCGCAGGCGGCCACCCGCGCCGCCTTCGCCGAGCAGGTGAAGCTCCGCACGGTCCTGCACCATGCCGGCTGGCAGGCGGCGCAGCGCCTCGGGATGGTGCCGAGCTTCGTCGCCACCCTGTCGGGGGATTTCATCCCCCGGCGAAGCTGCGGGCGGTCGCTCTCACCGATGACGGACTGGTGGGCAAGGGCGGCCGGAGGGCTCCGGCGGCCCGGACCGCGGCGGGTGGCGCGTTGCCCGAGGCCCCCGTCGCCCCGGCAACGCTCCGCCCGTCGTCGTGGCCGAGCCGCCGGCGGAACCGCGCCACGCCGCGAACTGGGCCGGGGTCGAGGGCGTGTATTTCCGCGCGACGACCGGCGTCGGGGTCGGCGGCATGGTCGTGATCGAGTTCGAGCCGCTGATCCTGTTTCGCGACGGCAGCTCCTACGAGATCGACGATGTCGCCCTCGAGGACGTCGACCTCGCCGCCGAGCGCGCCGCCAAGCCGCGCCGCTTCGGCCGCTGGACCCGCTCCGGCGGCTCGTACGTGCTGACCGGCACGGGGGGTAAGCCGCAGGACTACAGGCTCCAGGACGGCTCGTTCTTCAAGGCCTACCCGGCGGAGGCCGGCGAGCGGACGATCGCCCGGTCCTACCGCCGCATGTCGGGCGGCGGCAACACGGCGATGGGCGGCGACGTGATGGTCGCCGTCTCGAGCCGCTACGATTTTCGCTCCGACGGCACCTACGGCCGCGGCGGCGCGACCGGAGCGACGAATTCGGGCGCGACCACCGGGGTCGGGTCGGCGATCGGCCGCCGGCGCGCTTCCGACGGCGGCCGCTATGCCCTCGACCGGCACACGCTGACGTTGACCGGCCCCGACGGGCGCAGCCGCCGCCTGTTCTTCGCCTACGGCTCGCAGAAGGATCCGCCGCAGCCGGACCGCGAGATGGCCTTCATCGGCGGCAGCGTGTTCACGAACCCGGATTGAGGGCTGCCCCGTCGGGCTGCGGGGCGAAGCCCGGCGTAGCATGGAGAATGCGATGGCGAGCTATTCCGTCGACGATGCCGAACGCGATCTCCGGGCTGCGCTGGATAAGGCGCCGGCGGGCGCCGTCCGAGGAGACTGGACGGTGACGACCCTGCAAGCCGGCCATTCCAGCTGTAGCGGCGGCTATCACCGCCGCGACGGCTCGCTTGTGGCCTCGGACGAACCACAGTTCGACATTTTCAAAGAGGTCGTCGCGCGACTCGGCACGAACGCCGCGACGCCGTTCAACGTCGTGAGCGTCCACTGGACCCGGGCAACGCTGCCTTGGCAACAGAGTCGGGTCACCGTCGAAACGACCTTCGATGCCGCGCTGGTCCCGCGTGGTCCCGACGATCCGGTCTACGCCGCCGCGGCCGCTGCGCGCCGCCGCTTCTGGAACTCGGTCGGAACCGTCGAACCGGGCTTTGCCGCCGAACGCGGGCAGGCCAACATCCACGGACAGACGAAGTGGTTCCAGCCCCATCGCCGCATCCTGAAAATCGAGCACGGCGACGCGGTGCTGCTGGCGACCGACGGCCTCTCGACCCCCTGGGCGGGCGTGACGGCGCAGGAGAACGGGGTCGAATGCGAGATCGTCATGCGGCTCGGCGGGGCCGGCAATCCGGTCGTCGCGGACGAGGCCTCCGTGGCGCTCTGGTCCGACGTGCTGATCGGCGTCGGCGACCTCGTCGCCGACGGCTACCGCGTCTTGCGGGACGTCCAGACCAACGGCGCGATCCTGTTCTGCCGCCTCGCCGAGGATTGCCGGCCGATGACGCGAATGGCCCTCCGCATGGACCTGCACTCGATCGAGGGGCTGCCGTTCGGGCCGGTGAGCCTCGTCGAGGCGACACCGCTCCGCGACGACGAACTGCCCGGACTGGACGACGACCCATGGGGCAAGGCCGCTGCACTGCGGGCGCTGGCGACGCGCGCCGTGTCCAAGTGCTGAGTCCAGCCGTCATTCCTGCTTCGGGAAGTCCGATTCGTCGATTACGAGAAGGCTGTCCGATCCATCGTCCGGCGCGAAGATCGAGCCGCGCTCGGTCGTCCTCATCGGTGCCGACGAGTTCGAGCGTGTCGCCCTCGACGCAGTATCGTCCGGCCGTTGCGGAATGCTCAACGCGTGTCGCGCATACCCCGATCGGTTCGCCAAAGCGTGGAGGCCTTCATGCCCTCGAAGCGTGAGCTTTGGGCAGGCCTGGCGTTCTTCGCGCTCGCGGCGGGCTCGCTCGTCCTGTTCCGGCGCCCGTTCGACTTCGCCGGCTGGGCAGGCCTTGCCGGCTGTCTCGCCTTCGTGATTCTCGCCGGCTACGGCCTCATGAAGCCGGATATCGGCCCCGTGAAGCCGGGCATCCGAGTCGGGCGACAGGAAATCGACGATCCCGCGATACCCGAGTTGCCTTGGACGATCGGCGACGCGCCGCTCGAGGACATCCCGATCGGCGATCCGTCACCGGACGAACTGCGCATCCTCGAAACCACGATCGCCGCGCTCGAGGCCGTCGGCGGCCTGGAGCGCGGCGAGATCGCTGCAGGCTCGCTCTGGAGGGCGGCCCAGCGGCTCGATCCCGGCCGGGCCATCGGCATTTCTGAGGCCGTCAGTTCGTTCGCGGCCCTTCACGACGATGGACATCCGCGCATCGGGCGCCTGATATTCGTTCCGGCTCACACCGAATACGACGCCCCCCTTCTCGCCGAGATCACGGCCTGCACACTCGCCTCGCTCGGCCATGCCGTGCAGCCGCGCGACATCACGGTCACGCTGCCGCCGGAGGGCAAGCAGGGAACGGCTCGGATCGCCTTCCCGATCGAGGGCCGCGCCCGGATGGTGAACTGCGACTATCTCTGGAAGTATCCGCCAGCCGATCTCATCCCAGCGCTCAGGCGCTTCGGAAGGCCGGAGGATCCGCGCGATCTCGTCTGCGCCGATCCCGGCGACCAGACACTCCTCTATGCCGCCATCCACTCCGGATCGTTGAAGGAGCTGAACCATCGTCTCCCAGCGGCGGACGATCTCTTCCACGAGGCCTGAGGTTTGGCAACGACAGCGGCCTCCTGCGATCTTTGTCTGCCCGGCAAGCGGACTTCAACGTGACGGCGGACGCCGAGGCAGGCCTGGAGCTGTAGGTCGGCAGCGTCGACGGCTACGACAACGCCTTGGCGAAGACGATCAGCGGTCCGTTCGAGGTGGAGGTCAGCCGATCGAGCAGGGCCATCGTCATCTTGGCGGCACCGGCAAACACGCTCGACCACTCCCCGAACGCCAGTTTGGTGGTCACCACGATCGAGGTGGTCTCGGAGAGCCGGCCGATCGGGTGGAACAGACACTGACCGCCCGACGGCGCGAATGGCAGGCAGCCGAGCTCGTCCGGCACCATCAGGTCGGACTGGGCGAGGTGGTCGGCGAGGTCGACTACGGTCTAGTACCGGACCCGTGCCCCGTCCCGGATGCAGGACCGGGCGACCGCGATGGCCAGATGCGTCTTGCCCGTGCCGTGTCGCCCACCAGCGAATTATTCCGCAGGCTCTGGGGAAAGAGGCGCTGGCTCGACCCGCAGACTGCGCCCGAATCCAACGACTACGAAGCGCAGCAGCTGTCAATCATCCCACGGATTGACGGGAGGCTCGGCCAGGTCGGGGAAGTGCCGGACGTTGCGGGTTGCGAGCGTCGCGCGGCGAGCGATGGCAATGCCTGCGATCATGCTGTCGCGCAGTTCCTGCGGTTGCCCCTGCCGCTGCCGAGCCGCCATGAGAACCGCCGTTTCGCTGGCTGCCGCGGCATCGAACGGGGCGACCCGCCGTTGGAGCACGTCTGCGACGAGGCGATCGAAGGCCGTGCGCAATGCCGCGGCGCGCCGTCCATCCGGCATGAGTTCGAGGCCGAACCTGATCTCAAGGACGGTGATGGTTGTGATCCAGACGGAGTTCCTGGGTTGCGCGTCGAGCCAAGGGACGAGGACCGGATCCGGCGGTGCGCGCATCAGGCCGGATACGACGTTCGTGTCGAGGATGATCATGCGAAGGGATCTGCAAGGTCATGGCCACGGACTTCAGGCAGTTCCTCGTCGGGCTTGAGCCCGATGCCCTCAAAAAGAGCGACGATCTCCGTCCCCAGACCCATCGTCTTTTCGTCATCGGCTGCGGCAGCACGAAGGATGTCGCGCAGTTCGGCCTCCATGCTGCGGCCGTTCCGGGCCGCACGTTGCTGCAAGCGCTGCTTCACACCGGCATCGATATCACGGACGAGAATTTGGGCCATGGCTCAACCTTTCGCTATCATGATAGCACGAAGACTGGCACGCTCAAAGGGGGGACTGGTTGCAGGTGTGAATGAAGCGCCGCCACAATGGGTTCCAACCCGGGTGGCCACCCCGTTCGATGGCAACCAGGATGACCTGCCGGTATGCGTTCCACTGGCCTAGGATCTCATGCATCATACCAACGGTCGTTGGAAACGACCTTTGGTTCCATTCTCGAACTGTCGTCAAGCCTCTGGCTTGGCATAGACAATTCGAGATGGCTCAATGGCCCGATGCGTCGGCATCTTGGGTCATTGGTATCGCATGGAGCAATTTCTCGGCTTCCGCCGTGTCTCACACTTTATCTTTGTTCTCCGTGATGCGTTCGATGAGCCGACCGACACGCCGGGTTGCATCCGCGATGTGCCGATCAGCGTGTGCGAGTTCGGCTCTTCCGCTCTGGAAATTGGTCATGCGGCGGTCCTCTGTTGCGAGACAACGCATGAGAAGATGTCCAGAGCCGGCAAGCGCAGGCATATGCTCCTCAGCTACGACGCTCGGCGCTCGGCGCTCTCTCCTGATAGGCAGAATTGTCGCGTGCATGGACCGAAACCATCCGGGGGAAGTTCACTGAGTCTGAGAGGCATGCCTTTCAAGGTGTCAAATACTTGGATGATCTGCAAAAATTCACCATCGCGAAGCCAAGCTTGATGGTGCGCCTCGGGACCGAAAGTGCTCCCAATACCAGAATGCCCATCGCGAGAAGATGGCGCGTCGACATCGGATAAAATAAAGATTATTTACAATAAAAACCCCTTAGAAGGCCTGAATCTTAGATGGCTCTCAGAAATTAATCGTACGGCAAATTCTAACGCATGCCTTTGGCGAGAAGGCTGTCCAAGGGCTTTCCCGGGAGCACCAAAATTTTTCGGCATGGCAGGAGATTGAGCCCCTCGCCGTCCCCAGTCCCCGCCCGCCTTGCGTCCCCAGCACGGAGTTCATACAAAGCTCTGACCTCGGTCGCCTTCAGCGCATTGTTTTTGTTGTAGAATCAGCTCCGGCCGTCGTTTCCCCCCAAGTCGCACCAGCAATCTCATCGAGAAAGCCGATGCTTTTACACAGTGTGTAGTTTTCGTCTGGGAAGGCGTTTCTCAGTGGGTTGCCCGATGATTCGCCCTCAGCCAACCGAAATGCACAGCACGTTTGATATGCAAGTCCACGCATCCCGGCCTCGAGCTGCCGAATTCTGTGCAGTTGAGCTGGTATGATCGTCTTTCAGGCAGAAGCGGCAGCAAGTCGCCGCGGAACGTAGCGGCCGGTGCCGACGGCGTCGTCCTGAAGGGTACGGTCCCGCAGCACCATCCGGCCGCGGACGACCGTGTGGAGCACGCGCCCCCGGAACCGCCGGCCCTCGTAGATCGAGTAGCCGGCGCTTGAGCGGACGTCGTCGCGGGTGAGGGTCCACTCGGCATCGAGGTCGACGAGGGCGAAATCGGCATCGAGGCCCGGCGCGATCGCGCCTTTTCGATGGGCAAGGCCCATGATCTGCGCCGGCCGGGTCGAGACCAGATCGACCACCCGGGCAAGGTCGAGGCCGCGGGCGTGATGGCCCTCGGTCAGCAGCACCGGCAGCAGGGTCTCGAGGCCGGGACAGCCCGGCGACGCGGACCAGATGCCGCCGGCCTTGGCGTCGAGGCCGCGATGGACGTGGTCGGTGGCCACGGTGTCGATGGCGCCCGACAAGATGCCGGCCCACAGGGCTTCCCGGTCGGCGGCCTCGCGCAAGGGGGGATTGATCTTGGCCGTGTCGCTCCCGCCGGTCTCGCCCCCGTCCCAGCCGACATCGTGGGTCAAGTAGTGCGGGCAGGTCTCGAGGAAGAGCTGCGCGCCCGCCTCGCGCTGGCGCAGGCCCGCCGCCAGGGCTTCGCCCGATGAGGTGTGCACGACGTAGAGCGGCGCGCCGGCCGTACGGGCGATGAAGCCGGCGCGCTGCACCGCGTCCGCCTCGACGAAGGGCGGCCGGCTGGCGTTCCAGGTGGCCAGCCCCCCGGTGCCGTCGGGGTCCGCCGCCTTGGCGCGCTCGCGGGTGACCCAGGCGAGCTCGATCGTCTCGGGGTGCGGACAGACCATGCCGCCGGCCCGCGCCGCCGCCTCGCACAGGCGCAGAAGGAAGCCGTCATCGATGTCCGGCAGGCCGAGGCGGGCGCCCTCCCCGCCCCTGTTGTTCATGAAGATCTTGAAGGTCGGCGCGCCGTGGTCCCGGGCGCAGGCCTCGACCTCGGCGAGCTGCGCCTCGGTCGAGATGATCGGGTGATAGCCGAAATCGATCCGCGATCCGGCCTCGGTGATACCGATCACCTCCGGCAGCACGCTCGCGAAGGGGTCGCTCGTCATCAGGTAGGGGATGAAGCAGGTGATGCCGCCGACGGCCGCCGCCGCGCTCTCCTGCGCGGCATCCGCCGGCACGCGCGGCCGGGCGATGTCGCGGCCGTGGCCGAGATGGAGGTGAACGTCGATGGCGCCGGGCAGGACGACGAGGCCGCGGGCGTCGAGCGTGGTCGCGGCCGAAGCCGGCGCGCCGGGGGCGAGGATCGCGGCGATGCGACCGTCGCGGACGGCGATGTCGCACGCGGTGCGCCCGTGCCCCGACAGGACGGCGTCCCCGCCGCGGATGAGGAGGTCGTATTCCGTGCTCATGCGGCGCTCCGGACGGGGTGTGACAGGGACAGGGTGAGGGCGTCGATGCGCGGGGCGTCGGCGAGCGCGTCGATGGCGGCCTCCAGGGACGCGATGCCGTCCGGCGCGAGGCTGCGGGCGGCGTTGCGGCGGAACTTCTCCCGTACCGCGTCGTCGCCGGCAGGCCGTCCGGCATTGCCGTACACGTCGTCGACCCGGATCTCGTGCCGGGCGCCATCGCGGGTCTCGGCGACGATCTCGGCTTCGAAGACCTGCGGGAAGCGGGCGTCGGCGAGCGACTCCCAGGCGATGCGGCCGGCGAGCATCAGCACCGCCGCGCCCGCCGGCGCCTCGAAGGTCGCAAGATCGACCCGGCCCTCGACGAGGCGGGCCGCCACCGCGACCGGCAGGCTCCAGCGCGCGGCGTGCCCGCTGGCGGGGGCCTGCTTGGCGTCCCAGGGCTCGCAGATGATCGGTGCTGCGCCCGCAGGCACCCGGCAGGTCAGCGCGGCAACGTCGTCGGGCTTCACGCCCCGATCGGCCAGGATTCCGGCGGCCTCGATGAAGGGGTGCAGGTAGTGGCAGCAGGGATGGAACTTGAACGCCGCCTGCGGCAGGTGCCACTCCGTGCCGAGCCCGTCGAGGGCGGCCGCGAACGCCCCGGCGAGGCGCGCGTCCCCGGCGAAGGCCGAAAACAGTCCGCAGCGCCCCTCGAAGGCGGTCTCCGGCCCGGTCAGGCCGGCCCGAGCGAGGTCGGCGGCATTCAGACCGGCTTGGGCGGCAAGCCCGGGATGCAGCGACTTGACCGAGGCGCCGTTGGTCAGGAACTCGAACACGCCGGAGGCACCGCTGAGGCCGATCCCCATCGCCGCCACCGCCTCGTCCTCGGTGAGGCCGGCGAGCTCCGCCGCGACGAGAGCCGCCACCAGGGCGCCCCCGACCGATGTGACCTGGAAGCCCCGTGCCTGGAAGGCCCCGGGCGCGGCGAGGCCGATGCGGATCAGCACCTCCCAGCCCAGCGCGTAGGCCGTGCTCAGCGCCGGCCCGGAGGCGCCGGCGGCCTGGGCGGCGGCGAGAGCCGCGGGAACGAGCACCGCCGAGCCGTGGACGATCGAGCCGGTATGGGTGTCGTCGAACTCAAGCCCGTGCATCAATCCGCCGTTGACGAGGGCCGCCGCGGCCGGCGCGACACGGCCGGGGATCCCGATCAGGCCCGCGCTCCCCGGCCCGAGCCCCGCGGCGTAGCGCCGGTAAGGCGCACCGGCCTCCGAGCCCGCCGAGGCGAGACCGACCCCGATCGCGTCGAGGAGGTGGAGGCGCGCGGCGGCCGCCACCTCCGGCGGCAGGCCGTTGCGGGAGAGCGCCCGGACGCGCCGGGCGAGGTCGCGGGTGAGCGTCACGGCGTGCTCCCGAGTTCGCGGGCGGCGGCGAGCGCCGCGAGGCGGCCGAGTGCGATCGCCGACAGGAGCCCGTTGCCGGAGGCGTAGCCGAGCGCGCCGGCCCGGCCGCTGATCCCGGCCGCCGCGCCGCCGCCGGCGAAGAGGTTCGGCACCGGGGCTCCATCTTGCCGCAGCACGCGTGCGTCGGCATCGACCCGCAACCCGCCCTGGGTGTGGAACAGCCCGGGCACGACGCGGCCGATATAGTAGGGTGGCGCCAGGGGCCCGAGGCCGAAATCCCGCCGTCCGTGCGGGTCGGGCACGGTCCCGGCCGCCGCTGCGTTGCGTTGCGCGATCTCCCCGGCGAGCACTTCCGGATCGAGTCCGAAGGGTCGGGCGATCTCCTCGGCCGTGTCGCCGCGCTTGAGGCCGCCATAGGTCCAGAGCTCCATGAACTCCTCCTCGGCGGCGGCGACGTCGAAGATCTTTTGGTCGAACACCGTGTAGGCGCGCCCGCCCCGGGCCAGAACCTCCCGGGCATAGCCGGAATAGCCGAGGCTCTCGTCGCCGAACCGGCGGGCATCGTCGCCGACGATGATCCCGCCCTTCTCGACCGTGGTCCAGGACAGCAGGCTGCCCTGCGGATAGGCGACGGCGGCGTAGCCCTGGTAGGCCGCCATGTTGGCGAGCGCGGCGCCGATCCGCTCGCCCCACAGAACCGCCTCGCCGGTGGAACCGCGGGCGCCGAAGTACTCCGCCCCGGCGATCTCGGGGCAGAAGCGTCGGACGAGCTCAGGGTTCGCCGCGAAGCCGTTGAGGGCGAGGATCGTCTTGCCGGCCCGAATCTCGACCGTCTCGCCGGCGGCCTCGACGACGGCGCCGCACACGATCCCGTCCTCGACGATCAGCGCGCGGGCACCGTTGCCGACCGCGATCGGGATGCCGCGCCGCTCGGCCGCCGCCACGAGGTCGTCGACGAGATCCTGGCCGCGGCGCGAGACCGGGGCGTGCAGGCGGGGCACCGAATGCCCGATATGCTTGTAGGCGGTGATGAGGGTGAGTTTCGCCTCCACCGTGTCGACGAGCCACTCCACGGTCTCGGCCGAGACGCTCGCGAGGCGCTCGACCAGGGCGTGGTCGTCGGTCTCGCCGCCGGCGATCGCCATCAGGTCGGCGACCATGCGGGCCGGCTCGTCCGCGATGCCCGCCTCGCGCTGGAACCGGCTGCCCGCCGCCGGCACCGAGCCTGTCGAGAGCGAGGAATTGCCGCCGGGCCGCTCCTGCTTCTCGATCACCGCCACGCTCGCTCCGGCATCGTGCGCGGCGATGGCCGCCGCGAGGCCACAGGCTCCGGCGCCGATCACCAGGATGTCGAGTTCGTCGCTCACCGTTCCACCCCGCCCGTCATCTCGGTCACGCAATCCCGCCACGGTCTCTGCAAATCCCGCTCGTCGTCCTCGGCCCTGCGCACGATCCGTTCGAGGACGGCAGCCATCCGGGGGTACGCCCGGCTGGTCTCGGCGAGCTTGGCGAGCATCGTGTCGGTGTCGAAGGGCTGATCGGCACCGCCGCGGGCGCTCTCGCAGAGCGCGCTCAAGGCGGTCCCGTCGCGCATTCGCCAGGTCACCCGCGAGGGCCGGTCGTTCGGCGGCGGACCGATCTCGGGCAGGGGCGCCAGCCGGACCCGGCGGCGCAAGTCCGCGATCCGCGGCTCGTGCAGCGTCGATTGATCGAAGGCCCCCTGCCCGCCCGTGCCGGTCACCGCGGCGGCGGCGAGCGCGTGCGGCATCGAGAACTTCGCCGCCAGCACCGTCGCCGGCTCGACGGTGGTAAGGGTCAGGCCGCGGGGATGGGTCTCGACCAGGATCTCGTCGATCTCGTCCTCCCGGCCGGCGGCCTCCGCGCGTAAGCGCAGGGAGGCCTCGATCGCCCCGTGGGCGTACTGGCAGCAGGCGAAGACCTTGTGGTAGCCGCCATGGATCGCCCAGTCGATGCCCAGGCCGTCCGTCAGCGCCTCGGGCAGGCAGGCCGTGCCGAGGCCGCCGACGAAGACGTCATGGAAGGTCTCGGGCAGGCCGGCGATCCCGGCCTCCGCCCCGTCGGCGGCGCGCAGGCCGATCCAGGCGCCCGCCGAGGTCCAGGCGTTGCGCACCAGCGCACCCTCGATCGCGTGGCCGTAGGGGCCGGCGAAGGTCATGCTGGCGGCGGCCGACACCGCGTCGAGGAGGAGCTTGCCGGAGAAGCCGCGCAGGAGCCCGATGCCGGCAGCCGCCCCGATCGTCGCGAAGGCGGCGTGCGGGTGGACCGTCATGGTGGCGAACGGAAACGCGCGGGCGCAGCGCACGGTGATCTCGTAGGCCAGCGCCAGCGCCTCCAGCACCCGCGCGACGCTCGCCCCCTCGGCCTCGGCCTCGGCCAGCAGTGCCGGCAGGATGTAGGCCCCGGCGTGGCATGGCGCGCCGCGATAGCCCTCGTCGAGTTCGCACCAGGTCGCCGCAAGGCCGTTGGCAGCTGCCGCCGAGGCCCGGTCGAGGGCAGGGCTGCCGGGGGCGAACACCGTCGCCTCGGCGCGGCCCGAGGACCGCGCCAGCACGGCACGCATCCGCGCCACCGGCGGCTCGCCGGCGGCGGCCACGATCGCCCCGAGATCGTCGGCGAGGACCAGCGCCGCACGGGCTCGGACGGTTACGGGCAACGCCTCGTGGGAGTACGCGGCAGCCCAGGTCATCAGCGACTGCACGGCGGCGGCGCTGCAGGCCCGCAGGGCGGAATCGGAATCGGGTGCCATGGTCTAGAACCACTCCCAGAGGTCGGGCTTGGCCGCGAGCGTCGCGGCCTCGCCCGAGAACACGGTCCGGCCGGACTTCAGGATCAGCCCGTGCTCGACGACCTTCAGGGTCGCCGGCACGTTCTGCTCGACGATGATGAGGCCGGTGCCGAAGGCTGCGTTGACCTTGGCGAGCTGGCTCATCACGTTGCGCACGATCACCGGCGCGAGGCCCGTGGACGGCTCGTCGAGGAGCAACCATTTCGGCTGGGTCATCAGGGCCATGCCGAGCGCCAGCATCTGCTGCTCGCCGCCTGAGAGCGAGCCGGCGCGCTGACCGCGACGCTCCTCGAGCAGCGGAAAGATCTTCAGCACCTCGCCGGCAAACTTGCCGTCGAACAGGAGACCTGCCGTGGCGAGGTTGTCTGCCACGGTGAGGTTGGGGAAGACGTTGTGGCCCTGCGGCACGAAGGCGATGCCGCGCCGGATCGTGGCCGGGACGTTGCCGGGCAGCACCGGCTTGCCGTCAAAGACGACTTCGCCGGCATGGGCGGCATGGGCGCCGACGATGCAGCGCAGCAGCGTCGTCTTGCCGGCGCCGTTATGGCCGAAGACGCCGAGCCGGCCGCCCGGCTCCAACCGGGCCGAGACGGCGTCGAGGGCAGTGAGCGTGCCGTAGCCGGCCGAGAGCGAGCGGATCTCCAGCATCGGATCAGGTCCCGAAATACAGTTCGGTGAGACGAGGATCGGCGATCAGGTCGGCGACCGGCCCGCGGGCCAGGACCTTGCCGGCGAACATGAACACGCCCTCGTCGCAGAGGTCGCGGATGAACGCGACGTTGTGCTCGACGACGCAGACCGCGACGCCCCCTTCGGCGACCTCGCGCACCACCTGCTGCATGATCTCGTAGGCCTGGCCCTCGACGCCGGCCATCGGCTCGTCGAGGAGCAGGCAGCGGGCGTCGTTCATCAGCGCACGGGCGACGCCGACGAGCTTCTGCTGGCCGAACGTCAGGTCGGCCGCCGGGGTCGCGGCGACGCCCGAGAGACGTGTGCGCTCCAGTACCTCCTCGGCCCGCCGTCGCGTCCCCGCCTCCTGCGCCCGGACCCCGGCCGGGTCGAGGGCGAGGCGCAGGAGCCGGTCGCCGAGGTAGCGGCGCGGCCCGACCATCAGGTTGTCGAGCACCGACAGCGACGGAAACAACCGCAGGTTCTGCCAGGTGCGAGCGAGGCCGAGCGACGCCCGGCGGTGCATCGCCAACCCGTCGAGGCGCTGACCGTCGAGCCGGATCGTGCCGGCGTCGGAGGGGAACACCCCGGAGATCAAGTTGAACAGCGAGGTCTTGCCGGCGCCGTTCGGCCCGATCAGCCCGACCACTCGGCCTGGATTGAGCGTCAGGTCGATGCCGTCCGCGACCACGATGCCGCCGAAACGCTTGTCGAGGCCGGCGATCTCGAGGACCGGGGTCATCGCGCTTCTCCCCGGGTCTTGGCGGAATACGTCTTGGCGGAATACTTCTTGGCTGGATGCCAGGCCTCGCCCGCCGCGATCAGGCCCTGCGGCCGCAGGACCATGAAGACGAGGACGAGGCCGGTGAACAGCAAGCCCTGGAGCGGCCCGAGGATGGCGGGCGGCAGGTCGACGAAGGTGATGGCCTGCGGCAGCGCCTGGAGCAGCACGGCGCCCAGCACCGGGCCCCAGGTCGTCCGCACCCCGCCGACCACCACCATGGTCAGGAGCGCCGCCGATTGCAGGATCTCGAACTGCTCGGGCGTAACGAAGCGGAAGTAATGGGCGTAGAGGGCGCCCGCGAGGCCGGCGATGCCGGAGCCGAACGCGAAGACCGCGACCTTCATGGCGACCGCGTTGCGGCCCAACCCCGCGAAGGCGGTCTCGTCGTCGCGCATCGCCGAGAGGGCGCGGCCGTAGGGCCCGTGGGCGATGCGCCAGTTGAGCCACACCGTGAGACCCGCGAAGGCGATCACCAGGGCCGCGTAGGCGCCCCTGCCGCCGTCCTGGACCAGGAAGGCCGGGATGTTGGTGAGTCCGCCCGCGCCGCCCGTGACGGAGATGTTCTTGATGGCCTCGAGCACCCCGAGCTGGAAGCCGATCGAGGCGATCAGCAGGTAGTCGCCCGAGACCCGCAAGGACGGCAGTGCGACCGCGGCAGAGGCCGCCGCCGCGGCGAGCGCCCCGCACAGCATCGCGAGTGGCACCGGCAGGCCGAGGTCGCGGGCGAGCAGCGCCGAGACGTAGGCGCCGATGGCGTAGAAGACCGGGTGGGCGATCGAGACCAGGCCGGCATAGCCGATGATCAGGTTGAAGCTCGAGGCGAGCGCGACGCTCAACCCGATCAGGATCGCGAGGGTGATCAGGTAGTCCATGTCTTACGCCTCTCTTCTTACGCCTCTCTGCGGGCAGGCGCCGGATCGGGAGCGGGATCGCCGAGATCGACACTGGCGACCCGGCGCGCCAAGCCGCGCTTGCGCTCCGGCAGGCGGATGCCGTTCGGCAGGAACACGATGGCGAGGAACAGGAAGACGTAGAGCAGGAAGCCCTGCCACTCGGCCGGGATGAACAGCACGCTGGCGTTCTGCACGACCCCGAGCGCCACCGCGGTGAGGGCCGCGCCCCAGAGGTTGCCGATACCGCCGATGATGGTGGCCGCGACGGCAAACAGCATCAGCTCGATCGAGGTCGTCGGCTGGACCTGGGCGCGGGCGCCGTACAGGCACATGCCGACCCCGACGAGAGGGCCGGCGATCACCACGGTGGCGAGGTAAACCCGGTCCTTCTCGATGCCGTAGAGCTCGGCGAGGTCGGGGTTGTCGGCGACCGCGATCATGAACCGGCCGGTCCGGGCGCGGCGAAGGTAGGTGAAGAGGAGCGCGAGCGAGACGAGCATCGCCCCGATCGCCGGGCCGTCCCAGGCGCTGATCGCCACGTTGCCGACCAGCGTCACCGGCCAGAACAACGACGGGAACACCGTGGTCGGCCAGGTGCCGAACACGAGCATCGCCAGATAGGCGATCAGCTCGGACACGATCAGGGTGAAGATGAAGATGAACATCGGCGTCGCGCGCCGCCGCCGCAGCGGTCGGAACCCGACCCGCTCGAGGAGCGCGCTCGCCCCCGCGGAGGCCGCGAGCGCGAACGGGCAGCCGACCCAGCCGGGCAGGCCCGCCATCGAGACGGCGGAGTGGGCGGCGTAGAACGCCACCGTCATCACGCCGGCCTGGGCGAAGTTGAAGATGCGGTTGACCTTCAGCACCAGCGCGAAGGCGACCGCGAACAGCACCAGCGGCGCGGAGGTCGCGAGCGACGTCCACAGCACCTGCGCGAGAATGTCGAAGGACAGCATGGGTCCGCTCCCGCCTCCCGTTCGCGCCCTACTCGACCACCGCCTTCTTGACCCAGGCGCCGTTCTTGACCTCCATCAGGTAGACGGTCTTGTTCACCGTGTGGTCGTCGTTGATCGTCAGCTTGCCGGTGAGCGGCAGGTCGAAGGTGCGGATCGCCAGCATTTCCTTGCGGAAGTTCTCGCCGGTGAGCGGCAGCTTCTTGTCGATCAGGCCGGAATAGACGGCGGCGACGAGGTAGGGCGCGTCGTACAGGTACTGGGTGTAGGGCAGGCCGTTCGGCTCGCGGCCGATCTCCTTCTTCCAGCGCGCCAGGTAGGCGGCGACCGCCGGGTCGTCGGCGGCGCCGGGGGCGAGCGAGGTGGCGATGACGCCCTCGGACGCTTTGCCGAGCTGCTCGATCAGCTTCGGGTTGTAGACCGCCGAGTAGGACGAGACCGGCATCGTCAGGCCGAGTTGGCGCATCTGGGCGATGACCTGCGGCGTGTCGGCGACGAGGCCCTGGATGTGGACGATGTCGGGCTGGGCCGCCCGGACCTTGAGCAGGGGTCCGGTCCAGTCCGAGGCGCGCGGGTCGTATGCTTCGTAGGCCACCACCTGGCCGCCGGCCTTGCTGAAGACGTCGCGGTAGATCTGCGCCGCGACCGTGCCGGTCTCGTTGTTGATGTAGAGGACCGCCGCCCGCTTCTTGCCCATCTCCTTGGCGGCGTAGTTCGCCACCGCCGTGATGTCGACGGCCGCGAGCGGGAAGGTGGTGTAGGTGTAATCGCCGAGTCGGGCGATCTCGGCCGAGTTCGCACCGACCGAGAGCTGCACCGTGCGGGTGTCGTTCGCCACCGGGGCGATCGCCTTGACCACCGCCGACCAGGCGCTGACGAAGGCCGGAACCTTGTCGACCGAGACCAGACGGTTGGCCGCCTGGATGCCGGACTGCGGATCCGCCCGGGTGTCGAGCACGATCATCTCGAGCTTGCGGCCGGCGACCCCGCCCTTGGCGTTGATCTCCGCCACTGCCCATTCGGCGGCCTTGACCTGGTCCTGGCCGTAGGTCGCCTGCCCGCCCGAGAGCGGCATCGCCATGCCGAAGCGAAGCGGCTCCTCGGCGCGCGCCGCCCCGGCAAGGCTAAGGGACATCGCCAGGGTGCCGGCCACCAGGGCCCGGCGGCTCAAAGGTGCTGCTGCGCGCGCGCTCATCGGTCCCACTCTGATTGCAGGGTTCATCGGCAAGGTTCGTCGGGGCTCTCGACCCGGGCGCGAGGCGCGCCCGGGACACCTCCCGGGGGCGGCTCAGGCGAGGGCGCGCAGGGCGTCCAGGGCCTCGTCGGTCGACATCACGTCGGCGTATTTCGAGGCCATGTCGAAGAGGTTGACCGCGTGCGAGGTGGCGCTGCGGTCGTAGACGGCATCGTGCGGGACCAGGACCCGGAAATTGTACGCGAAGGCGTCGACGACGCTGCCGCGCACGCAGCCGCTGGTCGAGCAGCCGGTCACCACCAGGCTGTCGGCCTGGAGGTTGATGAGGTAGCTCGCGAGCGGCGTGCCGAAGAAGGCGCTCGGATGCTTCTTCGGCAGCAGGATGTCGCCGTCCCGCGGCGCGACCGGGGCCGGGAACTCGTAGCCCTTGGCGGCGACGTTCATGATCGCCGGCACCTTGTCCGACAGCCGGCCTTGATCGAAGCCGGCCTTCGGCGCGACGAGGGGATAGAGGACCGGCCAGCCGCGCTCGCGGAACAGGCCGATCAGGCGCTCGATCCGCGCCACCGCCGCCCAGGCGACCTCGCCGCACGACGTCGGATATTCCTCGATCGCCTGCCAGAACGACATCGGCACCGTGCCGGTCGTGCGGTACTGCACGTCGATCACGAGGAGGGCCGGACGTTGGCCCAGGCCCGTGGTCCGGCCGAAGCCGGCGGCGTTGTAGGCCCGCTGCTCCTCCTCGGAGATCAGGCCGTCCCAGGGTTTCGGGTCGGAGGGTTGGCTGCTCATCGGTGATCTCGCTCAAGCGATCCGGTAACGGGCTTCGCGGGCATCCCAGGCATCCTTGTCGACAGCCCGCTGGCGCTCCTCGAACGAGGCGAGCCGGTCGGCCACCGCCTCGAGCGAGCCGTCGCGCTTGAGTGCGCCGAGCACGTCGAAGGACGCCTTGAGCGCCGCCTGGAGCGCCGCGTTGGCGTAGAGGACGATCGAGAAGCCCATCCCGGCGAGCGCCTGCCGGCCCGGATCGGGCGTGCGGCCGCCGAACACGATGTTGGCGACCTGCGGCACCGGGAGATCGCGGGCGATGCGCGCCAGCTCCTCGACCGAGACCGGCGCCTCGACGAAGGTCGCGTCGGCGCCCGCCTCGATGTAGGCCCGTGCCCGCTCGATCGCCCGGTCGAGGTCTTCGATCGCCCGGGCATCGGTGCGGGCGATGATCTGGAGATCGCCGTCGCGCCGCGCATCGACCGCAGCCTTGACCTTCTGCACCATCTCGCTCGCCGGGATGACATCCTTGCCGGTGAAGTGGCCGCACTTCTTCGGGAAGACCTGGTCCTCGATCTGGATGCCGGCGGCGCCCGCCCGCTCGAGCAGGCGCACGGTGCGCACCATGTTGACGGCGTTGCCGAAGCCGGTGTCGGCATCGACGATGATCGGCAGGGTCACGGCGTCCGCGACCGCGGCGACGGCGCTCGCCACCTCGGTGACGGTGGTGAGCCCGATGTCGGGTGCGCCGAGATGCATGTTCGCGACGCCGGCACCCGTCACGTAGACCGCCTCGTAGCCGAGATCCTCGATGACGCGGGCAAACAGCGCGTTGGCGGCACCGGGTACGCTCACCGCGTCGCGGCGTGCCAGGATCGTTTTCAGGGTCTGGGTGGCTCGCATCGCTCGGCGTCGTCCGTGAAGGCTTCGAGGGGGCAGCTCGCCCTCGCAAGGGCACTGCCTCGGGCGCGGCGGCCCGATCGATGCCGCAGGTTTTCGCATGTTCGGCAAACTGTCAACAGTTTGCCGGCGCAATCGGCGGTTCCATGCCTCGGGCTGTCCGAAAGCGGGTACTGCCTGCACGGGACGCCGCTTCACTCCGCCGAGGAGCCAAGGAGGACTTCTTCGCCGCGCGGGCCCGGCGGCTGCCGATCCACCTCGGTGGGGAGAAGGCGCAAGTGGTGTCAGCGCTTGCCGCGGCCCTCAGCTTGCTCATGGCTCGCGCTGCCCAATCCGATGCGTCGACGCCCCTTCCGTCGCCCCGCTGCCCATCCGGTTGACAGTTTGCACATAACGTGAGTTCGTGGCCCGGCATTCCGGTGATCGAATGAGCAATCTCTATCCAATCTCGTCCACCTCCCTCGTCGACGAGGCGTTCGCGAAGCTCGTGGAAGCCATCACGTCAGGCGAGTTCATGCCGGGTGAGCGCCTCTCCGAGGCGAAGCTGGCGCGCCAGCTCGGGATCAGCCGGGGGCCGCTGCGCGAGGCCCTGCATCGGCTCGAGGGCCGGCTCGTCGTGCGCACGCCGCGGATCGGCGTGCGGGTGGTCGCCTTCGACCGCGATACCCTCGAGCAGCTCTTCCTCGTCCGCGAGGCGCTCGAGGGGATGGCGGCACGCCTCGCAGCCGAACGCATGACGGGGCGGGAGCAGGACGAGCTCGCCGACCTGCTCGACCGCCACGCCGAGCAACCGGACGTCGCCTCCGGCAGGAGCTACGTTCAGGGTCGCACGGACGAGGATTTCCATTTCGCCATCGTGCGCGGTGCGCGCAACCCGCGCCTGGAACAGCTTCTCCTCGACGAAGTCTACTACCAGCTGCGGCTTCAGCGCCTGCGCTCGAGCACCCGTCCCGGGCGGGCCCAGGCTGCCCTATCCGAGCACCGGGAGATCCTCGCAGGCCTGCAATCCCGCGACCCGGATCGGGCGGAGAGCGCCATGCGCAAGCACATCCGCAGCGCCCGTTTCAGCGCACTGGCCGATATCGACGCCACTCACTCCGCGACCGCGAAGACGGCCTGACCGCCGACGCACGTTCGGCGAGCAGGCTGGGATCGTGAGGCTCTTCGAGCGCCGCGATTGCGACGTGTCGTTCACCCGGGCCGGTACCAGCAGCACCCTTGAGGTGTCCTGCCGCGAGTCAGCTCTCATCCCGATTCGCCAACTGCCACAAAACGTCGGTCAGCACCCGTGCTCCGGCCGTGAGATCGTTCGGCTCCGCCCACTCCGCCGGATTGTGGCTGACCCCGTCGCGACACGGCACGAAAATCATGCCGGTCGGACACACGTCATGCAGTTGCCGGGCGTCATGACCGGCGGCCGAGAGGATGTCGCGATGCGCAAGGCCGAGGTTGCCGGCCGCCCTGGCGATGGCCCCCCGCACGATGGGCGAAAACGTGAGTGACGGATTGTGCTGGATCTGCCGCACGGACGCGGCGCAGGGTCCCCGCTCCCCCTCGATGATGGCACGGATCGCGGCATCGAGCCGGTCGACCACGGCATTGTCCGGGTGGCGCAGGTCGATGGAGAACAGCACCTCCGCGGGAACGACGGAGGGAGCATTCGGCGTCACCTCGATCATCCCGACGGTGAGCTTGGTGTCGGCGGGATCGGAAGCGGCCCGGTCGATGGCGGCGATCATCCGCACCGCCGCCATGACCGCATCACGCCGCTCGTGGCGCTCGGCCGTACCGGCATGCGCGGCCTCTCCGGTGATGCGCACGCGGTAGCGGCGGGTGCCCTGAATCCCGGTCACGATGCCGATCGAGACGCCGTCGCGCTCCAGGATCGGACCCTGCTCGATATGGGGCTCGACGAAGGCCGCGATCGGGCGCCGGAACGGGCGCTGCGGCACGTCCCGGTCGGCAGCGAGCACTGCCGCTAGGGCATCGCCCTGCGCGATCCCCGACGCGTCGCGGATCGTCGCGACCTCCGCCAGCGTCCGTGCCCCCGTGAAGAGATCCGAGCCGGTCATGCCGGGGGAAAACCGGCAGCCCTCCTCGTTCGTGAAGGCGACGATCTCGATCGCGCGTTCCGGCACCAAGCCTGCTGCCCGCATCGCCTCGACGGCCTCGAAGGCGGCCATCACCCCGAAGGCCCCGTCGAAGCGGCCGCCCGTCGGCTGGGAATCGATGTGCGAACCGGCCATGACGGGGGGGCGATCCGACTGTCGGCCAGGATACCGCAGGAAGAGGTTCGCGGCCGCATCCGTGTACGGTTCGAGCCCGAGCGAGCGACCGAGCGCCACCAGATGGGCGCGGGCGGCGATCTCGATCTCGGTCAGGGTCTGTCGGTCGACGCCGCCATCCGGGCGGGCGCCGAACTGACTCAGCTCCATCAGGCGCCGCCAGAGGCGGTCGCCGTCGACGTGATCGGACGGGCGCGCCACGTTCAGCGCGTCCGCATGATTTCGGCGGGGTTGGCGCGCGGGTCGCGCGGGCCCCAGCGGCCGCTCTCCACCTGGGCGAGGAACTCCGCCAGGATCTGGTTGAAGAGCATCGGCTCCTCGAGGTTCAGGGTGTGGCCGGTCTTCGGCAGGACCGCGAGGCCCGAGGCCGGCACCGTCCGCTTGAGGAAGAAGCCAGGCTGCAGGCAATGGTCGTCCTCGTCTCCGACCACGACCAGCAATGGCGCGGCCATCGCGCGGAACTCGTCCTCCAGGTCGTAGAGCGAGGGGCGCCGCATCTGCACGCCGCGCATGGTGTTGGCCGCGCCCCGGCTGTCATGCTGCCCGAGGCGGTCGGCGAAGAGCTGCCAGCCTCGTGGGTCCTTGTCCTGGAACTGCACCCGCGAGGCGCCCTCGGCATAGATCTTGGAGAAGGCCGGCGCGCCCTTCGTCTCGAAATTGGTCGCGACCTGCTCCGAGATGCCCTTGAAGTAGTCCTCGTGCGCCTTCTCGGCGCCGTAGCCGGCGCCGGCGGCGGTGATCGAGCGCACGCGACCGGGATGGCGCAGGCCGGCATGCAGGACGGCGAAGCCCCCCATCGACAGGCCGACGAGATGCGCGGTCTCGATGCCCGCCGCGTCCATGACCGCGATGATGTCGTCGGCCGCGATCGCCTGCGAGTAGGCGTCGACGGAATCCGGGATATCCGAGGGCGGGAAGCCGCGCGCCGCATAGGTGATGCACCGGTGGCGGCGCGAGAAGAAGTTCATCTGCGGCTCCCAGCTCCAGTGGTTGCCGCCGAATTCGTGAACGAAGACGATGGGCGTCCCGCGCCCCGCCTCCTCGAAGTAGAGCTCTACGCCGTCGCTCGCGCTCGCCTTGGGCATGGGGGCTCCTCTCAGACGACAGTGCGGCGGGAGGCGATGCCGCCATCCACGGTGAAGACGGTGCCGGATGTGTAGCCGGAGCGGAACGAGGCGAGGAACAGAAAGAGATCGGTGATCTCATGCACCTTGGCCGGCCGCTTCAAAGGATAGCGCACCAGCAGCTCCTCGTAGCGCGCCGCGTCGCCAAGCTCGTTCTCGGCGAACTTGCGCAGCATGTTGTAGATCCGCGATGTATCGACGGGCCCCGGATTGACGCCGACGACACGGATATTGTCGTCGAGGCTGCGCCCACCCAAAGCCCGGGTCATCGCCATGATCGAGGCATTGCCGGCCGCGCCCTCGATGTAGTTCGGATCGCAGACCTCGCCGCCATTGCCGATGTTGTTGAGGATCACGCCGCCGCCGCGCGCCTTCATGCGCGGATAGACGAGACGGATCATGTCGGCATAGCCGAAGCCCTTGAGGGCCCAGCCCTCGCGCCATCTCTGCGCATCGACGTCGAAGAGCGAGCCGCTCGGGATCACCCCGGCATTGTTGATCAGGATGTCGACGTCGCCCGCCTCCGCGACGATCCGCTCGCAGGCGCCGTCCTGCGTCATGTCGATCGCCGTGACGCCGACCGCGACCTTGTGCTCGGCCTCGATCGCGCGCTTGAGCGCGTCGAGCTTGTCGGCCGACCGCGCCGTCAGGTGGAGCGGGCAGCCCTCCGCCGCGAAGGCATGGGCGAGGCCCTCGCCGATGCCTTGCGAGGCGCCGGTGATCAGGACCGTCTTGCCCTGGAGTTGGAGATCCATGGTCGTGTCGTCCTCGTGATCGTATTGTGAACCGGGGCTGGTCTTCAGAAGAGCTTGACGTCCGCGTTCATGCCGCGGGCCCGCTCGATCATCGCCGGCAGGAGATCGACGAACTCCTCGACCCAGTCCCGCGGCACCGAGACCGACACCTTCACGAACCGGTCGCCGAAATTCGGCGTGTGATAGGAGCCCTGCCGGATCATGATCCGGCGCTCCTGATAGGCGGCAACGAGTGCCTCAGGCGCGATGCCGAGGCCGCCGGTCTCGAGCACGACGAAGTTCCCGTTCGAGGGGTAGACCGGCATCACGAGGCCCGGGATCCGGTCGCAGGCCGCCTTGATCAGCGCCTGGTTGGCCCGTTGCTCGGCGAGTACGCCTGGGAACCACTCGTCCTTGATCGCAAGCCCCGCCATCGCGGCGCGCTGGGCGAGGATGCTGGATCCGAGATTGTTGGGCGGGGCCGCGGCCAGGCGCTCGGCCATGTCGGGATGCGCGATCACCGCGCCGACCCTGAGGCCGGCGAGGCCGAGCCACTTCGAGAAGCTGTAGATCGTGAGCGTGCGCTCCGGATCGAGCTTCGCCGCCAGGTGGTGCTCGTGCGCGAAGTGCCGGTAGGTGCAGTCGTGGATGAGGTAGGCCCCGGCCTTGCGGACGATCTCCACGATCGCGGCGATCTCCTCGGCCGTGCAGGCGGTGCCGAGCGGGTTGTTCGGGTCGACGAGGTAGACCACTTTGGTGCGCGGCCCATGGCGGCCTCGAGCCGGGCGGGATCGAGGCGGTAGCCGTGCTCGGGGCCGTAGATCGGGATCTGCCGCACCGTGGCGCCGACCGAGCGGGCGAAGGCCATTGGCCAGTTCCAGGTCGGATCCGTCGTGACGAACTCGTCGCCCGGCGCGAGCAGCGTATGGCAGACGTGGTAGAGCGAGGCCACGGCCCCGTCCGACACGAGGGCGGCCTGCCCGTCGAGGCCGAAATCGGCCACGATTCCCGCCCTCAGCGCCTCGAAGCCCGCGGGCGGCGCGTAGACGTGAAATCCCTCGTCCCGGATGCACCGCTCCATCGCCTCCCGCACAGCCGGGTGGCTCGGCGCATGGTTGGTGTTCTGCCCGAGCCAGCGCAGGCCGGGTGTGTTCACCAGCGCGTCGAAATGGGCGTTCCGCGCCTCGAAGGCTCGCATGGTCAGGCTCTCCATTCGGGGGCTAACAGATACCCGGCGGCGTCTGGCATGCAAGATAAAAAATCTGGCATACGTTTTAGCGAAATGGCATGCATTTAGGCGCTGCTGGCATCCGATTATGCATGCGATCCAAGATCTGACATGCCATGATGCGGACAATCGCGGAGTGGGCCGGGAGGGTGGAATGCTGACGAGACGGCGGGTTCTAGCGGGTGTCGGCGCGGCGGCCGGTGCCGCTGCTCTCAGTGGCTTTCCTCGCCCGGCGCTAGCCCAGGCAACGAAGGTCACGTTCACCACGTCCTGGATCCCGGAGGGCCCGAACCTCTTCGCCACTGTCGCCCGCGACAAAGGCTTCTGGAAGAAGCACGGGCTCGATGTCAGCGTCGCTCGTGGCTCCGGATCCGGCGCAGCGGCCCAGGCCGTCGCGGCCGGGACCTTCGATTTCGGGATGGCCGCGACGCCGACGGCGATCATCCAGGCCTCGCGCAACCTGCCGATCACCTGCATCGGCCAGATCAACTACGACGCGCTGATGGGCATCGCGGTCCTCGCCGCCTCGCCGATCAAGTCCCCGAAGGATCTTGAGGGCCGCAAGCTCGGCGCGAGCGTCACCTCGGGCGAGTATCCTTTCCTGCCGCTCTACGCCGAGAAGGCCGGGTTCGACCTGAAGACAGTCGACCTCGTTCAGATCGACGGCAAGGTCCGCGAGCGGTCGCTGGTCGACAAGCAGGTCGATGCGGTCTCGTCCTTCGCCACGAGCACGCTGCCCTCCCTCGTCCCCCTCGGCACGGAGCTGCGCTTCATGCTGTTCCGGGAGGCGGGCCTCGACTTCTACGGCCAGTCCCTGATCACCCAGCCCGCCCGGATCGAGAAGGATCCCGGCCTGACGGACGCCTTCGTGGCCGGCGCCATGGAGGCGATCCGGTTCACCATGACCGACTTCGACGAGGCGGTGGCCCTGTTCCTCAAGGCCAACAGCGAGGTCGCGATCAGCTCGACCGGCAAGGCCTATGCACGGATCGGCCTCGGGCTCACCAACCTGACCAACCTCGTGCCCGAGGTGAAGGAGAAGGGCTTCGGCTACGCCGACCCGGCCAAGGTGGCGACGATGACCGACGTCGTCGTGCGCTACGGAGCGGGCGACAAGGCGGTACGGCCCGATCCTGCCGCCCTGTTCACGAACCGGTTCGCTGGTTCGGTCAAGCTCGAGGGCAAGGACCTCGCGGCGGCGGAGGCCCAGGCGGCGCCCTACCGGAAGTACCTGATCTGATGGCGGCGCAACCCAACCTCCGCGGCGCGAACGTGCCGTTCGTCACGCCGGCCTCCGCGGCGCCGCTCCTGCGGATCGCGCAGGTCGAAAAGGTCTATGGCGGCCGCCAGGGGCCTGTTCGGGCGGTCGCGTCCGCGAGCCTCGAGATCGGGCGCGGCGAGTTCGTCTCGCTGCTCGGCCCGAGCGGTTGCGGGAAGAGCACGCTCCTCATGATGATCGCCGGGCTCGAGACGCCGACGAGCGGCACGATCGAGCTCGACGGGAGCCGCGTGGTCCGGCCGCGCCGCGACATCGGCATCATCTTCCAGGACGCAACCCTCCTGCCCTGGAAGTCGACGCTCGAGAACGTGCTGTTTCCGATCCGGATCCTCAAGTTGCCGCTCGCGCCCTATCGTGAGCGCGCGCGCGAGCTCCTGGCCATGGTGGGTCTGGGAGGCTTCGAGAACCACAAGCCGTCCCAGTTGTCGGGGGGCATGCGCCAGCGCGTCGCCATCTGCCGGGCCCTGATCCACGATCCCGCCATCCTGCTCATGGACGAGCCCTTCAGCGCCCTCGACGCAATCACACGCGACCAGATGAACGAGGCGCTGTCGGACATCATGGACAAGACGGCGAAGACGGTGATCTTCGTCACGCACTCGATCCGCGAGGCTGCGTTCCTGTCCGACCGCGTCGTGGTGATGGGCGGCCGCCCCTCCCACGTCGTTCTCGATGAGCGCATGCCGTTCGGGCGGCCGCGCCGTCTGGCGATCGAAGAGAATCCGGAATTTGGCCGGGTCGTCCGCCACCTGCGGCTGACCATCGAGCAGGCCCACGGCACGGCCCCGACGGGCCGCAGCGCAGGCGGGGAGTAGGATATGGCAGGCGCAATCGGAACGGAAACCGGCGCGATCCTCTCAGGCCCGGGCCAGACTCCGCGGCTCGGGTTCGGACTCTCGGGCGTGCGGGCCGTGCTTCTGCCGGTCGCCCTGGCGGTGGCGACTCTGGCAGCCTGGCAGGCTTTCGTCGTGATCGGCAACATCCCGTCGGTCATCCTCCCCTCCCCCATCTCCACCTTGCGCTACATCGTGGAGCACTGGGACATCCTCCTGACCCATGCGGTCCCGACGACATTGGAGTCGGCGATCGGATTCGTGCTCGCGACCCTGCTCGGGGTCTTGCTCGCCATCGTGATCACCTACTCGACCCTGGCGCGAGAGGCGCTCTACCCGAACCTCGTCTTCTTCCAGCTGATCCCGAAGATCGCGCTCGCGCCGCTCTTCATCATCTGGCTCGGGATCGGCATGCAGTCGCGCGTTGCCTTCGCGGTCTTCATCGCGTTCTTTCCCGTGGTGATCGCGACGAGTGCAGGGTTCGCGAGCGTCGACCGCGGCATGCTGCGGCTATGCCGGTCGCTCACCGCGAGCGAGTGGCAGGTCTTCACCCATGTCCGCTTCCCAGCCGCCCTGCCGCACATCTTCAGCGGGATGAAGGTTGCGATCACGCTCGCGATCATCGGGGTGATCATCGGCGAGTTCATCACCGCGCAGGCCGGCCTCGGCTACCTGATCATCTTCGCGACCGCGCGGGCCGATACCGAGGTGTCGATGGCCGCGATCGTCGTCCTTTGCGTGTGCGGGCTGCTGCTGTACGGGCTGGTCGCGCTCGGTGAGATCGCCGCCAACCGAATTTTCTCGGCAGACCCAGCGTGAGGGATAAGGACCATGAGCCAGAGGACGGCGCAGAAGGCGCGCCGGCTCGACCTGTCGGATGCCGGGATCTCCGAGGATACCTCCCTCGCCGGGGACGTCGCGCGCCGCCTTGAGGAGGACATCCTGCGCGGCGCGATCCGGCCGGGCCAGCGGCTTGACGAGCGCGAGTTGTCGGAACGCTACGGCGTCTCGCGTACCCCCGTCCGCGAGGCGCTGCAGCGGCTCTCCGCGAGTGGACTCGCGAGCGCACGCGGACGGCAGGGACTGCAGGTGTCGCAGTTCTCCGTGGCCGACCTCCTCGACGCCTTGAGCGTGGTGGCGTCGATGGAAGCCCTGGCGGCCTCGCAGGCGGCCCGCCGGATCACCCAGGAACAGCGCGCCGTACTCGAGGCCGAACACGCGGCCTGCGGCGCGGCCATCGCGGCGGGCGACTACGACGCGTTCTACGACGCCAACATCCGGTTCCACGACGCGATCGCGGCGGCGAGCCACAACCGGGTCCTGCAGGACGAGTTGCGGCGCCTCTCGGTGAAGACCGCGCCGTATCGCCGGGCGATCACCTTCCAGCCCGGTCGCATGCCGCAATCGCAGCCCGAGCACGCCGCAGTGCTTGCGGCGATCCTGCGCAACGACGCGACCGCCGCGGGCGAGCGGATGGCGCACCACGTCTCGCTCTTGTCGGAGGGTATCGCCGACTTCCTGCACTTCGTCAGGTCGTCAGACCATGCCGGCCTGTTCAAGGATGAGACCTGACAAGCACCTCGACTGCCTGCCTACCGGCCCTTCGGTCCGCTCGAGCCGCGCTCGATGAGCCGGCCGCGCAGGGAGATCGTCTCGTCGGGCAAACCCTTGTCCCGCATGCGCGCCTGCAGGAGATCGAGACCGCGTCCGATCATCGTGACGACCGGCTGCTACATCGTGGTCAGGCCGGAGCAGGGATCGAACCGTCGTTCGGCAGCGTCGGCGATGCTTACGACAACGCCATGGCGGAGACGACCAACGGCCTGTCCAAGGCAGAGAGCTTGCCCCGGACTTGATCCGGGGTGATCCACCGGCGTGGCCCATGGCGCTCCATCATGGCGGTCGAGTACGCCACCCTGGAGTGGGTCGACTGGTACGACCACGGTCGCCTCCTCGCGCCCATCGGCAGCGTCCCTCCCGCCGAGGCTGAAGCGCGCTATCATACCCACGTCGGCGACCAAGCCCTGGCCGCCTGACCCAAGCCAATCAGCCTCCGAAAAACCGGGAGCGGTTCATTTCCTCGAAGAGCCTTGCGCCATGACCGAGCCGTCGCCCATCCGGATCGAGAACGATGCCTTCGGCCCGGTCGAGATCCCGGCCGACCGCTACTGGGGCGCGCAGACGCAGCGCGCGCTCGGGGTCTTCGCGATCGGAGAGGAACGCCTGCCGGTCTGCCTCGTGCGGGCCTTCGGCCTGCAGAAGCTCGCGGCGGCCCGCGCCAACCGCCGCCTCGGGGTGCTGGATCCGTCTCTCGCCGACCCGATCGAGGCGGCGTCCCGCGAGGTGTGGGAAGGCAGGTTCGACGGCCACTTTCCCCTCGTGGTCTGGCAGACCGGTTCCGGCACCCAGACCAACATGAACGTCAACGAGGTCATCGCCAACCGCGCCAACGAGCGCCTCGGCCAGGCCCTGGGGACGCGCAGCCCGGTCCACCCTAACGACCACGTGAGCCGGTCCCAGTCCTCGAACGACAGCTTCCCGACCGTGATGCATCTCTGCACCGCACTGGAGCTGCGCGACCGGCTGCTGCCGGCGCTTCACCTTTTGCGCGACACCCTGGCCGCAAAGGCGGTGGCCTTCGACGACGTGGTGAAGATCGGTCGGACCCACCTCATGGACGCGGTGCCGATGACGGTCGGGCAGGCATTCCGCGCCTTCGCGGCGCAGATCGGATCGGGGATCGAGCGCGTCGAGGCCGTGGCTCCGCGCCTCCATCGCCTCGCGCAGGGCGGAACCGCCGTCGGGTCCGGCCTCAACGCGCCGACGGGGTTCGACGACGCCTTCTGCGCGGAAATCGCGGCCCTCTCGGGGCTTCCCGTCGTCCCCAACCCGAGCAAGTTCGAGGGGATGGGCGCCCATGACGCCCTGGTCGAGGTCTCGGGCGCCCTCAACGTGCTGGCGGTCTCAGTCATCAAGATCGCCAACGACATTCGCCTGCTTGGCTCCGGGCCGCGCTGCGGCCTCGGCGAGCTCGTGATCCCCGACGACGGCCTGTCGTCGTCGATCATGCCGGGCAAGCGCAACGCGACGGTCGCCGAGGCCCTGGTGCAGGCCGCCTTCCAGGTTATCGGCAACCACGCCACGGTCACGGCGGCGGGCGCCTCCGGGACGTTCGAGCTGAACGTCGCCAAGCCGGTCCTGATCCACAACCTGCTGCAATCGATCCGGGTGCTGGCGGACGGCGCCCGGGTCTTCGCGCTGCGGCTGGTGCGCGACCTCGACGTCGATCGGGACCGCCTCGCCGCCAACGTGGCGAACGCCCTGCTGCTCGCCACGGCGCTCAAACCGGTCCTCGGCTACGACCGCGTCGCCGCGATCACCCGGACGGCCATGAGCGAGGGGGTGACCCCGCGCGCGGCGGCGATCGCCCTGGGCTTCGCGACGGCGGAGGAGTACGACCGCCTCGTCGACCCCGCTGCGATGGCCTCGCCCGGTACCGCTTCGCGCTAGAATCAAGACGGGTGACGCGGCGGGACGCCTCGCGGATCCGAGCGGCGGCCTCGGCTTCTAGTCTGACGGGGTCAGGTAATCCGGGCAGGCGACGCTGCCGAGGGTTGCCGCGACCTCGAACCGGCCGAGCCACCGGCCGATAGCCTCGGCGAGATGCCGCTCCAGGAGCAGGGCCGCCCCTCGCGCATCGCCGTCGAGCAGATGATCCAGGATGGCGAGGTGCTCGTGCAGGGCATGCTCGATCTTGTGCATCGGGATCCCGAGGATCGGGTCGATCAGGTGCCGCGTCGGGCCGAACAGGAAATGCGTTGGCCTGAGGGCGTGAATCAGCTCGTCGTTCCCCGAATAGCCGAGAAGATCCCGATGCAGATCGGTCTCGGCCCGGTCGAAATCCTCGCCGTCGATCGCGGGCCGGGCCAGCGTCGCCTCGATATGCGTCCTCGCCTGTCGGAGCAGGGCCGTCGGAACGCGCGGCGCGGCCTCGGCCAGCAAGACCGGTTCGAGCAGCCGGCGCAGCGCGTAGAGGTTGCGGATCCGCTGCGGCGTCACCCGGCGGGCCACCCAGCGCCCGGCGGCATCCTTGGTGACGAGGCCGACGCCGTCCATGCGGGCGAGAAGGTCGCGCGTCACCGTCCGGCTCACGCCGTAATGCTGCGCGAGCCGCAGGTCGTTGACGCGGACCGAGTGAAACAGGATCTGTCCGTAGAGTTCCTGCTCCACCGCGCCGTACAGGGTTTCCCATCGGCGCTGATGGGGCATCGGCGCCGGGTCGAGCGGTGGTGCCGCATCATCCGCCTCCCCGGCTGCAGCGATGCCCCCGACCCTGTAGCCGCGCGCCCCATCCTCGGAGACGAGCCGCTCCGCCGCCAGGGCATTCAGGGCGCCGCGGGCCGGCGAGCGGCTGACGCCGAATGTCCGGGCAAGCTGCGACTCGAGCAGCCGGGTCCCCGGCCGGATGCGGCCTTCCGCGATCCCCGCCTTGAGGTGGGCGTAGATCCGGTCCTGCAGCGAGACCGCGGACGATGTGACGAGCGGCGCCCGCCGGTCCGCCTCGTCCCGTGCCGGTCTCCGGTCGATCGTCATACCCTTCTCCCGGGAACGGCCGCGGGGCGACGCGATGGCGTCCTTACCCGGTGACGGCGGTTGACTCCAATGTACACTGGATGCAGTGTACGCTCTAACAAGGGCGATCGGCGAGGCTGCAAGGCCGGTCTGCCGACCCGAACCAGCCGAAAAGGGACGAAACGTCGGGGCTGCCCGTCGTCGGAGAGCGATCCGACGCAGCATGGATGCTCCCGGCCATGACACGCCACACGGGCCGGCAAGCGCTGCCGGCCCCCGGTTGCAGGCTTGAGGCGCCGATCGTCGGGCTGATTCGGCGGCACGGTCGCCATGCCCATTCATCCTTCGCAGCGGAACCTGACGATCATCGCCGCGAGCGCCGCAGCGAAACCCAGGAGGTCACCGTGTACGACGTCAAGAAGATGTTCGGCGACTACGACATGCATCCGAACAGCGGCGTCAATCCGCAATACGCGCCGGCCTATCCGGTCGAATGGGAATGCGCGCTGCGGACCGTCGAGGTCATGACCCGGGTCGATCGGGCGAAGGTCGCCGCCCTCCTCGCCGACACGCCGTTCGAGCTCGTCAACGACCGGGTCGCCTTCCGCTTCATGGCCTCGCCGGGGCACACCCTGTCGCTTCATCAAGGGCGCATGTTCGACCTCATGGTGACGGTCGCTGTCCGCTACGAAGGATTGTTCACCCAGACGCATCTCTACATGTATTGCAGCGACCCGATGGGGATCGCTGCCGGGCGCGAGCTCTTCGGCTATACCAAGAAGGATTGCACCTACGCGTTCGACGAGGCTCCGGACGGATCGATCTCCGGCCGGGTCGACCGCCGCGGCGGTCCACTGGCGGAATTCCGGTTCACACCCGATCCGGACGCGCCGGTCGTGCGCCTCGTCGACGCCGACGAGCAGCCGGGCGGCGAGATCCACGTCCGGCGCCTCCCGCATCCGGAGCGTCTGGAGACGGCCTATGCCGACATCGTCTATCGGCGCACGCCCCTCGCCTATTCCGAGCCGAGCCCCGGGCGGGCCGCGATGACGCTGAACGCCTCCGCCTTCGATCCGATCGCAGCGCTGGAGCCCGAGATCCTGTCGGCGCAGTTCATGGTGTCCGATGTCTATGGCGGCGGCTTCGCGGTCGAGGACCGGCGCCTGCTCAAGCGCCTGATCCCGTAACGCCCGCGCGGTCCCCCGCACGGATCGATCACCATGGGAGAGGATACGATGCCATCGACGGCCTTCAGTGCGCGCCGGATCGGCCGCCGGACATTCCTGGCCGGCGGCGTCGGCGCGGCGGTCCTGGGATCGACCCGCCTCAGGGCCGACCCGGCGCGGCCGGTCAGGATCGGCGTCCTGACCGACATGTCCAGCCTCTACGCGGACTGCACGGGCCAGGGCTCGGTTCTCGCCACGCAACTGGCCGCGGAGGATTTCGGTGCCGGCCCCTCGCTGCCCGTCGAGATCCTCAGCGCCGATCACCAGAACAAGGCCGACGTCGCCGCGGCGATCGCCCGCAAGTGGATCGATCAGGACGGGGTCGACGTCGTCACCGACGTCCCGAACTCGGCCGTCGCCCTGGCGGTCGGCAGCGTGGTGCGCGACAAGAACAAGGTGATGCTGGCCTCGGGCCCGTCCTCCTCCGACCTGACCGGCAAGGCCTGCTCGCCGAACACGATCCACTGGACCTACGACACCTACGCGCTCGCGACCGGCGCCGCGACGGCGGTCGTCGCCTCCGGCGCGCGCTCGTGGTTCACCCTCACGGCCGACTACGCCTTCGGCCACGCGATGGAGGGGGATGTCCGGCGCGTGGTCGAGCGGAGCGGCGGCAAGGTCATCGGCGGCGTGCGGACCCCGATCAACACGCCCGATTTCTCGTCCTTCCTGCTGCAAGCACAGGCCTCGGGAGCCCAGGTCGTCGGTCTGATCAACGCCGGGGGCGACACGATCAACGCGATCAAGCAGGCGGTCGAGTTCGGCATCCCGGCGGGTGGGCAGAAGCTCGTGGCGACGGTCCTCTACATCACCGACGTCCACTCCCTCGGTCTCGAGACGGCGAAGGGCCTGCAATTCACCGAGGCCTTCTACTGGGATTTGAACGAGGGAACCCGGGCCTGGACGAAGCGATTCGTCCCGAGAAACCGCGACCGCTACCCGAGCGCACTGCATGCCGGCGCCTATGCCTCGGCCCTGCACTACCTGCGCGCCGTCCAATCGCTCGGCAGCGCGGCCGACGGCCGGGCCGTCGTCTCCCGGATGAAGGAGATGCCGACCGATGATCCACTCTTCGGCAAGGGCTCGATCCGGCCCGACGGCCGCAAGCTCCATCCGATGTACCTGTTCGAGGTGAAGAGCCCGACCGACTCGAAATACCCGTGGGATTACTACAAGGTCGTGCAGTCGATCCCGGCCGACGTCGTGTGGCGTCCGCTCGGCGAGGGCGGCTGCCCGATGGTCAAGGCATGAGCGTCGCGCTCGTCACCGGCGGCGGGGGCGGCCTCGGGCGCGCCATCGCTCTCCGGCTCGCCCGGGACGGTGCCGCAATCGCGCTGGCCGACCACGATCCCGCTTCGGGCGCGGAGACCGCGCGGCTGGTCGAGGCCGCGGGCCGGCGCGCCTTGTTCGTCCGGACGGACGTCTCCGACGGCGCCGGATTCGCCGCCTGCGTCGCGGCCGTCGAACGCGATCTCGGACCGATCACGGCCTTCGTCAGCAATGCGGGCATCGAGGGTGTCGTCGCGCCGATCGACGAATACCCGGACGACGTCTTCGACCGGGTCCTCGCCGTCAACGCCAAGGGTACGTTCCTGGGCCTGAAGCATGTTCTCGGCCGGATGCGCCGACGCGGCGCCGGGTCGATCGTCACCATCGCCTCCACCTCAGCGATCCGGGGCCGTGCCGGCCTCGCGGGATACGTGGCCGCCAAGCATGCCGTCCTCGGGCTGACCCGGGTGGCGGCGCTCGACGCCGAGGGGACGGGCGTTCGGGTGAACGCGGTCCTGCCCGGCCCGATCGACACCCGCATGATTCACTCGCTCGACGCGCAGGCCCTCAGTTCCGGTGGCGCGATCCGAAGAGCGGGACAGCCCACTTACGGCAAGCCCGCTGACGTCGCGAACGTTGTCGCGTTCCTCCTGTCCGATGAGGCGGCGCATGTGAATGGAGCCGCCCTTACGGTCGACGCCGCCGCCAGCGTCCTGTAAGCGCCACTTCCAGACCTACGAGTATGATTTCTGGAATGCGCGATTTCGTCCCTCGAGCTGCCATTGGACGAAATAGTCAAGCCGGGTGACACAAGATCTGAAGCCTGCACCGTCGGCCCTGGCACCCGATCTGGTCGGCGAGGCTGGACGTGCGGGTCGGCTTCATGCGCTACTTCGAGCCCCAGGACAACGGTCGCTACGCCCGCAAGGCCGGGTGAGCACCTCAAGGTTCGGTCGGCCGGAACGACAATACCATGGTTCGGTCGCGACCTCCTGGCCTCTTGCGCGTTGTGATCGGTTGTCGAGCGCGGGGCATGGCGATGGAAGGCGACAAGGACAAAGACGGCCTCCCTCCGGTGACGGAGGACATCGGCCTGCCGACCCCGCCCAGCCCCGGCCGCGTGCCCCCGCCGCACCTGCCGCCGGCCGATCCCGGGGAGAGCGACGCCGACGACGGACGTTCCGCGCCCGAACCGCGCGGGAGCGGGACGTGACCGGCCGCCCGGTTGCCCTGGGCGCCGCCGTGGGCGATAGGCCTCGCATGCAGGCCGGACCGTCACCAATCCTCCAGACCACCGGTCCCTTCGAAGCCCTGGGCCTCCTTCCGCCAGGTCTCCCCGGGCGCGAGGGTTGCGCCTCGGTCATGGGGTCCGGCCAGGCGTGAGCGACCCGTTCCCGTTCCTTCCATCGGGCAGCGCCATGGGCGCCGAGATCCGCGCGCGCGACTGGTCCGACACGTCGCTCGGCCCGTCGGAGGCGTGGTCGCCGGCCCTGAAGGCCATTCTCGCGCAGATGCTGGCGTGTCCCACGGCGATGTTCCTCGCATGGGGTCCTGACCTGCTCTGCTTCTACAACGACGCCTACCGCCCGATCCTCGGTTACCGGCTGGGTACGGCCCTGGGACGGCCCTTCCGAGAGGTCTGGGCCAGCATCTGGGACGAGATCGCCCCCCTCGTCGACGCGACACTCGCCGGCGAGAGCCTGACCCTCACCGACATGCCGCTCGACCTCTCGCGCGATGGCACGCCCGAACGGAGCTGGTGGTCCTTCAGCTACTCGCCGGCCATCGACGAGGCCGGCAGGATCGCCGGCCTGTTCTGCGTCACCGGCGAGACCACGGCCCGCGTGCTCGGCGAAGCGGCCCTGCGCGAGAGCGAGGACCATTTCCGGCACACGGTGGAGCTGAACCCGCAGGTGCCCTGGACCTGCGACCCGGACGGCAACATCACCTCGTTCTCGAAGCGGTGGCTGACGCTGACCGGCCAGGGGCCGGGGGAGCCCTACGGGGCCGGCTGGATCAAGGCCCTGCACCCCGGGGACGTCCCGTCCACGGTGACGACGTTCACCGCCTGCCTCGCCTCGGGCGACCCGGTCGACGTCGATTACCGGCTCCACATGGCCGCGACGGGCGAGTACCGCTGGATGCGCGCCCGTGCCCAGCCGCGCCGGGATGGAAGCGGCGCCATCGTCGCCTGGTACGGCGTGGTGGAGGACATCCACGACCGCAAGCTCGCCGAGCGCGACTTGCGCGAGCTCAACGTCCACCTGGAGCGTCGCGTCGACGAGGCGCTCGCCCAGCGCAAGCTCTGGGCCGACGTGTTCGAGGTCACCGACGCCCTCGTCTGCGCCCTCGCCCCCGACTTCCGGCTCCTGGCCGTCAACCGCGCCTACGCCGACGAGTTCGAGGCCATCTACGGGGTGCGTCCCAGGGTCGGCGACGACCTGGTCGGCCTCCTGTCGCACATCCCCGAGCAGCAGGCGCGGATGCGGGTCGTCTGGGCGCAGGCGCTGTCGGGCGAGGCGTTCACGCTCGTCGAGGAGTTCGGCGACCCCGACCGCAGGCGGCCCTGCTACGAGATGGCCTTCACCCCGTTGCGCGACGCGGAAGGACGCCTGATCGGCGCCTTCCAGTACGCGACCGACGTGACCCAAAGGCTCCGCGACCTGGAGCAGCTCGCCAAGGCCGAGGAGGCCCTGCGCCAAGCCCAGAAGATGGAGGCGATCGGGCAACTGACCGGTGGCGTGGCGCACGATTTCAACAACCTCCTGACCATCATCCGCTCGTCGGTCGACCTGCTGCGCAAGCCGGACCTGCCGGAGCAGCGGCGGCGACGCTACATGGATGCGGTCTCGGACACGGTGGACCGCGCCGCCAAGCTCACGGGCCAACTCCTCGCCTTCGCCCGCCGCCAGTCGCTGATGCCCGAGACGTTCGACATCGGCGCGCGCATCGCCGCGACCGCGGACATGCTGGCCTCGGTCACGGGCGCCCGTATCCGGGTCGTCGTCGAGGTGCCGGCAAAGCTCGCCTGCCACGTCTTCGCCGACCCGGGCCAGTTCGAGACGGCACTCATCAACATGGCGGTCAACGCCCGGGACGCGATGGACGGCGAGGGCACGCTCACCCTGAGGCTCGGATGCCGACGCGGGTTGCCCACGATCCGTGGGCATGCCGGCACGAGCGGACCGTTCGTGGCGGTCTCGGTCACCGACCAAGGGACGGGCATCGACCAGGCGCACCTGCCGCACATCTTCGAGCCCTTCTTCACGACCAAGGAGGTGGGGAAGGGCACGGGTTTGGGCCTGAGCCAGGTCATCGGCTTCGCCAAGCAATCGGGCGGCGACGTCGACGTCGCGAGCGCTCCCGGCCAGGGGACGACCTTCACCCTCTACCTTCCCCAGGTCGAAGCCCCCGCGGCGGACGTCCGGGACGAGCCGAAGGCCGCCCTCGACGGACAGGCGCTGAGCATCCTCGTCGTCGAGGACAACCTCGACGTCGGGCGGTTCTGCACGCAGATCCTGGAAGAGCTCGGCCATGACACCGTTTGGGCGAAGAACGGCGAGGAAGCCCTCGCCGAGGTCGAGCGAGACCCGAGCCGGTTCGACGCGGTGTTCTCCGACGTGGTGATGCCCGGCATGGGAGGCGTCGCGTTGGCGCGGCGCCTCAGGGCGCTCCTTCCGGACCTGCCCATCATCCTGACGTCCGGCTACAGCGACGTGCTGGCCCGGGAAGGCACGCACGGCTTCGACCTCGTGCGAAAACCCTATTCCGCCGCGCAGGTGGCGGAGGCATTCCGTGCGGTCCCGGGCCGCCGTGGGGCCAGGACGGCCTAGCGGGCCTCGATGGGACCGGGCGGCTGCGGCGCAGGCGGATCGCCCTCTGGCGGTGTCGGGTCCGGCGGCGGGTCGCCGATGGGCGGCAACGGATCGTCGCCTGGGCGCGGCGTGTCGGACATGAAGGGTCTTGCTCCTCGGTCCCCCTCGCGGGGACGCCGCTTCAACACTTGACACGCCCGAAGGATCGCCCCCCCGCAGAAAACTATCCCCGGCACTGCCCTGAGGTGACCTTACGCCACAAGCCGGGACGGCCTCGGCGGCTGGCGTCAGGTTTCCGGTCGCCTGAGCCGGCCGGACAGAGCTTGCCGGATGGCGGCGCGGACGCTGCTCTCCAGGAATGGCCGTCCGACGAAGGGCGTGCCCTCGGGCAATTCCTCGGGCCGCGGCGTCACCTGGGCCGAGACCACCACGACGGCCAGGTCGGGGCGACGGCGCGCCACCTCCCGGACGAGGCCGAGGCCGTCCATCGCACCCGGCATGCGGATGTCGGTGACCATCAGGGACATCGCGTCGTCGAGGCGCGCCAGGGCCTGCGGGGCGGAGCCTGCCTCGGTCACGGCATAGCCCTCGGCCTCCAGGAGATCGCGGATCTCCAGGCGAAACAGCATCTCGTCCTCGACCACCAGGGCCGTCTTCTCGGGGGCGTCGTCGGGCATGGCGAGCGGAAACGACGCCCAAGGCCGATTGTTGCGCCCGCTCGTCATTGCATCGACTGAAAATTCGCCAACGGCGCCTCGATGACGCAGGTCACCCCCTCGCGGGGATAGTCCAGCGCCAGCCTCGCACCGACCTGGGCGGTCAACCCGCGCTCGATAAGGCGCGACCCGAACCCCTTTCGCGAGGGAGGGACGACCGGCGGCCCGCCGATCTCCGTCCACGCGATGCGCAGGTCGGGACCGTCGTCCGTCTCGACCAGCGACGCCGTGAGCGAGACACGGCCCTGCGACACCGAGAGGGCGCCGTACTTGACCGCGTTCGTCGTGAGCTCGTGCAAGGTCAGCGCCAGGGACAACGCGGCCTTGCCGGCGATCTCGACGTTGGGTCCCTCGAAGGCGACGCGCTCTCCCGCGGCCTCCTGCACCCCGACGCCCTCGCGTACCACGGCGGACAGCGGTGCGCTCTCCGCGGCGCCGCCCAGGAGCATGTCGTGCGCCTTCCCGAGCGCGACGAGCCGGCTGCCGAGAACCTCCCGGGCCGCATCCATGTCGGTCGCGCCGCGCAGGGTGGAGGCGGCGATGGCCTGCACCATCGCCAGCAGGTTCTTCATCCGGTGGGAGAGCTCGTGGTTGAGCAGGTCCTGGTGCGCCTGGGCCTTGCGGCGGTCGTCCACGTCCGCGACGGCGACGACCCCTCCGGTCATCCTGCCGTCGGCATCCCGCATCGGCACGCCGACGACCTCGATCCAGACCTTCGTGCCGTCACCGCGCTGGTAGTGGCATTCGAGCGAGGCTTGCTCCGCGCCCTCGCGGATGATCCGGCTGAGCGGGTATTCGCGCGGCTCGACCCGGCGTCCATCCTCGTGGAAGGCGACCCACTGCCCGTAGCTCTCCGTGTCCGGCGACGGCAGGACCGGATGGCCGAGGATCTCCTCCAGCCTCCGGTTGCCGCCGACGATGCGACCGGACGGGGCCTCGGCGAACAGGATGCCGACCGGCACGGTGTCGAGGACTGCCCGCAGCGAGGTCTCGCTCGCGCGCAGGCTCTCCCGATTCCGATGCTCCTCCGTCAGGTCGCGGGTGACCGTGCCGTAGCCGAGCAGGTCGCCCGCAGCGTCACGGACGGCGAAGACGTTGTAGTGCACCGGCACGGCGGCGCCGGTGACGAAGTGACGGAAGTGCATCTCGCCCTCCCAGAAGCCGTCACGTTCGACGGCGGGGAGCACCTCCTCGACGAGGCGCGGGTGCTCCTCGGGCACGAAGTAGTCGAGGATGCGCGTCGTCCGGGTGCCGGCGAGGTCCGGCATCCCGACGAGACGGCGGCCGGCCTCGTTGACGAAGTCGGCCCGGCCATCGGGGGTGGCGAAGCCGATGAAGTCCCCGGACTGCGCGACGATCGCCGCGAGCTTGCCCGCCTCGACCTCCGCCACCTTGCGTGCGCTGACGTCCACGGCCGTCCCGGAGAACCGCAGGGGCACGCCCGCCTCGTCGTGGACGAGGCTTCCCCTGCACTCGATCCATCGCAAGGGCCGCCCCGGCACCGCGAGCCGGTACTCGACGAGGAAGTCCGCGCCATGGTCGAAGGTGTCCCGGATGGCCGCGCGCAGCGGCGCGATGTCGTCGGGCACCACGAACGTCTGGTAGCGCTCCATCGTGACGCCGGCGGCGACCTCCTCCGCGTCGAGCCCGTACAGGCGCGCGAACTGCGCGTCCCCGTGCAGCAGGTCGGTGTCCACCATCCAATCCCAAAGGCCGACGCCGCCCGAAGCGGTCAGCGCCATCTGCAGGCGTTCCTCGCTCTGCCGCAGCCGTTCCTCGGCCAGCCGCTGCTCGGTGCGGTCGCGCAGCACCTTGACGAAGCCCGTGGCCGCGCCGGCCCCGTCGCGCAGCACCATCATCACGCCCAGCGCGAAGAAGCGCTCGCCGCCCTTGCGCAGGTGCCAGCGCTCGTCGTTGCCGGTGCCCACCGTCATCGCGGCGTGCATCTCCCGCGCCGAGATGCCGGCGTCCCGGTCCTCCGGCGTGAAGAACACGTCGGCCGGACGCCCCCGCATCTCCTCGACCGTCCAGCCCAGGATTTTTTCCGCGCCCGCGTTCCAGTCGGTGACGCGCCCGTCGAGGTCCATGACCACGATGGCGTAGTCGATCATGCTCTCGAATACGGCGCGGTAGCGCGCCTCTCCGGCCCGCACCGCGGCCTTCGCCGCCGCCTCGCTGACTTGCGTCAAGCCGGAGGTGGCCGTGACCGCGAACATCCGCAGCAGCGCGAGGTCGCGCTCGCCGAACGCATCGGCATGGCGCGACTGCAGCTTCAGGACGCCCAGCACGGCGTCGCCCCGGGTGACGGGCACGTGGATGGCCGAGCCGAGATCGAGCGACGCGGCGACGTCCTGCCGAACCTGCGCGTCCGCCCGTGCGTCGCTCACGAGCAGGGGCCTGTTGCTGGTGAAGGTGCGACCGGAGGAACTGTCGCCCAGCGGCACGCGCAGGCCCTTGTGCCCGGCGAGGCTCCCCCTGACCGCGCGGTACTCCAGCGCCTGGCCGTCGACGAGTTCGAGCGCCGCCCCGTCCGCGGCCGGCACCGCGCCCATGGCGCCTTCGAGCAGCTTGCCGAGGACCACGTCCTGCTCGCCACCGGCGCCCGCCACGTCCGCCTGGGTCGTGCTGAGGACGTCGCGCTCGCGCTCGGAAGCGCGCCGCTCGCGGATCATCGCGTCGCGCTCAACCAGCGACCGGCGCAGCAGCAACTGGTCCATGACCTGCCGCGCCAGGGCCGTCAGGTCCTCGGCCTGGGCCGCGGACAGGCCGCCGGGTCTCGGGGCGTGGTCGATCACGCACAGGCTGCCCAGGGCATGGCCCTCGGGCGTGCGAAGCGGGGCTCCCGCGTAGAAGCGCAGGTACGGCTCGCCGGTCACCAGCGGGTTGTCCCGCGTGCGGGGGTCGAGGGTGAGGTCGTGGATCTGCAGGAGGTCCGCCTCCGCGAGGGCGAACTTGCAGACCGAGCGGTCGAGGTCGGTCTCGCACGGCGGGAAGCCGGCGCGGGCCTTGAACCACTGCCGGTCGCGGTCGACCAGGCTGACGAGCGCCACCGGGGCGTCGCAGAGGCGCCGTGCGAGATGGACGATGTCGTCGAAGCCGCGCTCGGGCGGGGTGTCGAGGATGGCGAAGGTGGAAAGCGCGCCGAGACGCTCGTCGTCCCCGACCGGGGATGGGCTGGTGAGATCGTGGTTCACGGGGCCAGTTCCCGAAGCGTGACAGCCGCGGACGAGGGCGGCTTCAGCCGGTCCGGCTCGCTGGCATCGACGGCGACCATCCGCCCGCCCGGCGCGTAAACCGCGCCGAGCACCTCGGCGAAGTGGTGGCGCACGGCAGCGTGGCACTCGCACGCGGCCGCCTCGGCGCGCTCGCGGTTCGGGAGCGTGAGCCGCCTATGACCGATCTCGATCAAGCCCTCGCGCCGCAGGCGCCCGAGCACCCCGGTGAGGTAGGCGCGGCGCACCCCGAGCATGTCGGCCAGGACCTCGTGGGTCACCGGCAGGTCCGGCGTCCCGAGACGGTCTTGGAGGGTCAGGAGCCACCGCAGGCAGCGCCGTTCGATGGTGTGGGCGGCGTTGCAGGCGACCGATTGCAGCACCTGCGCCAGCAGGCAGTCGGCGTAGCGCACGAATAGGTCGCGGACCGCCTTCGAGGCGTGCTTGGCCTCGGCCAGACGGTCGGCATCGATGCGGATGACCGGGCCGGCGACCTGCACCACCGCCTGGCCGAAGGCCGGCAGGTAGCCGTGGCTGACCACGCCGCCGATGGCTCCCTCGCGACCGACCGTGGCGGTCTCGACCGACTTGCCGTCCTGGAGCGGCACCACCAGCGTGACGACGCAGCCCTGGGCCGGGAACGTGACGTGGCTGACGTCGTCGCCGGCCCGAAACAGCACGTCGCCGCGCCCAACCTCGCGTCGCTCCACGTAGGGCGTCAACAGCGCCCGGTCGTCATGGTCGAGAGCTTCGAGCAGCAGGTTGCCGTCGAGGGAGCGGAGCGGGAAGCTGGGCACGGGGAACTTCTGCCGGCGGTGATTGGGTCGCCCAATAGCGGGTTTCCCGGCGCAAAGATGTCCATTATCTGACAAGTTACCGTGATGTGGGTTCCGGCGACCCGCATTTTCCGGATGTCGGGGCCGGGCATCTGAAGAAGCTGTCTTTTCGAGGACGGGTCCGGGTATGGCCCGTCCTCGCATGTCCATCATCGGCTCGTGCCGACCAGGCGTGGCCGGGTTTCCGTCACCCGGAACGAGCATGCCAGGACGCTTGCAAGCCAGCGCTTCTCTCAATTCCCAAGCAGCTTATGGCCACCTGATGATCGGTCCGGTCCGGACCTGCCGACCGCTCGTCCACGCGTCTCTAATGGGACACGACATGCTAACGTCGTGCTCGCCGATCGTGTCCCAGGGCGTGGTGTAGCTGGGTTTGGTCCACCACGGCGACCGGCAGGGCCGGACTGGTCAGACTGCGAGGTTTGGCAGGCTGACGAGGGGATCATCGCCGATTGGGGCGATGCTTTACAGGATCATGGTGCGGCAGCGTTGCACGGCCCACTCGTCGTTCCGCTCGAGCAGGATCGCTCCGACGAGCCTGCGGATCGAGGGTTCGTCGGGGAAGATGCCGACGACCTCGGTGCGGCGCTTGATCTCGCCGTTGAGGCGCTCCAACGGGTTGGTCGAGTGCAGCTTGGCGCGGTGAGCCGCCGGGAAGCCCATGGAGGCCAGCACGTCGGTCTCGGCCGCGTCCATGAGGGCTGCCAGCTTGGGCACCTTGGGCCGGAGCTGATCGGCCACCCGCCGCCACTGCTGGCGAGCGGCCTCGGCGTCCTCCTGGGCGAAGGCGGTGGCGATGAAGGCCGAGACGACGCGCCGGCCCGAGCGGCCGGCACCGCTGCCAGGAGGCGGTCATCACCTTGGCGATGGACGCCTTGATGCCCTCATGCGCGTCCGAGATCACCAGCTTGACCCCCCGCAGGCCGCGCCGGGCCAGTTTGCGCAGGAACTCGGTCCAGAAGAGCTTGCCCCGGACTTGATCCGGGGTCTCGGCCTCCGACGGGCCGATGTCGAGGCCCAGCACGGGTTCCCATCGTGGCAGGCCACGATGGGTGCCCCCTCGCGCCGCCCGTCCGTGTTGACGCCCACCGCCACGATGACGGCCACCGAGACGATACGGTGGTTCCGGCGCACCTTCACGTAGGTCGCGTCGATCCAGAGATAGGGCCACTCGCCCTCGATCGGCCGGTCGAGGCAGGCGTTCACCCGCTCGTCGATCTCCTGGCACAGCCGGCTGACCTGGCTCTTGAAGATGCCCGCTCCGCCCAAGGCCTGGACCAGATCGTCGACCGCACGGGTCGAGATACCCTGGATGTAGGCCTCCTGGATCGCGGCTGTCAGCGCCTTCTCGGTCATCCGGCGCGGCTCCAGGAAGCTCGGGAAGTCGCTCCCCGTCCGCAGCTTCGGGATGCGCAGCTCGACCGTACCGGCTCGCGTCTGCCAGTCCCGGTCACGATAGCCGTTCCGCTGGGCCAGCCGCTCCGGGCTCTTCTCGCCGTGGGCCGCGCCGGTCAGGCCAGCCACCTCCAGTTCCATCAGGCGCTGCGCGGCAAAGCCGATCATCTCGCGCAGCACGTCCGCGTCGGCGCTCTTCTCAGCCAGCGCCCGCAGGCTCATAACGGCATCGGTCATCGGGGTCTCCCGGGTTCGGGGTTGGTGCTCGCAACCCGATCCTGACCCGTCACCGCCGATGGCCACCCCCGCGTGAGACCCCGCCTGCTACAGCGCTGTGGAGGGCGCGCAGGCGGGATCTCCCGCTCTCGTCCAGCTACACCACTCCAAGGGACACGACCCGCTGGAAAACCCCGTTCCAAACCATCTGTCAGGCCTGGACCAAAGATCAGGACCGGTTCAAGAGTGATCCGCACCACCTTATTCCGGGACCAAACATCTAATCGCCAGTGTGAATTATTGAATTTACGAAGAAGATGTATCTTTAGCGCTGTCGGATCCGCGCCAGTCAAGCCCCAGATACCAGGCGGTCATTGTCATCGAGCACCCGTTATGCGCCCAGCCGAAACACCGGTCGACCGGACCAGACGGCTCTCGTAGTCGAAGAGCGTACCCGCGGCCTCGAACAACGCCAGGGGCAGGGACGTTCCGCTCGCTCGCAGCCGTCGGAAGTTCACGGCAATGTCCGGGGGTGAGATCACGCCAACGGCCAGGCGGCCGGCCTCCGACCGGCCCGACAAGACGTCGAGCGCGTAGAGGGCCGCGAGATGGGCGTTCGACTCGAACCGGATGCCGATCGACAGGGCAGCGCTGTCCTCGCCGGCCTTGACGAGATCGGGCACAGCGCTCAGCACCGGAACCCGTCCGGCATGGGCGTTGATCGCCGCCATCCGGCGAAAGATCGAGGTGCTGCCAGTGACCCAGAACACGCTCGCTTCGAGCGACGGATCCGAACGCGTCATCTCGGCCACCGTCTCCCTCATCCGGCGTTCGACCTCGGGAGCGGAGTCGGCGTCGGTCAGCGACAGGGTCGTCGCCTGGAGGCCGCGCGCCTGCGCGTAGGCCTGGAGCGGCTTCACCTGCGTCTCGAGGGCGCTCACGTTCTGAGGATCCTCGATCACGACGATGCGCTTCAGCGCCGGCTTCAGGGTCGTGAGATAGGCCATCTGCACGTCGATCGGGACGTTGAGGGACGTGAAGGCGAAATTCGTCCCCGAGCCGCGGTCGTAGCCCGGGGATTGCCCGAGCAGAACCGGGTCCTTCGCGCAGACGGTCACCACTGGAATCGCGCCGCCGCGGTAATGCTCCCAGAGCCAGGCGGTGCTCTCGGATCCCATGGCCAGGATCAGGGAAAACCCCTCGTCGGCCGCACGCTGCAGGACGGCCCGCCCCCTGGCATCGTCATTGCCGAAATTGACGGCCGTCACGACGAGGTGGTGTCCCTGGTCCTGGCCTTTCCGTGAGAAGACGGCGAGCATCGTCGCCATCGCGACGTCGTAGGCGTCGGATTGCCGCGGATAGACCACCATCACCCGGCGCAACGGTCCTGCCGGGGCGTGCCGCGGGCGGAGGGTCACCTCCTGCGGCCGGTCGGGACTCCGCTCCACGGACCAGCCGGCGAGGGCTTCGTCGCCGGGGTGGAACCATTCCGCCGCACGCGCCGCCGGCACCGCCCCGGCCACGACGACCCCGACCACGAGTGCAACGACGACCGTTGGGAGGAAACGGGCGAGACCGATCGGCGCGGTGCGGCGCCGGATGGGGGTGAAGGGCATCACGGCCGGGCTCGTCACTGGATGGCCTCCGCGGCGCCATCGTCGGAGCGGCGCGACAGCACGAGGAACAGCAGGCCGGACGCCAGGGTAGCGGCGCCGATCCAGGCCATTGCCTGGAATGTCTGCCCGGCCATCAGGAAGACCTGCGCGACGATCATCGGACCGAGCACGTGCCCGCCCCGTTCGAGCAAGCGATACGCGGCGGCGGCGTTGGCGGTGCCGACGCGCGCGGCGATCCGCGCCTCGACCACGTGGGTGAGGATCGGCGCGTTGACGAGCCCGTGCGCCAGTCCGATCACCGTCACCCCGGCGACGGCGAGCGCGATCGGCCCGCCGCCGGCCAGGGAGATCAGGATCAGCCCGAACCCGGTGAGACCGGCGCCCTGCACGAGGAGGCCGGTCGTGTCGTTGGTGCGGTCCGCCCGGGCCGAGGCGACATGCGACGCGAGGATGACCGCGCCGGCATAGAGCATCGTCATCTGCCCGATATCCTCCTTCGGCAGGCCGTGCCGGGCCAGCAGGAGCGGCAGGCCGAACAGCACGATGCCGGTGAGCACGGCCTTGGCGGGGGCGCCGATCAGCAGGATGGTCGCCAGGAAGGTACGGTCGCGCAGGAGGGTCGCGACGACCCGCCCGAGCGGCGCTGCGGAGGCCGGCGCCGGACGGGCCGGCGCGCGGAGGGACGGCAGGGTCAGGCGGACGTAGAGCGCCGCCGTCGCGGCCACCAGGGCAGCAAGGGCGAACACGCCCTTCGGCTGCAGCGAGGAGACGAGCAGCGAGCCGATCGCCATCCCGGCGATCATCCCGGCCTGGAAGCCGAACACGATGACGCCGCCCGCCCTGGTCTTGCGCGCCGGAGAAGCGGTGGCAAGGAGGTAGGCCTGGACGCCGATGAACAGGATGCCCTGGCCGATGCCCGACAGGCCCCGCGCCGCGAGCGCCGCCCAGAACTGGGCCCCCGCGAGGGTGGAGGCACCCGCCATCACCCCCAGCCCGAGGGCCGAGAGGACGAGGCCGGCGAGGATGAGGGACCTCGCGGAGACCCGGCCTTCGAGCCGGCCGGCGGGCAGCAGGGCGAGGGCGAAGGCCAGGTAATAGGCGACGAAGGGCGCCGAGGCCGCCCCTGCCGGCAGACCCGCGGCGGCGGCCGCCGCCTGGATCGTCTGCGGCAGGAAGGCGTAGCAGAGATGCTCGGAGAGGATCGCCAGGAAGAAGACCGGCGTGACGAGGGCGCCGGCAGCCTCGCCGCGGGTCGATTCCGTCCCCTCCCCGCCCCGGCCCTGCGCGGCGCGGGCAGCGCCCATCAGGATGCCGGCGATCAGCCCGCAGGCGACGAGCAGGGCCGCGAAGTTCTTCGCGCTTCGTGCGACCTGGGCATAGACCGTGCTGCGCGGCAGCGCCACCCGGACCTGGACCACAGGCTTTGCCCCCGGCGCCGACACGGTGACCGCGTAGTCGAAGTCGCCGGGATCGGCGGCCCAGGACTGGCCGACCTCCGCACCGCCACTCTGCGCCCGGATTCGGCCATCCACCACCAGGGCGGCGGCCCGGATGTCGGGATGGACCTGGCGATACTCGGCAAACAGCGCGTCGAGCCCCGTGATGTCGTCGAAGCGCAGGCCGTAGGCGACGATGTCGTCGAGCCGGATCGCCAGGCTGCGGGACAGCGAGGTCGCCCGCGCCTGGGCGCCGTCGGAATAGATCCCGATCAGGGCGCCGACGATCACGACGGTCGTGCCAAGGAAGGCCGCGACGAAGGCGAGCCCGGTCCGGCGCCAGCGCCGGGCCTCGTCGAGAGCGGCGGGAAGGGCGAGGACGACGAGGGCGAAGGCCGCCGTGACGGCCAGGACCACGGCGAGGAGCGACGCGAAGACGCGTTCGACCTGCGCGGCGATCGCGCGTCGCTGCGTCGTCAGGACGATGTCGCCGACGCGCTCGAAACGGTCCGCCACCGGAAGGGCGACGCGGATCGCATCGCCGGTCTGGCACGTCACGGCGGTCGAGGCCGCGACCTGCATGATCGTGGCCCGGGCGGCGTCGCAGGCCGGCGAGTCCCAGCCGGGAAAGACCGGCCGCCCGGCCGGATCGCGCAGGCCGATCCCGTCGATCAGCGCATCCGCCTCCCGCGCCGCCTCGGCCCGGGCGGGAAAGCCCACGAATTGATGGATCGGCAGGCCGGGGCGGACGAAGCGCTCGATCTCGCCCTGCAGGATGCGCCCCTGGGCCAGCAGCTTCTCGGTCTGGATCTGCTCGGCCACGCGGGTGGCGTCGCTGAACGCGATGTAGAGCAGGAGGAGCAGCGACGAGGCCGCGAGGAGCACGAGGACGATCGCATCCTTCATCCTCCGCGCGCGAAGGCCACTGCTGCCTGTCGTCACGATCCCGCTCCCCCTCGCCGCCCGGCCACCCGCGCCCGGCCAGGCTCAAAGTCGAAGCCAAAGGTTAAACCTTCGGGCCCAGCGTCTCGAACATGGGCGCCGGATTCAGAGCAAACTTCTTATACAGATGCGCCCCATCAGTATGAAGCGGTGAGTCGGCATAGCTCACGCGAACAAGGACTGTATGATTCCTTAACCTGCCGCACCTATCGTCCCGGACACACTCGAACGCTACGGAATGGGTGATGATGCGCTGGCGGCGGGCACAACCACGGCACGAAAGCCCCAGAGCAGTCTGTGACGAAGGGAATACCCGTTCGTCCCGGGAAACTTGGCGGCTGAGAACTCGGCAGCATCGAGGACCAAGAGCATCATCCGGCGGTCAAGCGCCTGGGCCGCGCTCTCGGCTCCCGCGAGGCCCGGGCGCTTTGCAGCGGAACCCGGACCGATTCCTGCCCCTCGCCGCGGCGCTCGCCTGCCTCGTGCCGCCGGGGGTCGGCGCGACGGCAGCCCGCGCTGCCGGGACCTATCCGGTCAAGCCGATCGTCATCGTCGTCCCGGCGCCGCGGGGCGGTGGCACCGATGTGTTCGCGCGCGAACTCGCCGCCCTGGCCGAGGAGGACCTCAAACAGACGCTGATCGTCGACAACCGCCCCCGGAACGGCGGCACCGACGGCATCGCCCGCACGGTCGCATCGGCACCGGACGGGTACACGGTCGCCTTCACGTGGAACAGCCCTCTCACCGCCGCCCCCCTGGCCGGCACGCTGCCCTACGGCCCTGGAAGCTACCGGCCGGTCATGTCCGTCGGGTTCTCGTCATACGTCCTGTGCGTGCGGCCCGATTTCCCGGCGGAGTCGGCCCGTGGGCTGGTGGACGCGCTGAAAACCCGGCCCGGCGGCTACACCCTCGGCAATGACGGGATGGGCGGCATCCTGCATCTGGGGACCGAGCGCATCTTCCGCGCCGTCGGCGCGCAGGTCCGATCGGTGCCGTTCGTCGGCGCAGTCGACACCGCCCGCTCCTTCCTGGCCGGTCAGGTCGACATCTATGGCGGCTCGCTCTCGGCCATCCTGCCCCATCTGCGGGAGAAGCGGGCGCGATGCCTGATGCTGACCTCGGCCAGCGACAACCCGGTGATGCCGGAGGCGCAGGGCCTGGCGCATCTCGGCCTCGGCGATGCCGAGACGGTCTTGTGGTGGAGCCTGATCGCGCCAGCCCGCACGCCGCCCGAGGTGATCGGCCGACTCGAGGAGGCGCTCCTGCGGGCCGCTGCGACGCCCCGGTTCAAGGATCTGATGAAGGCCCAGGGCGCCGTGCATCGCCTGCGCGGCAGCGCCGAGACAGCCTCGGCGATCGGACGGGAGATCGACTCGCTGCGGGGAATCGCGGAGGCGATCGGCCTTCAACGGACCGCGTCGCGCTGAGGCGGATCCGCCCCGAGCGGCGGCTCCACGGTCGCGGGACGCACCGATGGCTGCGTCCGTCATCGACGCGTGAGCTCTGGTCGAAAATTCAAATCGATTTGTCGCCGTGCATTTCCTGTAGTTTACTAGTAATATCTCGGATATAATCTTTGAACTGCTGCGCAGTTGGCATCTGTGGTAGTCTTGAGAAGGAGTCGAGAGCGTGACGAACGTTGCCGCCTTGGCGTTTCATCGTGCGCGAACCGCCGAGCACGTCACCGCGCGCCTGTCGGCGGACGATCTGGCGAGGGCCGTGGAGGTGCTGTTCCGGCGCTTGCGGCTCGCGGTGATCCATGCCGGCGAAAAGAACCGGGACGGTGCGGTGCTGCACCCTGCCGCCAACCACCGCTCCTGGAAGAGCTACGAGCCGGTGGCGCGCGACATCGCCGCGGCGCTGACGCGGCTGGGGCTCCGGGAGGAGGTCGCGGTGCTGCCCGACGATCTCGGCCTCGCCGGTGCGCTCGCGTCCGGCCGCTCCCACATGGCCTGGCTCAATACCGCCGGCGTCCAGGGGCGGGCGGCGATGGCGCATGCCCCCGGGATGCTCGAACTGTGCGGGCTGCCCTATGTCGGCCACGATCCCCTGGTGGCGGCGCTCCTCGACGACAAGCACCGCTTCAAGCGCCAGCTCGCCGCCGCCGGGATCCCGACGGCGCCGTCCCTGCTGGTGCGTCCGGATCCGGACGGCCTGCGCCCGATGGCGGACCGTGCCTTCGCGCGCCGTTTCGCGCGGACCTTCGGCCGGCATCGCGGCCCGTTCGTGGTCAAGCCGGTCTCGGGGCGGGCCTCCCTGAACGTGACCTATGTCGAGAGCGTTCCGGAGCTGCGCGAGGCGGTCGCCGCCGTGCATGCGGCGACGCACGGGGCTGTGCTGATCGAGCCCTATCTCGGCGGCGCGGAATATTGCGTGGCGGTCGCCGGCCGGGTGGTCGTGTCGGGCGGGCGCCTGTCGCGGCGGGACGACCCGTTCGTGTTCTCGGCACTGGAGCGGGTGCTGGAGCCCGGCGAGACCATCTTCACCTCGATGGACCTGCGCCCGATCACCGGGGAGCGCGCCCGCCTGCTCTGCCCGGACCGGGATCGCGAGGTCTTGAGCACCCTCGACGGGATCGCCCGTGCAGTGGCGGACGAGTTCGCCCTCGAAGCCCTGGTGCGGCTCGATCTGCGAAGCGACGCCGAGGGCCGCCTCTTCGTTCTGGAGGCGAACCCGAAGCCGGACCTGAAGGCCCCCTCCCCCGGCGTGACCAGCCTGGTCTCCATGGGTCTTGCCCAGCACGGCATGACCTACGACGACCTGATCCTGTCGCTGCTCGCCGGCCGGGTCGGCCAGCTCCTGGACGGCGGCCATCCGGTGATAGGACGCCTCGCCGGCCTCGCCTGACGGCTGGCCACCCCTCTCCTCCTTCCCTGGCGCCGGTGGACCGGACGCCGTCCTCAGGCCGGACACGGGACGCGCCATGTCGATCACCCTCTTCCGCCCCCAGGCGCTGCGCGCGCACAGCCGCATCGACTCCCTTCAGGGGGCGATGCACGTCACCACCAGCATGACCCGGCACGCCCTCCTGGCCGTGGTCGGCCTGACGGTCGTGGCGGTGGTGTGGAGCGGCTTCGTCCACGTCCCGGTGCGGGTCGACGGCAATGGCGTCTTCCTCGATTCCTCCGGCGAGCTGCTGCAGCCGGTGCGCTCGCCGATGGACGGCATCGTCGAGGCGGTGCTGGTCCACGAAGGCGATTACGTCAGCGTCGGCCAAGTGGTGGCGCGGATGCGCCTGCCGGAGCGGCTCAACACGCTGAGCAAGAGCGAGCGCGACCTCGATTCCCTGAAGCGGAAATACCGCGAGACCGAAGCCCTGCTGGCGGCCGAGCAGACCTCCGAGGTCAAGACCCGGGCCGAGCGCCGCAAGGCCCTGACCGGCCGGATCGAGAACCTGGAGAAGCGCCTCGCCTGGCAGCGCGACCTGGAGCAGGCGCAGATCAAGCTGCTCGAACTCGGCGTCACCACCCGCAGCCGGGTCTACGAGGTCAAGGCGGCGACCCAGCAGGCCGCCGAGCAGCTGGCCGGCGCCCGCACCGAACTCTACGCCCTCGAGGCCGAGCCGCAGGCAACGGCGGGGCGGCATGAGCGCGAGCGCCTCGCCCTGAACTTCCAGATCGAGCAGCTGACCTCGGAGATCACCGCGCTGAAGGCCGAGATCGCCCGGGGTGCCGAGCTTCGCAGCCCGGTGAGCGGCACGGTCGCCGAACTGTCGGCGGAGCGCAACGGCCTCGTCACAGCGAGCGCACCGGTGCTGAGCGTGATCCCGGCCACCGCCAGCGGCAAGATCGAGGCGGTCACCTACGTGTCGATGTCGGACGGCAAGCTGGTCCAAGTCGGCGACGAGGTTCAGATCCGGCCCTCCTCCCTGCCGAGCCGCGAGCAGGGCCGGGTGCGCGGCACCGTGATGGAGGTGTCGGAGGCCCCGATCACCGACCGGGCGCTCACCCGCATCCTCGGCAACGCGGCGCTCGTCCAGCAGGCCACCGGCGGCGGCGCGCCCTTCGCAGTCCGCATCGCGCTCCACCGCGACCCGAGCACGCCCTCGGGCTATGCCTGGACCTCGGGCGAGGGGCCGGACATGCGCCTGACCCCCGGCACCCCGACGAGCAGCCGCATCACCATCGAGCGCGAGACCCTGCTGTCGCTGGCCGTCCCCGCCCTGCGCAAGCTGTTCGGGGCAAGCGAATGATCGGCGCTCCGGCTCCCACTCTCCCACCCGGACGGATGTGATGTTGCGCGCGCTGCTGCATCGGAGGCGGACCCCGTTGTTCCTCCAGATGGAGGCCACGGAATGCGGGGCGGCCAGCCTCGCCATGGTGCTCGCCGCCCATGGCCGCTGGATCACCCTCGAGGAGGCGCGCGAGCGCTGCGGCACCTCCCGCGACGGCGTCGACGCCCACGGCCTGATCGAGGCGGCGCGCAGCTACGGCCTCGTCGCCCTGGCCTTCCGGCGCGAGCCGGCCGACCTCGCGGCCCTGCCGATGCCGCAGATCCTCCACTGGTGCTTCAACCACTTCGTGGTGCTGGAGGCGGTGTCCGGCGGGCGCTACCACATCGTCGATCCGGCCCAGGGACGGCGCGCGGTCGAGGCGTCGGAGTTCGGCGAGTGCTTCACCGGCCTCACCCTGGCGATGGAGCCGGGGGACGAGTTCGCGACCGGCGGCCGGCCGCCCTCCGCCTTCGCCACGCTGGTCGGCGAGGCGCTGCATTCCCGCGATGCCCTCGTGGTCAGCCTCGTGACCGGGATCCTGGCGGTGATCCCGGGGCTGGCCCTCACCGGTGCGGTCAGCACCCTCATCAACCACGTGCTCGCCGCCCACCAGGCCGCCTGGGCGCCGGCCCTGGTCCTGGTGTTCTTGGGCGTCGCGCTGGCGCAGGCGGGCATCTCCTTCCTGTCGGCCTGGACCGTCGCCGGCTGGAAGATCAAGATCGGCGCGGTCTCGGCGCTACGGGGCTTTGCCCATGCCCTGACCCTGCCGCTCGCCTATTACGCCCAGCGCAGCGCCGGCGAGGTGGTGTCGCGCATCCGCATCGGCTCGGATCTCGGCGGCACCATCGCGGGGCCGCTCGCCAACATGATCCCGCAGGTCGTGCTGGTCGTCGCCTACCTGGCGGTGATCTCGCTCTACGACCCCGTCATCATGCTGGCGGCGGTGGCGGCGGCAGGGACGAGCCTTGCGGTGCTGACCCTCGTGGCGCGCCGCCTCGCCGACCGGACCCGCGAGCACCAGCTCGCCGAGGGCCGGGCCGCCGGCATCGGCACCGCCGGCATGGCGAACCTGTCGACCTACGTCATGCTCGGCCGCGAGGACCTGCTTCTCTCGCGCTGGACCGCCGCCGAGGACGCCGCCATCGCCACCGAGCAGCGCCTCGGACTCCTGCGGATCGTCTCGTCGCTCGGACCCGTGGCGTCGGGCCTCGTCCTCACCGGCGTGGTGCTGGTGGTCTGCGCCGTGCGGGCGATCGACGGCACCTTGTCGCTCGGCGACCTCGTGGCCACCCAGATGCTGGCGGGGCTCCTCAACAAGCCGCTCAACGCGCTGACGGCGGGCCTCTGCACCGTGCAGGAGGCGGCCGGCGCCCTGATGCGGCTGTCCGACCTGGAGGACCATGGCTGCGCCGCCGCCTTCGACGGACGCGAACGGGGCCCGGTGAGCGATGGCGACGGCCGCCTGACCCTGCAGGGGGTCGGCTACGCGCACAGCCCCGGCCGGCCGCTCCTCTCGGGAATGGACCTCGCCCTGGCGCCCGGCCGGCTCGTCGCGATCGTCGGGCCCTCCGGCGCCGGCAAGTCGACCCTGGCGCGGCTGATGGCGGGCCTCGTCGACCCGAGCGAGGGGGTCGTCGCCCTTGACGGCGTACCCCTCGCCGATTGGCCGCACCGCGTGCTGCGCCGACGGCTGGTCTATGTCGGGCAGGCGCCGTCGAGCTTCACCGGCAGCATCGCCGACAACGTCCAGCTCTGGGATCCAAGTATCCCTCCCGAGACGGTACTGAGGTCGGTCGCCCGCACTGGCCTGACGGAGGCCGTGACGAAGCGTCCCGGCGGCCTGCTCACCCGGATCGTCGGCGGCGAGACCGGCCTGAGCGGCGGCGAGATGCAGCGCCTGGCGCTTGCCCGGGCGATCGCCCGCGACCCCGCGGTGATCGTCCTCGACGAGACGACGAGCGCCCTCGACCCGGCCGCCGAGGAGGAGGTGCTGGAGATGCTGCGGGCCTCCGGGGCCGCCATCGTGATCGTGACGCATCGGGCCGGTACCGCCCTGCGCTGCGACGAGGCGATCCTCGTCGGAGGCGGCGGCATTGCCGAGCGCGGCCCCCCGTCCCGGTTCTTCGCCGCGCCTGCCACGCAGCCGCCCGCCGGGCTCCCCGCCCTTCCCGCCGCCGGCTGCCCGGCGCCCGCTCCCCTGCTGGATGTCGCCTGATGTCGCGCGCCGCCACAGCCGCCGAACGCGAACCCGCCTCGCCGCAGGCCGATCCCGACAACGCTGCCATTGAGGCGGTGCTCGGCCGGGTCGAGACGATGCTCGATCCCGCCACCGGCGGCGGCTTCGCGGCCTCCGAGGCGCCGCTCAATGCCGCGATCCGGGCGGTCGCGACGGTGTTCGGCATCAAGCCCGATGCCGGTGCGGCCCGGGGTCCCGGCGAGAGCCTGGACGAGGCGGTACCCCGCGTCGCCCGAGCCTCGGGTCTCATCGCCCGGGCGGTGGTGCTCGAACCCGGCTGGCAGCGCCGGCACGCCCTGCCGCTCATCGCCGAGCGCCCGGAGGACGCCGCGCCGCTCGCCCTCATCCCGTCCGGCTCGGCCTGGCGGATGGTCGACGGGCTGAGCCCCGGCCGGCCCCGGCGCTTTTCCTCCGGGTATACCTCGCTGCGCCGCGGCTGGGTGCTGAGCCCGGCCCTGCCGGACCGGGCGATCACCGTCCGCGACCTGTTGGCCTATGGTCTGCGCACCAAGACCCGCGACCTCGCCGCCTTCGCGGCGATGACCTTCCTGTCCGGCCTGATCCTGTCGCTCCTGCCGCTCGCCAACTTCGCCGTCACCGACATCGTGATCCCGGGCCACGATCTCGGCCTGCTCAACCACGTCGCCGTGATGCTGCTCGGGCTGGTGCTCGCCACGATGGTGACGCGGCTCGCCGCCGGGGTGAGCCAGCTGCGCATCGACGGCCGTACCGGCCTGATGCTGCGCACCGCGGCGATCGACCGGATCATCCGCTATGCCCGGGTCCAGCCGCCCGGCAAGGTGCCGCCGCCGGCCGCCGCGACGCTGATCACCCATTGCGTCGAGACCTGGCACCGCAGCACCTGGAAGATCGGCCTGACCCTGGCCGGAGGCTTCCTGGTCGCCTTGCCGAGCCTCGGCCTTCTGATGCGGACGGCGCCGCTCGCCGGCGCGCTCTGCCTCGCCTGCATGATCGCAGCCGTGGCGCTCGCGGCGGGAATCGCGCGCAGGCAGGTCGCCACCTTGTTCTCCGGCCCGTGCTCGCCGACGAGCTGGATCTCGCTCTCTCACGAGGCCCTGTCCCAGGTCGAGACCGTACGGGCGATGGGGGCGGAGCTGCGCTTCCTGCGCCTCTTCGCCGAGAGCTTCCTCGGCCTCAAGGAGCGCTTTCTCGCCTCCGACCGCTTCGGCAGCACCCTGCACGCCCTCGAATCCGCCCTGGAGGCCCTGCTGATCACCATCGGGGTCGCCGCAACGCTGCTGCTGCACAAGAACCTGCCGGCCCAGGACGGCGTGGTGTTCGCCACCGCCCTGATGACCGTGACCGGCGTCGCCGTCAGCCTGGTCCACGCCTTGCTGCAGGCGAGCATGCTCGGCCTCCAGAAGCGGATGATCCAGCCGCTCCTCGATGGCGTG